>PWKH01000034.1 GCA_003559765.1 Spirochaetaceae bacterium
AGCTCCTTTCTTATTCTGCTGCCGGTCAGCGTGCTCCATGGAGCTCTGTTCACCTACGGATGCCGGGTGTTTGCCTCCTGTACGACTGCGGATGCCTCCAGTGTCGGAAGCGTGTATGTGTATGAAACCGCCGGCACGGCTGTCGGGGGAGCGGCATGGACATTTCTGCTGATCCCCTATTTCCATACCTGGTATATTGCCGCAGGAATTGCCGGACTCAACGGACTTGTCTGCGTACTGCTGCTGGCTCCCGGATGCAGGACCGCCGGGATCAGGGAGCGGATCTGGGGAGGGGCTGCATGTATGCTTTTCTTGGCCGCAGCGGTGTCCTTTGCCGGTCCGGCGGATGCGCTGCACCGGCAGTCGGTGAAATCCCAATGGCATCCCCTGAATATCGTGCATTATGAGAATTCAAGATTCAGTAATATCGGTGTGGTTGAACAGGACAGTCAGTACACCTTCTTTCTTGACGGGGTGCCTCATATTGTTACTCCGATTCCGGATATTCTCCATGCAGAGGAATTCGTGCATATTCCCCTGCTGGCGCATGCCGATCCGGCGCATTTGCTGATACTCAGCGGCGGAGCCGGCGGAATCATCAATGAAGTACTCAAACATCAAACGACGCAGCACATTGCATATGCTGAACTTGATCCCAGACTCATTGAACTGCTGAAGAAATACCATACCCCCCTTACTGAGCGGGAGCTCATAGACCCTCGTCTGGAGGTCAGTCATATGGACGGGCGGCGTTTTCTGCAGACCACGGAGGAGTCCTTTGACATTATTATGGTCGGGATTGATGAACCCGCTGATCTGCAGAGCAACAGATTCTTTACCCGTGAGTTCTTCCTGCTTGCCTCACAGCGTCTGAATGAAGCAGGCATTCTGGTGTTTTCCCTTCCCGGATCCCTCACCTATCTGAGCGAGGAGCTGCGGGATCTCAACGCTTCGGTCTATCATACCGTTCAGGATATATTTCCCTATGTGCGGGTGATTCCCGGAGACGGCTCCAATTTATTTCTGACTTCCCATGATGAGAGCATTATCGCCATGGATGTTGACCGGTTTGCCCGGAGGACCGTTGAGCGCGGTCTTGATCCCCAGGTGCTTGTCCCCCGTCATATCCGGAACAAACTCCATCCCGGCTGGATGCGCTGGTACGAGGACTTCATCCGGGGGCGCACGGAAAAGCGCAACTTTGATTTCACCCCGGTCGGCGTGTTCTACTCGATATCCCATTGGAATGCCGTCTTTTCTCCCGCCCTCCGCGGGTTTTTCTACCGGGCGGGGAATATCGGAATACAGCATGTGCTGCTGGGCTTCGCTGCGGCAATCGGCGGCATCCTGGTGCTGAAACGCAGAAATTCTTTACGTTTCGCTTCCGGGGTGCCCTTTGTTATCGGGACGACAGGGTTTACCGGTATGGTCTTTGATCTTGCCCTGATATTCGCTTTTCAGGCAATGTACGGATATGTCTTTACCTGGATCGGACTGCTGGTAACCGTGTTCATGGTGGGATCAGCAGCCGGAGCTTTTGCGGTCACTGCAAACCTGGCGAACATCAAGAATCACAGAAAACTGTTCGTCAGGATTGATCTGATCATTATGGCATATGCCCTGGCGCTGCCGCTGATCATTACCGCATTTCAGCCGCTGATGACTGCACCGGAGATGCTGCAGGCTTTCCGGGCAGTCATCCTGCTGCTTTCCTTTATCAGCGGGATGCTCGTCGGAGTGCAGTTTCCCCTGGCCAGCCGGCTGCACCTGGCGGAACGGGGGGATGTAAGCAGATCGGCGGGACTGCTCTACGGAAGTGATCTTCTCGGCGGCTGGATCGGCGGCATGGCAGCCGGCGTGATTCTGCTTCCGGTGCTCGGCCTGTTCGGTACCTGCCTCACCGCAGTTCTGCTGAAGGCGTGCAGCTTCATGATTCTGATCCCACACCCGAATACGTCATAATCCGGAGGTGCAGGGTCTGAAGCATTGGAGGAGCAAAGCCCGGGAAGGGCTTTGTACAGCATTTGGAGGTGGTATGATGAAAGGGAGAATCTATTCAGGCATGCGGAATCGAATGATCGTATGCATATGTCTGCTGATTCTGGCTGCAGGAGGTTACGGCGTCCGGGATGCCCATGCCCTGGCAAGGCCGTCTGAAGACCGGGAGGAGTATGAACAAGATATGACTGCTGAACAACGGGATATGCACTTTGAGCCTGCCTATCTGGAGCTGCACCGCACCGGAGAACTGAGAGAGCGGGCAGAAGCGCTCTGGAGCCTGATGGAATCGTGTACGCTCTGCCCCCGGGAGTGCGGAGCAGACCGACTTGACGGAGAACGGGGATTCTGCAGAGCCCAGGGGCAGATCCTGCATGTCGCATCCCACCATGCGCATTACGGTGAGGAACGGCCCCTCGTCGGCACCGGCGGATCCGGTACCATATTCTTCACCCACTGCGGGCTGCAGTGCGTTTTCTGCCAGAACTGGCAGATCAGCCACCAGGGAGGGGGCAGGGAGACCAGCATCAACGCTCTGGCAAATATTATGCTGGAACTGCAGCGGTGGGGATGTCATAATATCAACCTGGTGACGCCGACGCATTATTCAGCTCATATCGTGAAAGCTCTGGATATTGCGGCTGAACAGGGTCTCCGGCTTCCTGTCGTATACAACACGGCAGGGTGGGAGCGGATGGAGGTGCTGAAACTGCTCGACGGCATTGTCGATATCTACCTTCCCGATTTCAAGTATTATGACCGTGAAATGGCTGCAGCATATTCAGCCGGAGCTGAAAGCTACCCGGAAAAGACCAAGGAGGCGCTGCTGGAAATGCAGCGGCAGGTGGGAGTTGCGAAACCGACGGAAGACGGCATCATGTACCGGGGGCTGATGATTCGTCACCTGGTTATGCCGAATCAGATAGGCGGATCAAAGCAGGTCATGGAATGGATTGCCAAAAATCTGCCGAAGGACACCTACGTGAACATCATGGCGCAGTACCGACCCGCTCACAAAGCATATGATTATCCTGAGCTCTCCAGCCGGCTTACCGCCGAGGAGTACCGGGCTGTCGTAAGCAGAGCAAAGGAGCTCGGATTGAGCAACCTGGATATGCAGGAATTCTGGTGGGCCCCGACGCAGTAGCAGAAATTCCTGCCTGCTCAGAGCATGCATGCAGCGGCGGTTCTCCCCGCTGCATGCATGATATTACTGCACCTTGATCGGTGTATTGCGGATCATCCGGTAGAGCATTGTCAGCTGCAGTACCATGATGCCGGCTGTGAGAACCGCTGCCTGAGATAAGGAGGATGCTTCGGGGAACCGAAGGGTGAGGCCGCTGATGGTAACCAGCCCCGAAGGACTGTCCCAAAGCACAGAGAGATATCCCAGGATCACCAGTCCCAGCAGGATGCTAGCAAAGCCCCCGATAGCCCTGTAGCGGTAGAATCCGAAGCCGATAATCCAGCCCATCAGGAAATGGGCGGTAAGCACCATGGTTGTTATGCCCATAGTCACCGGATACCCGCGGGAAGCTCCGAAATACTCTGTCAGCTGTCTCCCTGCGGTGAACGGTGTTGCCGCTTCCAGCCCGAAGGACAGGAACGTAAGCACCAGTCCGATGATCTGGATGCTGGCGGCGGTCAGCAGACCTGCGGCTGCTGTGCCGATGAAGAAGCTTTTCCGCGTGACTCCCTGTCTCACGTAGTGCTGGATGATGTAGACACCCGTAATGATTCCTACAATGAAGATGAATACCTGGGCGGGATTGCTGATCAGAGCAAGGGCCGTCAGTTCAAGGCTGCGGAGGGCTTCAAGGAACCATGCCGCAGCCGCAAAGAGCACCAGCAGGATGCCAGTTCCCCAGAGGGCCCAGATCATGTAGATGATGTAGTTGTCTTCACACACATACCGAATATGCTTACTGCTGATTGATTTCATTTGCTTCAGCCTCCTTCGTCAGATGAATAAACAGCTCCTGCAGGGAAACCGGAGAGATATCCAGCCCCTCGCGGACAGCCCGCTGAGATTCTTCGGCCGTAAGGGAGCCGAACAGCATTGCCGCCAAAGTTCCCCCGAGCTGTTTCCGGTCAATAACCGACCGGCCCCGGAGAAAGGTCTCGACGCGCTCCTGCTCTCCGGTCACGGTGACTCCCCGTTCGAGAAGGGTGTCGTAGGGCTCATCAATGATCAGTTTTCCCTCATCAAGGATGAGCACATGATCAAACAGATAGGCCATCTCCGACACAAGATGGGTGGAGAGTATGAAGAGCCGATCCTGGGTTTCCCGGCAGTCCAGAAGGGATTCATAGAATATGTTCCGCGACGGGGCATCCATGCCGTGGTGCACTTCATCAAAGATGGTGACCGGAGCCCCGGAGGCCAATCCTTCGATTACGTTCACTGCAGCCTGCATCCCCACGGACAGCTTGTTCATGACTTTCTTCCCGTCCAGTTTGAACTTTGCCAGCAGTTCCCGGGCATAGTCCATGTCGAATCGGGGACGGTAGCGGGCATAGTGGTTCAGAGCATCGGTGATGGTGTCGTCCTCTTCGCTCATATCCCAGGAATAGACAAAATGCACATCCTCCATTCGGCGGGCATGCTCAAAGGGCTCTTCTCCTCCGACCAGCACTCTGCCGGAACTGGGCTGGCGGAATGATGCAATCAGGGAAAGCATGCTGGTTTTCCCTGCCCCGTTTCTGCCGATCAGCCCGTAGATCTTTCCCGGATGCATCGTGCAGGATATTCCATCCAGCGCCCGAGTGTCTTTAAAGTCCAGGATTACATCCTGCAGTACGATGTCACTGTTCATCCTTCCTCTCCTCCTCTCCTGCGGTCTCTGTGATCAGGGACATAAGCTCCTCCGTGGATATGCCCAGTGTTTCCGCCTGATGAATCAGCGGAATAATATAATGGGTGATGAGACGCTGCTTGCGTTTTTTCAGCAGTTTCTCCCGACCGTCGGGGCTGACGAACATGCCTACCCCCCGTTTTTTATAGATTACTTCTTCTTCGACCAGCAGATTCATCCCCTTGAGCACCGTCAGATGGTTGACCTGATAGAATTTCACCATCTGCGTGGACGAGGGAATCTGCTGGTCCGCTTCCAGACTCCGGTTCACGATCATATCCTCAATCTTTTCCTTGATCTGCATGAACAGCGGAGTTTCACTGTTCAGGATCTCCTGCATCGGCATCCTCCCGATAGCTTATATGCTTATATATATAACCATATTGCTTGTCTGAAGAATTGTCAAGTACAAAACTGAATGTTTTCTCCGGCTTGAGTGCGGTGAGAAATCCGAAAAAAAAATGTGTAATAAAAAACTTGACAGTCCGCAGAACCGGGGTTAGCATAAAGTACATTATAAATTGAGGTAAAATCGAACCGGTTCGATTCTGTCTGCAGGGAGCTGCATTACCGGAATTGGCCCGGCTATGGTTCTTGATATCCAAGGGGGGTATCCTGTTCCGCAAAATCGAACCGGTTCGATAAAAGAAATTTTGGCACCAACCATTCGCGATATAGCCAGAGAGGCTCAAGTATCGGTATCAACCGCTTCGCTGGCAGTGAACGGGGACCCGAGGGTGAAGGAGGAGACCAGGGAGCGGATCATGCGCATTGCCCAGCGGCTGCGCTATCATCCCACCCATGCCGCACGAAGCCTTTCCAGCGGAAAGTCCT
>PWKH01000007.1 GCA_003559765.1 Spirochaetaceae bacterium
ATGCTGCCGTAGGCAGAGGGCATTGGGGAGATACGGTTGAAAAACTCAGTTCGCTGCTGGGCATAGCCAGCAGACGTGTCTGCTGAAAGGAGGTCTGAAAAAAGTGTCCTCACCTATACTGGAACTACGGGGAATTACGAAGACCTTTCCCGGGGTGAGAGCCCTGGATAACGTAGATTTTACCCTCCGCCCTGGGGAAATCCATTCAATTATGGGGGAAAACGGGGCGGGGAAATCCACCTTTATCAAGATTATCACTGGGGTCTACACAGCCGATGAAGGGGAGATTCTCTGTGACGGTCATCCGGTGAAAATCCGAAACACCAAGGATTCCCAGAAACTGGGAATAGCTGCAATTTATCAGCATGTGACCAGTTATCCTGATCTTTCGGTCACGGAGAATATCTTTATCGGCCACGAGCAGGTCCGTCCCTTTACCCGGAAGATCGCCTGGAAGGAAATGCATCAGCGTGCTTCAGATCTCCTGAGACAGATCGGAGCTCAGTTTGACCCCAAGGTGAAGATGGAGACTCTTTCGGTGGCCCAGCAGCAGACCGTGGAAATAGCCAAAGCCCTTTCGGTAAACGCAAGGATCATTATCATGGACGAGCCGACGGCTCCGCTGACTAACCGGGAAAGCGAGGAGCTCTACCGCATTACTGAAAACCTGCGGGACGAGGGCGTCGCGGTGATATTCATCTCCCACCGCATGGAGGATATGTTCCGCCTCGCCGACCGGGTGACCGTCTTCAGGGATGCGAAGTACATCAGCACCTGGGATAAGCAGGATGTGACCCATACGCAGCTGGTGCAGGCGATGGTCGGACGGGAAATTACCCAGTTCTTTCCGAAACGCAATGTCCGAATTCGCGAGGAAGTTTTACGGGTTGAGGGGCTGTCCCGGAGGGGATATTTCCGGGATGTCTCCTTCTCTCTCAGGAAAGGGGAGATCCTCGCTCTCACCGGACTGGTGGGGGCCGGAAGGACTGAGGTCTGTGAATCGATCTACGGCATCACCGGATATGACCAGGGAAAGATCTTTCTGGAGGGGGAGCTGCTGTCTATTTCCCATCCGAAGGAAGCTCTGGCAAAAGGAATCGGGTATCTGCCTGAGGACCGGCACAGCCACGGTCTGGTAATGGACTGGGAATTGTTCAAGAACATCTCCCTGTCAAACCTCCGGAAATTCAGTTCCTACGGATGGCTGAATGAGCTGCAGGAGCGTAAAACTGCTCAGCAGCTCGGAGGAAGGCTGGAAATCAAAGCGTCCTGCGTGTATGACCGGGCGGTGAATTTGTCAGGGGGGAACCAGCAGAAGGTGATTGTGGCAAAACTGCTGACTGCAGAGCTGAAGGTGCTGATCCTGGATGAGCCCACCAAAGGGGTGGATGTGGGAGCGAAGACCGCCATCTTCGACATCATGGGAGAACTTGCAGAGATGGGCTACGGAATCATTATGGTCTCTTCGGAGATGCCCGAGGTGCTCGGAGTCAGCGACCGTACGGTGGTGATGAAAGAGGGGAGAGTAAGCGCCGAACTGGAGACAGGAAAAACCACCCAGGAGGAAATACTTCAAGCCGCACTGGGTGCGCAGCAAGAGGTGAGCGGACATGCTGAGTAGAATGAGACGGATGTATCAGGGGGCTGAAAGCTTCCGTGAACTCGGACTGCTGGGATTCATTGTCCTGGTTTCCGCTGGTATACAGCTGCGCAATCCCATGTTTCTCACCGCAGGAAACATCAATACGCTTCTCGTGCATGCATCCATCCTGAGCATCCTGGTGGTCGGCATGCTCATGGTGCTGCTTACCCGGGGCATTGATCTGTCCATCGGCTCAACCATCGCCCTCTCCGGGATGGTCTGTGCCATGACGGTGGCGGCCAATCCGGGGGTGCCGCCGATTCTTTCCCTGCTGCAGGGGATCATGATCGGACTGATCATCGGGACGATTATCGGTCTGCTGGTGTCCCGGTTCAATGTGCTGCCGATTATCGCATCCCTGGGAATGATGAATATTGTTCGGGGACTTACCTACGTGGTAAGCGGCGGCAGATGGGTCAGCGCATATCAGATGCCCCGGCCCTTTCTCCAGATTGCTACCGGCAGGATCCTGGGGGTGAATCACCTTATCATCATTGCTGTCGTGATATATCTGATCGCTTACTATTTTCTCACCTATACCAGAACCGGCCGCCAGATCTATGCGGTGGGGTCAAACCCCGATGCGGCAGAGATTTCCGGAATTCCCAAGAAACGGGTGATCTGCCTGGTCTATATGATTATGGGTGCCTTGGCTGGACTGGCCGGAGTGCTCTGGGTAGCCCGGTTCGCCTCAGCCCAGGGGAACACCGCCATGGGGTATGAACTCAACGTCATAGCCGCAGTGGTCCTCGGCGGAGTCAGCCTTACCGGCGGCAGCGGCAAACTCTCCGGTGTCATCCTGGGGGCGCTGCTCTTCGGGATGCTCAGCAATGCCCTGCCGCTGATCGATGTTTCTCCGTTCTGGCAGCAGGCAATCCAGGGAGTGGTGATCCTTACGGCGGTATGGATCAACGTGGTGGTAAAACGGCGAAATGAACAGCAGGCCCTGCTGAGAAGGGAAATATAGGAGCGCGTATGCCGGAACATATGATACAGCTGGATAAACCCAGAGACTGGAAGTCCTTTTTTCTCCAGTGGGAATGGCTGCTGGTGCTGATATTCATCCTGATTCATGTAATGAACAGTTTTCTTTCCCCCTATTATCTGAATGTCAACACGTTTATCAGAACACCCCAGACGTTTCTGGATAAAGCGTTTATTGTATTTCCCATGACCTTCATCATAATTCTCGGGAGCATTGACGTGTCAGTCGGATCAACCGTGGCTTTGTCTTCGGTCATCATGGCTGTTTCGTACAATGCCGGGATGCCTATGGGGCTGGCCATGGTGCTGTGTCTTGCGGTAAGCAGCCTCTGCGGCCTGTTTAACGGATTTCTGCTGGCTCGCTACCATGAACTCTCATCGGCCATTGTGACGATTTCAACAATGACCATCTATCGGGGCTTTGCCTATGTGATTCTGGAAGATCAGGCAGCCGGGGGTTTTCCGGGCTGGTTTGAATCATTCGGCTGGGGGTCCGTCGGTCCTGTGCCGGTGATGTCCATCGCCTTCATTGTCTGCGCAGGTATCTTCGGAATGCTGCTGCACAGGACCACCTTCGGCAGGTGCCTTTACGGCATGGGACATAACCATAAGGCCTGCCTCTACTCAGGAATCAACATCAAAAAAATCAAAATGATTGTCAGTATGCTGACCGGACTGATGGCCGGGGTCACAGCAATATTCCTTACCTCCCGCATGGGCAGCACCAGACCGAATGTCGCAACCGGGTACGAGCTTGAGGTGATTGCCATGGTAGTGCTGGGAGGGGTGAGCACCGCCGGTGGAAAAGGGAAAATGATCGGACCGATACTTGCGGTGTTTATTGTCGGGTATCTCAGCTACGGGCTGGGCCTGATCAATGTGTCCGCACAGGTACTGCTGATTATTATCGGCGGACTGCTGATCGCTTCGGTACTGATATCCAACATTCGTTTCAGCAGAAAAGAGCAGAAAAAATCGTCCCCTGCGCTGTTTGGCGTCGAGGCGGACGAAAAAACGTAAGAACAAGGTTAAGAAAAGGAGGAATTGTATGAGAAAAGTATGTGTAACAGTTTTAGCTGCGGTAGTTATTGCCGCGGTTCTGGCTCCGGCTATGGTGTTCTCTGCAGGGGCACGGGAAGAAGTGGGTGAACGACATGCCTACATCTTTAAAAATACCGGAAATCCCTTCGGGGAACGCTTGATGGACGGATTCGCCGAGGCGGTGGAGGAGCATGGACATCAGGCAATTTTAAGGGCGCCTGACCAGCCGACCGCTGAGGGACAGATCCAGATTATTGAGCAGCTGATTGCCCAGAACGTGGATTCCATCGGGATTTCTGCAAATGACTACGACGCATTGTCTCCAGTATTGCGTAATGCCATGAATGCAGAAATTGCCGTTGTTCCCTCTGACTCAAATGTGAATCCTGAAAGCCGGCATGTCTTTGTGAACCAGGCAGATCCGGAACAGATCGGCCGCACGTTGATTCAGGGAGCCTATGACATGATCGGCGGAGCCGGCCAGATTGCCATCCTTTCGGCAACCAGCACCGCAACCAACCAGAATCTCTGGATTGAATGGATGCAGGAAGAGCTGAAGGATTCCCGGTATGATGATGTTGAACTGGTGCGGATTGCCTACGGTGATGATTTGCGGGACAAGTCCGTGGCGGAAACCGAAGCGCTGCTGCGCTCCTATCCAGACCTGGAATGCATAATCGCGCCGACTACGGTCGGAATTGCTGCAGCATCCCTGGTAGTAACCGACAATGATCTGATCGGAGATGTGCATATTACCGGTCTGGGCCTGCCCTCTGAAATGGCTGAATACATCACCAACGGAGCATGCCCCTTTATGTACCTCTGGAATCCGATTGATCTCGGCTACCTTTCCGGGTATACCTCTATGGCAGTAGCCTCCGGGGAAATCACCGGAGCAGTCGGGGACACCTTTGACGCCGGAAGGCTCGGTTCCTTTGAGGTGGTAGAGGCAATGGACGGAGGCACGGAAGTGCTCCTGGGTGAACCCTTCATGTTCGATGCGGAAAACATTGACGATTGGAAGGAAGTCTACTGATAATTCTTCCTGCGCACAGACCCGGAAGACCGATTTCTCTCCCTGGTCTGCCGGGATTTTTATAATTATCCCTCTACAAATTCAATCGTCCATGGTATCATTGCTGAAAGTCCAATATAAAAATCCACTTCTCCCCACAATCTCATGCTGATTTAAACTTGCTGCTGCTTGCAGCAGCGGCGGATATCATTCACTGCTGATACACCGCGAATCTACAAAAAGTATTTTTTTAAAAAACACAAACTAAAACACAAAGAGGTGAAACAGTGGCAAAAAACGGAAAAAGAATCGGAGTGGATCTTGGGACAGTCAACACGCTTTTGTATGTGGAAGGTTACGGGGTAGTGTTCAATGAACCATCCATGGTGGCCTATGACATTCATTCGAAGCAGGTAATTGCTGCCGGTCATGATGCAGCGGACATGGTGGGCAAAACCCATGATTCCATACGGCTGGTCAATCCCCTGGAGGACGGCGCGTTGGCTGATTTGGATGCGGCGGCTAATCTGCTGACCCATGTGCTCGGTCAGCTGCAAATGGAAACCATTGATTTTAAGAACTCAACTATTCTCATCTGCTATCCTTCAGCTGTGTCTATGATTGAGCAGAAGGCGCTCAATTCCCTTGCCTCCCGGATGGGAGTCGCCGATGTGCTGATGGAAAAGGAAATTAAGGCCGGTGCGATCGGAGCAGGCATAAATATCAGCGCACCTGAGGGGGCCATGGTGATCGACATAGGAGGAGGCACGACCGATGTCGGAATTCTTTCCCTGGGAGATCTGGTCGTATGCGAATCAATTCCGATAGCCGGAAACCTGCTGGATCATGAAATTGCAAAATATGTGAAGCAGAAGCATCAGCTGCTGATCGGACCGAAGACTGCAGAACGGGTAAAGATCGGTCTCGGTTCGCTTCTTGTCCTCCAGGAAGGCAAAAACGGAAGGGAACTGTCTGTCGGAGGAAGGGATGTGAAGACCGG
>PWKH01000114.1 GCA_003559765.1 Spirochaetaceae bacterium
ATTTTCTGTTACCCGTCAGCATTATTTTTCTCCCAGCTTTCCGTAGGATATTGCTTCCTGAGGACATGCATCAATGCAGGATCTGCAGACAAGACACTCCCGAGTGCGGTTATAGCGCAGTCTCTGGTCATCTTGGGCTATGCTCCGGGAGGCACAGACCCGTTCGCATTTTCCGCACGTGGTGCATGCTGCTCTATCTATACCGATACCGCTTCGAGATGCACCAGCAGTCACAGACAGAAGTGCCCCGAAGGGACAGAGGACGCGATGCCAGAACGCTTCATGAAGCACAAGGGACACAGCGAGAGCAGCCAGAGTGAGATAGGGAAGCACAGGAATCTGAAGACCCTGCCGTCGCGTAGTGATCAGCAGAATCAGAAACCCGATGACCGCAGCCCAGCGGATCCAGTGTCCCTGTGATGCAGCCTTCGGCAGATATCTTCTGATTTTCAGTTTCCGGTATATCCAGGTCTGCAGCCGAAGCATCGTCCCCATGGGACAGATCCATCCGCAGAATACCCGTCCCCGGATCAGGGAAACCGCAAGCCCTGTGACGGCAAAAATCATCAGCCAGAACTGCTCCAGCCCCAGCATCATCAGCCCGACGAATATCAGCAGGGAGAAAATCTGCACCGCTGTTCTCAATCTTTGGTACGCATGCAGGTTCTGTGTGTGCTCTTCAGTCATACATTCCTCCGCAGAATATCTGTTCTGCAGCAAGTATATATGCCTGCACAAGAACGAACTGTCACCTATGTTACATTTCGGCCTAATGCTTCATTCTGACCGGCAAATATCGCTTTTATGCCTGTTTCCGCCGCATCCAGCATTGCATCAAGATCCTTCCTGCTGAATACTCCCTGCTCTCCGGTTCCCTGCACTTCCACAAATGCATCGTTGCACATGACCACGTTCATATCTACTTCCGCCTGGGAATCATGCTCGTAATCCAGATCACAGATAACTGTGCCCCTGACGACTCCCACACTTACCGCTGCCGTCTGTCCGGCGACATAATGCTCCGGGCTGTCTGCTCCCTGCTGCCGGGCAATCTCGCGCAGCGCATCGTAGAGGGCAACCCATCCTCCGGTAATTGCCGCTGTCCGGGTCCCGCCGTCGGCCTGTAGTACATCACAGTCGATTGTTACTGTCACCGGACCGAGACGGTCCAGCCGGACCGAAGATCGCAGGGACCTGCCGATCAGGCGCTGAATTTCCACGCTTCTGCCGTCACGCTTCATCAGCTCCCGCCTTTTCCTGCCTCCTCCGGTGCTTCCCGGAAGCATGGCATACTCGGCGGTAATCCATCCGCTTCCGGTATCCTGCAGAAACAAAGGGACATCCGGCGCTACTGATGCGGTGCACAGCACCCTGGTATCTCCGAAACTAACCATACAGGATCCCGCAGGATATTTCATAACATTCCGCTCAAAGGTTACTGGTCTCATGTACTGCTCCTTGCCGTGATGCCAGCACCTTAGCATCATTCCCGAAAAGAAAACAGATACCTGATCATCTTGGCAGGTATGCCGCTATTTGCTATAGTTGAAGCATCTTACGATAAAAAAAGGGGCATATCATGAAAAACTTTTCTCTGCATCTGCAGACCCGCATAGAATTTGGACAAGGCACCATCGCCCGAACCGGAGAAGAAGCGGCGAAACTCGGCAAACGGGTGCTGCTGCTCTACGGCAAAGGCAGCATTCACCGCAACGGCGTATATGACGCAATTGTGAAGTCCTTTCAGGAAAATCAGATCGAGTGGGTGGAGCATGGCGGAGTGTCCCCGAACCCGAGACTCTTTCATACCTGGGAGGGAGCAAAGCTTGCCCAGGAATTTAATGCCGATTTGATCGTCGCTGCCGGCGGCGGAAGCGTTGCAGACGAAGCGAAGGGAATTGCCGCCGGGTTTTATACCGGCGGCGCCGATGAACTGTGGGACTTCTTTACCCGGAAAGCTTCCGTCAAGCAGGCGCTTCCGATCATCTCCGTAATGACCATGCCTGCAACTTCAAGCGAGATGAACGAGGCTTCGGTGATTACCCATGATGAGACAAAGGAAAAGTTCAGCGTCAGAACCAGCCTGCTGGCCCCGAAGGTGGCCGTACTGGACCCGAATGTTACCGTTGATATCCCCATGAAGCAGACTGCTTTTGCCTGTACCGACATCATTTCCCATCTGAGTGAAGGGTTCTTCACCCATACCGATCCGTTTGCTCCGGTTCAGGAGGGATTTTCCCTCACCATGATCACAGCGGTCAGGCAGGCAATGGACAGGCTGATGAAAAACCCGAAGGATCTGGATGCCCGCTCAGCGGTGATGTGGGCAGCATCCCTGGGGTGGAACGGTCTGGGAGCTGCCGGCTGGGAAGGGGCCAGGATTCCCTGCCATACCCTGGAGCATCCCGTCAGCGGCCTGTATGATGTTGCCCACGGGGCCGGTCTCTCCATTGTCACCCCTGCATACCTGAAACTGAGAAAAGCTCAGATTACCGACAGGCTCAGGACATTCGGAAAACAGATTTTCGGCATGGAGGGATCCTTCAGTTCAGATGACGTGATCGGTGTACTTGAATCCTGGTATCAGACCATCGGCACGCCGATCAGACTCGGCGAGGCCGTCGATTCCTATGATATCTCTCTGCTGACGGAGGAAGCGGTGAAACTCAACGGCATCTGGAATGCCAGCGGACTGTCAGATGAGGAAATTGAGCAGACTTACCGGCTGATGGAATAACCGCCGCCCTCATATAAGAAGACAGGAAAGCCGGAGACCTCCCAGTCTCCGGCTTTCTTTACTGTCAGTCCGGCATGATTCCGCTCATCACTGCCCGCTTCCTGAAAATGAAGATCAGCAGAATTCCCGCTGCAATCATACCGAAGCTCAGCAGCTGCCCCATCGAAATATTCAGAAGAGAATGAAACAGCGCAGCCGGCTCATGCTCCCGCCCCAGGGCAATAACAAACCCCATGTCGGCATCGGGTTCGCGGAAGTATTCTGCAATGAACCGGGCTGTCCCGTATCCGATCAGATAGACGCTTAAGAGAAACCCGGGGTATTTTGCCCGGTTTTTGCAGACAAACCAGAGCAGAGCCCACAGAAGCACTCCCTCCAATGCAGCTTCATACAGCTGTGACGGGTGCCTCGGCAGGTTTACAAGCTCACCGCTTTCATAGGGCATGCCGACTGCTTCGGCTGTATCCCTGACCCATGCATGTCTGGTGGAAAACCGCTGTGCATAGGGAAACACAATGCCCCACGGCTGGGTGGTCACCCGCCCCCACAGCTCTCCGTTGATAAAATTGCCGATGCGGCCGAAGGTGTAGCCCAGGGGAATGGCGGCAGTGAACAGATCGGCCATTCGGAGAAATGATATCTGATGCTTCCGGCAGTACAGAAGTCCACCCACCACAGCTCCTACCAGACCGCCGTGATAGCTCATTCCCTGGAACCCGACGAATACGCCGTCCTTGAAGGGCCAGAAGATCAACCAGGGATTTCGGAGATAAAACCCGGTGGGATCATAGAATACCGTGCCGAAGAGCCTTGCTCCAAGCATGAGTCCGATGATCGCCCAGAGGAATAATGAAGAGATATCATCATGGGTGTATCCGAGCTTCTGGTCCTTTACCTGCTTCATCACCAGAATATACGTAAGACCGAATGCGGCCAGATACATTAGCGCATACCAACGGACCGGCAGACCGGGGATTACTTCCGGGGTAATCCATGAGGGATAATCAATATACAGATGCATAACCGCTCCTTATCTATACCTGTTTGTTCTGCCTCTTCATGGTCCGCAGCAGCAGGAGGCAGACGCCGAGATCTGCCAGGGTAACTGCACTTACAATAAAGAATTCTCCAAGGAAAAACAGCGGATGGTATCCCAGGGTAATCATCAGCAGCAGTGCGGCAGCTGAACCGAAGACAATCTGAAATCCCTTGGTCATGACCAAAAGGGTAAACAACAGCTGAGGCCTGGAGTGCTGATGGATCCACAGCAGGAGGAATCCTGCAATAACCGCCAATGACGGGGCCATAGACCACAGGACATATATCGCAGTGGTATAATCCGCATCAATATGCAGAGCCCGGGCGGTCATATTCCATACAAGCCCGAACCTGACTAATTCCCATACCAGAAAGACTGAATATACGTTTTTTCTTCTTTTTGTGTTCTGCGCTATGGTTCCGTCCGCCTGGGATGTTTCTTCAAACTCCATTGGCTAAAAGTACGATTCAAATTCATTGTAGTCAATAGGCTGTTATTTTATTATACTGGGGGTATGAGAAAAGAATATTTCGGTTATTTAGTAGTGTTTATTGCTATTGTGGTAAGTGCGGTAGCATTTGTGGTTCCCGGAGTAGAATCCGCTCCCCTTTCCGATGAACAGATGCAGGCGCATTTTGGTTCCTCCTCCCGAGTTGCTGAGGGGATTGACCTGGAGCAGGAGCTGCTTCCCCAGATCCAGAGAAGCTTTCTGCAGACGGAGCAGCAGAATTCCAATTCAGACGGGGATCAGGTAGCTGAAACCCTTGAAAAGATTGAAGAACTCTACCGGTTCATAGAAAGCAACTTTATTTATGAAATCGATCATGAGGTCATGTACAAGCATCTGGTGGAGTCCCTTTTCAGCGCTCTTGATGACCCCTACTCCTCATATATCTTTGAAGATGATGCTTCCCGGATTACCGATACCACCACCGGAGTGTACGGGGGAATCGGCGCCTACATTTCTAAGCCCGATCCGGCCCACAGAGATTCCGATGATCCCTCCAGTTATATGGTTACGATTGTTTCTCCCTTCCAGGGATCCCCGGCGCATCGGGCAGGACTTCATGCAGGCGATATGATATCTCATATCAACGGAGAAGATGTATCCAAACTTACTGCTGAAGATGCTTCCAGAAAGCTTCGCGGAGAAGTCGGAACAGATGTAACGGTTACGGTCTACCGTTCGGAAGATGTAAGTTATGAAGTGACCATCACCCGGGAAGAGGTTACGGTGCCGACAGTTGAATATGATATGATTGATGAAATCGGGTATTTGAAGATTCTTCAGTTCACCCCGGTAACCCCGGAAAAGGTGATGGAGGCGATCGAGCATTTCCGAGAGCACGATTATGAATCAGTTATCATTGATGTCCGGCAGAACCCAGGCGGCGAGTTTTCCGCAGTCAGACAGATCGCTGACTTTTTCCTCGACAGCGGAGTGATCGTCAGTACCGAATCCCGAGTGCCCAATCAAAGCAGGGTGTTCAGGGCTGCCCCGCGCACTGAGGTTCCCAGTGACAAATCTGTAGTGGTTCTGGTTAATGAAGGATCAGCCTCCGGCTCGGAGATCCTTGCAGGGGCACTGCAGGATAATGAACGTGCTGCCGTAATCGGTGCGAACACCTTCGGGAAAGGATATGTACAGGGCGTATTCCCCTTTGAGCAGGATTATTTTAAGATTACCATTTCCAAATACCTGACTCCTCTTGAACAGGACATCGAAAAACACGGCATCACTCCGGATATCATCTCGGAATCAGAGAAACTGAGCGACGATGAGTCGAAGGCAGCAAATGAACTGCTGATAAGCGAAAAACTCAGTGA
>PWKH01000152.1 GCA_003559765.1 Spirochaetaceae bacterium
CCGGGAGGTTTCGAGGTGACGTCATAGAGCACCCGGTTCACCCCTGATACTTCATTGCAGATTCTGCTGCTTACCCGCTGCAGCACCTCAGGGGGAAATCTGAACCAGTCGGCAGTCATGGCATCCTCGCTCACCACTGCGCGAAGCGAGCATACCTCTTCATAGGTACGCTCATCCCCCTGCACTCCCACGCTTTTCACCGGAAGCAGACAGACCAGCGCCTGCCAGATCTCTCCGTACAGTCCTGCAGTCCGGATCTCTTCAATGAATACCGCATCAGCCTCCCGCAAGGTCTCAAGCCGTTCACGGGTAATGGCTCCGACGCAGCGCACTCCAAGACCGGGACCCGGAAAGGGATGGCGGTTTACAATTTCATCGGGAAGTCCGAGCTCTCTGCCGAGCACCCTGACCTCGTCCTTGAACAGTTCCCGCAGGGGCTCAATCAGGGTGAACCGGAGATCTTCCGGAAGCCCACCGACGTTGTGATGGCTCTTAATGGTTGCCGAGGGACCTCCATTGGCAGAAACACTTTCTATCACATCAGGATACAGGGTTCCCTGGGCGAGGAAGTCCACCTCCCCCAGCTTTCTGGCGGACTGTTCAAAAACATCGATAAACACCTTTCCGATTATCTTGCGCTTCTGCTCCGGATCACTGACTCCGGCCAGCGCATCAAGAAACTGGTCTCTGGCGTCAACATACTCCAGTCTCATCTGGAAGGAGTCCTGGAAGACCTGCTGGACCAGGTCCTCCTCCCCCTTTCGCAGCAGACCGTTATTGATGAAAACGCAGACCAGCTGATCCCCGATCGCTTTATGGATCAGTGCTGCGGTAACGCTTGAGTCGACTCCGCCGCTGAGCCCGCAGATCACCTGCCGATTTCCCACAGCTTCCCGGATGCGCGCTATCTCTGCTTCTATAAACGATTCAATGGTCCAGGTATCGCTGCAGCCGCAAATGGTATGCACAAAGTTCGAGAGGATCCTTGCTCCATCAGGCGTATGGACCACCTCCGGGTGGAACTGCACCCCGTAGAGCAGCCGCGATTCATCGGCAACCACGGCGGAACTGGTGTTTTCTGTCCTTGCGTAGGAGCAAAATCCCGCAGGAAGGGTGCTCACCGAATCTCCGTGACTCATCCAGACCGTGGCTCCCGGTTCCACTCCTTCCAGCAGCGGCACCGACCGCATCGATTCAAGATGGGCATACCCGTATTCCCGCCGATCAGGCCGCTCCACGGTGCCTCCGAATACATCGGTAATTACCTGAAGCCCGTAGCAGATCCCAAGTATGGGTATCCCCAGAGAGAATATTGCTGAATCCGGCCGGGGAGACCCGTCATCATAGACGCTCGCCGGACCGCCGCTGAGGATTATTCCCTTCGGACTGAGCTTGCGGATTTCCTCAATGGAGGCGTAATAGGGAAGAATCTGGGAATACACATTGGATTCCCTGATCCGTCGGGCAATCAGCTGGCTGTACTGGGCTCCGAAGTCCAGTACGAGAATTGTTTCCGGATGATTCATAGTTACCTCGTTACCTGGTAGTTCAAGGGTTCTTCAGTAATCGTGATGTCATGGGGATGAGCTTCCTTGACCCCTGCTTGAGTTACCTGAACGAATTTTGCTTCTTTCCGCAGCTTCTCAAGGGTAGCGCATCCGCAGTATCCCATGCCTGACTTCACTCCGCCGATAAGCTGGTGCACGTAGGCGGAAAGAGATCCCCGGAAGGGCACCCGGCCTTCAATCCCTTCAGGCACCAGTTTATCCGATTCGATGTCAAACTGCATGTACCGGGTCTTGCTGCCCTTCTGCATGGCCTTGATTGATCCCATTCCCCGATGAATTTTATAGGTCCGACCCATGTAGCTGATCACCTCACCGGGGCTTTCCTCGGTACCGGCGAACAGATTGCCGATCATGACCGTGCTTGCCCCACCGGCCAGGGCTTTGACGATATCGCCGCTGAATTTTATCCCTCCGTCGGCTATCACGGGGACATCATATTTATTCGCTTCTTCAGCAGCTTCCATCACTGCGCTGAGCTGGGGAACTCCGACTCCGGCCACCACCCGGGTGGTGCAGATTGATCCGGGGCCAACGCCGACTTTCACTGCGTCAGCACCAGCTTCAATGAGATCCCTGGTCCCCTCGGCGGTGACGATGTTTCCAGCAATAAGGTCAATATTCGGAAAGTGATGCTTGATCACCCGGACGGTATTGGCAACCATAACGTTATGGCCATGGGCACTGTCGACGACCAGTACATCCACATCGGCGTCAGCCAGCGCCTGAGCCCGCTTGAGCTCCTTTTCTCCCCCGGCGCTGAGAGCGGCTCCTACTCGAAGTCTGCCTCCGTCGTCCTTGCAGCTGAGGGGAAAGTCCCGGGACTTGATGATATCCTTAAAGGTGATTAACCCTTTGAGAAACCCGTGCTCATCTACCAGGGGAAGCTTCTCAATGCGGTACTGATGCAGGATCTTTCGGGCTTCCTCAAGGCTGGTGCCGGGCTTTGCGGTGATCAGCCGGTCCTTGGTCATCACCTCCTCAATCCTGACGGTAAAATCAACCTGAAACCGCAGATCCCGGTTAGTCAGGATTCCCACCAGCTTACTCTCATCATTTGTGATCGGAACACCGGAAATATGATAGCGCTTCATCAGCGATGCGGCCTTTCCGACCTTGTCATAGGGCTTGAGAGAAATCGGTGTGGTGATAATGCCCGACTGGGAACGCTTCACTTTATCAACTTCGGCGGCCTGCTCCTCTTCAGAGAAGTTCTTGTGGATGATTCCGATACCGCCTTCACGGGCCAGGGCTACGGCAAGCGTCGCCTCGGTGACCGTATCCATAGCGGCAGAAATAATCGGAATATTCAAATTCACCGATCTGGTAAGCCTGGTCGCAAGCGTGACATCCTTGGGAATCACCTCAGACCTGGCCGGTACAAGAAAGACATCGTCAAAGGATAAGCCTGTCCTGATATCATCAATGTGCTGCATATATATTACTCCTGAATTTTTTTAGGTACGTCGATAAGCCGAAAAGAAATGTATCATTACTTGTACCGTTGTTCACCCTTTGGTGTCAAGCGCGATCCGTTTATCGGCCCTACCAGGACAGCCTCCGCACCGGCGGATACGCCCGAAAGACCGAAACCGACAGCAGGGTACCAACTGAGATTCCCACAACATTCTGGACGATGTTTCCGGGAATTTCCACAGCCGCCGCCGGGAATCCGACCATGATGCCCCCTGCCAGGAAGTAAAGTCCCACCATGATGACCATGCCGACCAGACTGGCAATTGCTACACCGTTCACCGTAAGGGGATCATAGGGACCGGGAACGCTTACGGTCTTGTTCCGCACTGCCCAGCGGATAATGAGTCCCACGGCAAGACCGCGAACCGCATTGATCACCAGGGAAATGGGTGCCCATTGCGCATATCCGGCTATGATGTCTGCTATCGCTGTTCCCAGCCCTCCGGCAATCAGTGCCGTTACCGGACCGAAAGTGAAGGCAGTGAAATAGATCGCCACATCACTCAAGTTGATATATCCCCGGGTCGGGGCAATAGGAATTCTCACCGCCAAGGTAAACACTGCAGTTACTGCCGTTAGCACTGCCGCCATAGCGATCTTCATAGCAATCGTTGAACTGCCGTACTGTTTTTCTTCCATCCTGCCTCCTTAGATGCAGCGAACCCAAATGGGAAGGGCGAGCACTGCTGCGGCTGCAAGTCCCCAGCAGACATGTTTCAGTAATTCCCATCTCCCCGCCAGTCTGTGATAACTGCTTCGCTGATGCGGGGATGATATTCCCCGGTGCTCCAGGCTCATTGCCAGGGCCGGGATGAGTTTAATTGACGCAATAACCACTGATGTGAGAACCGGCTGAAGGTCACGGAGCCGGGAAGCAAAGCCCCTCCGGACACCTCTCATTGCCATAGGATCACGAAGCCGGTGAGCATCCCGTACATGCTGAAGCAGTCGGCCTATAGTAGGAATATACCGGAACGAAAGGGTTATTACAAGTGCGGCACGAAAGGGCAGCCGGTACCATCGGAGGGTGAGGATCAGCGTTCTCATGGGAGTAGTGACGAAGAACAGTGCAAAGGCCAGGGTAAGCCCGGTAAACCTTGATATCAGCAGGAGAGCTTCATGGACACCGCCTGAGGTTATGCGGATCGGACCTGCCGCAAAGAGCAGTTCCCCTCCGGTGTGAAACAGCGGGGTAAGCACCAGCACCAGGACCAGCAGGGGAAAAATTGCCTTCAGCGGAGAGGCAAGCCCTCTTCTCCCTCCTGAGATCAGCAGCAGCAGGGCCATGAGTCCCGCAGCGGCGGCATACCAGACTACTTCAGTCGGCCAGAACAGGATTACGCATATCTCCAGCAGCAGCACCACCTTCACCCTGGGGTCAAGCCGGTGAAGCATGCTGTCTCCGGAAATATACGGGGAGGTCGTCATATTCCCTCCCCTGATATCTGCCGATCCTCACTGATGCTTCCCTGATCCATGGTGATCACCCGCCGGGCAATACCCCGGGCAAATTCCATCTGATGAGTTATCACCACGATCACCACATCTCTTCTATAGAACGCCGAAAGCATCCGCCGGATCATGGGAAAGGAGAGGGCTGAATCAATTTCATCGAATATATAGATACCCTTGGGAAGCACAGAGTACACCGCTGCCTGCAGCTGCTTGCGCTCTCCGTAGCTGAGCACCGATGGAGGGACGGTCCCCCCCGGCAGTTCAAAGGTCTCTCGGGCATGGTCTGTCAGTTCCTTTCTCTGTTGGGCGGGCACCCGGGAGCGCTTCAGTCCGTAGGCGATCTCTTCATCAATTGTCGGAAGAAATATCTGGTAATCTGGATTCTGGAACAGATACCCGGACCAGGCCGACAGGATATCAGGATCGGCCGCCTCCCAGCCTTCCCCGCCCAGAATTTCAATCCTCCCGCCGTCAGGCTTGATCAGTCCGCTGAGGATCCTGCAGAGGGTGGTCTTTCCGCTGCCGTTGCGGCCTACCAGTGCAGTAATTTCCCCTGCCCTCAGATGCAGGTCTGCAATGTTGATGGAGAACCCTCCTGAATAGGAAAAGGTCAGATTTTTTATCCGTAGACTTTCTGCAGGCTCCGGGAAGGGTTCGAAGGGTGACGAGGAGAATCTGAAAGTCCTGCTTATGCTTTCCCGGTTTGATTCTCTGACAGCTCCGTCGCTCAATTCAAACCAGTAATCCGCCGCTTCTGAGAGGATATCATCGATCTTTGAAGCGAAATATATGACTGTTTTCCCCGAGGTCTTGAGATACTGCACATACTTCCTGCGGAATTCCGGGTCAATTTCCTCAAGAGATTCATCAAGCACCAGCAGGGGAGCATCAACGGCATAGCTCACTGCAAGCATGAGTTTCTTTTTCTCTCCCCCTGAAAG
>PWKH01000100.1 GCA_003559765.1 Spirochaetaceae bacterium
ATGGATATGGGGGTGAACTTTAAGGGATCAGCCGATATCATGCTCGGAGGACTGGGATTAAGCGTCTTCTCCATTATTGATACGGGAGTCAAATTTGACAACCTGGGCGACAGTTCCGAAGATCTCTTTGATGATCCGGAAATCAGGTTTGGAGTATCCGCATTGTTTTCTGTATTCTAATCAGGTATACTGCATTCCCTCGGCGGGGAGACTCTACTTCTGCCGGGGGAAATTTTTTTGCAACAGGACTGCTGAGGTATGATGAACAAACGGATATTACTGTCTGCTCTGGTTCTGCTGCTGGCTTCCGTGATGCTTGCTGCATCACCGGTGAGACCCAGTATGCTGGGACCGGTGCTGATGATGCAGATTCAGGATGAGTTTCAGCTGAGCGAAGATAACCTCTCCTTCGGAATGGACAGCCGGTTCACCGTTGGACCGGTTCCTGCCAGTGTGCTGGTGTTTTTCTGCCAGGATTACTGCGAACAGGAAAAAAGCGGCATCAGGATCAACAGCTATGCCAAGGTGGGAGCGGTGATGGATCTGTCCCGTCTCAGGATAGGCGCATATGCCGGTCCCAAGTTCGGATACTTTTTCCAGTCGGGACACTCCCCTTCCTTCGACACCGCTTTGAGCATGAGAATAACCGGAGATGTGATGCTGGATCCGATATCCCTCGGCATCTCCTACCTGATGGACGGACAGACCAGGCTCCAGGATCTGGACGCTGAGTCTGTGTTCTCCTTCTTTGAGGAACATACCGGCCGATTCACCCTTTCCTTCCTTGTCCCGCTCAGATAGCCCGGAAATCCGTTGACCTGCGGCCTTCCATCTGGTATAGTCCGGTGCAAATGACAATACAGATGCGTAAAAAAGAGCCGGTACACATCATACTCGCACCCCCGCAGCACCCTATACAGACGTCGGATATCATGCCGGCGTTTTTTTATGTGCAGGTGACGCATCTGTTGTATACTACCAGAAATGTAAGGAGGTGAAGATGAACCATCCCTTTGCCGGAAGAAGCATGGCGGTTATCAACGACTTTACCCGCGACGAGCGCCGGTATGTGTTCACCAAGACCAGGGAGCTCAAGGAGGCTCTGGAGTCAGGGGATCCTGCCCGGATCGAACGGTTCCGGATCAGCGACCCCGATTTCGGAATCTACGAGGTGTTCCTGGAGGACAGCACCCGCACCAAGGAGTCCTTCAAGAATGCCGCCCATTTCCACCGGGCGAAGCTCTCAGCTCTGAGCTCCGAGAGCTCCTCTTTCAACAAGGGAGAGTCCTACAAGGATACCTTCATCAATCTGGCGGGCTACGACAACCGGATTTTCATCATCCGCAGCAAGCTGGAGGGAGTCTGCCGATGGCTGGAGAACGCTCTTTCGGACTATTCCCGACGGCACGGTCTGTCCTGGAAGCCCTCATTTATCAATGCCGGGGACGGGCGTCATGAGCACCCCACCCAGGAACTGCTGGATGAGTTCACCTTCCTGGAGGACAACAGCTGGGACTACAGTTCCATTCATGTCGCCCTGGTGGGAGATCTCTACCACGGCCGGACGGTCCATTCAAAGGCGGACGGGCTGAACGTCTTCGATTCGGTCCAGGTGGATCTCATTGCTCCGGATGTGCTGGAGATGCCGGACTATTATGTGCAGCAGATGCGGCGCAACGGCTTCACCGTCAGGACCTTTCCCTCAATTGAAGCGTACCTGCAGCAGTCCCATATTGCAGACAAGTGGTACTTCACCCGTCCCCAGCTGGAGCGGATGGGGGACCGGGTGCTCAAGCGGAAGGATGAACTGCGGGAGATGATCACCTTTCAGCACCGGTTTCTGTCCATGCTGCCTGAAGGGACCATCTTCTATCATCCCCTGCCCAGGAACAAGGAAAACGCGGAACTGCCGGGATTTCTTGATCCCCTCCCGCTCAACGGATGGGAGCGTCAGTCGGCCAACGGCAGACTGGTGCGGATCATACTGGTGGGGCTGCTGGCAGGGCTGTTCGGAGAGGACTTCTCCGGGAAGCAGCACCAGGAGATGCCGGATGTTGAGGACTATATCGAGACGGTGAACACCTCAGACCGTCCTGCGGTGAAGCGGTACTCCGAAGGGGTCCATCCGATCGACGAAGGAATTGTAATCGACCACATCTGCCGGGGGGACACCGCCCAGGAGATCCGGGAGCACATGGGAAAGATCGTCTCCATCCTCGGACTCCACGGGAAGGGCGGGGAATGGGTCTCCACCTCCCAGGAGAGCCGGGAGAAGTTCAAGGGAATCATATTCCGTCCCGGTCATCGTCCGCTGTCCGAGAAGGAGATCCGCCAGCTTGCCGCAATTACGCCGGGGAGCACCCTCAACATCATATCTGCAGGTGCGGTGAAGGAGAAATTTCGCCTGCATACTCCGCCGAGGATGTACAAAATCAGCGGACTTTCCTGTAAAAACGAGCTGTGCATCTCCCATCCGGACCATCATGAAGGGGTGGATCCCCACTTCATCAAGACCGATGAAGGAACCATGCACTGTCTGTACTGCGATGAGAGTCACACCTTCAAGGAAGTATGGAGGTAACTGTGGATAATCTGAAGATCAGCGAAATACGGAATGATATCGGACTGGAGCTTGCCAGACGGGGACTTGAACTGGGAGCCATCAGGCTCAGCGTGCAGCAGCCCTTCCGGTGGGCCTCGGGCTACCGGATGCCGATCTACAATGACAACCGCACCTACCTGCAGGACCCGCAGTCGCGGAAGCTGATTGCCCTGGGATTCTCCCGGATTCTGGAAGTCCTGGAGTGCCGGCCGGTCTGGATTGCCGGGACCTCGACTGCGGGGATTCCCCATGCAACGACCCTGGCGGACATGCTCGAGCTTCCTCTGTGCTACGTCCGGGGATCATCCAAGGACCACGGCCTCGGCCGAGCGGTGGAAGGACTGGGCCGGGAGAAGAGCTTCCAGCAGGACACGGCGGTTCTGATCGAGGATCTGATATCAACCGGCGGAAGCTCCGTCGCTGCGGTGCGGACCCTCCAGGAGAACGGGGCGAAAGTGCCCTACTGTCTGGCGATCTTCTCCTACGGGCTTTCCCGCTCCCGGCAGGTTTTCGGAGAACTGGAGGAGCCCTGTGTGCCGATTCCGCTGCTCTTGTATGATGACCTTGTTTCATTAGCCGGAGATTTAGGGTATATTGACCATGAGGATGCTGAAGCACTGAGCCAGTGGCGGTCCGATCCCTTCGGCTGGGGGGAAGCGAGGGGATTTCGGCGCCAAAAATGACGGTAATGAGGAGCCTATGAGTAACATACGTGAATATTCCATGCTGCTGCGGGAAAGTGCAGAAGAGAGCGGATCGGTGCTCTGCATGGGCCTTGATCCGGTTTTCGAGTCCCTGCCGAAGGAGCTGCGCCGGATGAATGCGCCCGGAGAGCACGGGGAATCGGTCCTGGAGGAGTATTTCTTTATCATTTTTGAGGCGATGATCAAGCGGGGACTGCGGCCGGCCGCATGGAAGCCCAACATCGGGTATTTCCATGCCATGGACCGTCCTAGGGAGGGGGTCTACGCAGGCTCCCAGGTGCTTGCGGCGGTGCTTGATATGATAGAGGAGTTCTTTCCCGGCATCCCGATCATCCTGGACTCCAAACGTGGGGATATCGCCCGTTCCAGCGAGAACTACGCCCATGAAGCCTACGCCTGCTGGGAATGCGATGCCGTCACCGTATCTCCCTACATGGGCAGTGATTCGGTCTCTCCGTTCTTCCGCCCGGATAAAGGCATCTATGTGCTGACCCGCACGTCGAATCCCGGAGGAGCGGATCTGCAGAACCTGGAGGTTGACGGCGGGACATGCTACAGCCGGACGGCTGAACTGATCATTCAATGGCACGTCTCCTGCCAGGGGGTCGGCTCAGTGGTCGGGGCCACCAATCCCCGGGAGCTTGCTGAACTGGCCCGGCAGTTTGCCCCCCATGACATCCCTCTGCTGATTCCCGGGGTCGGCTCCCAGGGCGGAAGCGCCGTCAAGGTGATGGATCTGCTCCAGGAGTGCGGATATGATCCCTCCCTGGTGCGGATCAACAGCTCAAGCGGGCTGACCCATCCCTGGAAGGACCGGGAGGCTCCAAAAAACTGGCTTGAGGTGCTTATTGAATCATTTGTGAAGCTGCACCGTGAAACCGCGCTGAATTAAGGAGCCGCCTGTGAGTCAAACAGCACGACAACTGGTAGAACGGCTCGCCGGGGCCCATGAACGCGGCGAGGTGTTCCTGTCCACAGTATCGGGGATAGTGACCACCACCTGCGATATGCTCCAGTGGGCCGACAAAGAGCTGACGGCAATAGCCGTGCTGACCACCAAGAGTTTTCAGACCCGGCCGAATCCGGGGAACCGGGAGCCGATTCTGACCGAACCCAGTCCGGGATGCTACGGAAATTCCGTGGGACTGCGCAATCCCGGCATGACCGAAGCCCTGGAGGGACTCAAAGCCCTTGCGGCCAGGCAGCCCCTGCGGGCGGTGCTCAATGTCTCGGTGTCCGGTTCATCCCCGGAAGAATTCATTGAACTCGGCCGGTGCTTTGCCGAAACTGCCGACATTCTGGAGCTGAACTTCTCCTGTCCCCATGCCGCCGCAGGTTACGGATCGAGCATCGGATCCTCCTGGGAAATTGCCTCATCCTACATGGAGCGGATCAGATCAGAGCTCGGGGATGACTATGCCCCGGCGATAATTCCAAAACTGACCCCCAACACCGATGAGCTCGGCAGGATCGCCCGGAGTCTGATGGACAGCGGGGCGGACGGCCTGGCGGCGATCAACACCGTCGGCCCGGAGCTTTATCTGGAGCCCTGTTCGGGGAAGCCGATTCTTCTCAATTCCCTCGGGGGCAGGGGAGGTAAAAGCGGCCGATGGATCCGTCGGCGGGCCCTGGATGCGGTAGCCGAGATCCGGAAAGCAGTGGGTGATGAGCCGCTGATCCTCGGCATGGGGGGAGTCTCCTCAGGGATCGATGCCGCCGATATGATCCGGTCCGGAGCCGACGTGGTCGGCATCGGCAGCGCCTTCGGCAAAGTTCCCCAGCAGCAGTGGGGAGGCTATACCCAGCTGATCCGAAGGGAAGCTGAAAAAATCCTGCTTACCGGTTCCTCCGTCGGCACCTCCGGGAGGATGCTTTCCCAAAACTCAGATATGGACTTTCAGCCCTTTACCGTTGCCTCGGCTGCTCAGCTCTCCGGCGGAGTCAAAGAAATAACCCTGGAGGGAAGTTTGGACTACGAGGCGGGACAGTTCGTCTTCCTCTGGCTTCCGGAGATCGGAGAGAAGCCCTTTTCCCCGGCGTCATCAGATCCGCTGACCTTTGTGATCAAGGATCGGGGACCGGTGACCCGGGCGCTGTGCAGCCTGAGCGCCGGTGACACCCTCTACGTCCGGGGACCCTACGGCGAGGCGGCTCCGATCTGCCGGGAAAAGCGGGCCGTCCTGGTTGCCGGGGGCACGGGGATCGCCGTACTGCCGGCTTTGGCTGCACGGCTCAGCCGTGCAGGCATATCCTGCGTGATCTACTACGGCACCAGCGATGACAGCGCGGTAACTGCTCCCATGCAGACCCTCCTAGAGCAGTACGGTCCGGTGACCGTTGTTCCCGATCAGGGAATCCCCGGACGGGTGATCCCCCTGGTTGCGGAAGAGCTCGACGGATCAAGCGCGCTCTATACGGTGGGACCGGAGGTGTTCATGAGGGAGCTCGCCTCCCAGGCTAAAGCAAAGGGAACGGATGCCGCATCGGTGTTCCTTTCTCTGGAGCAGACCTGCCTGTGCGGGGTGGGGATCTGCGGCGCCTGCAGCTGCTCGGGCAGGCTAACCTGTCAGCATGGTACCGTTTTGCCTCTGGATGTGATAGAATCGTAGCGATCGAAGGAGGACAGATGATAGATATGCATGTCCATCTGCGTGATTTTGAGGAATCTCATAAAGAGACCATAGCCCACGGGCTGTCGGTTGCCTCAAAAATCGGCTACAGCGCGCTCTTTGAAATGCCCAACACCGTGCCTCCTCTGACCTCCCGGCGGGAGGTTGAGCGGAGGATTGCCTTTGCCGATCAGGTGCTCTTTGAAGAGCCGATGCCCGTATTCCATGGACTCTACTGCGGCTTGACCGCCGATGCAAACCAGATTGCTGAAATGGTGCAGTGCGTCCGGGAGCTTTTTCCCCGGGCGGTGGGACTGAAGCTCTTCGCCGGTCCCTCCACGGGTGCTTTGGGCGTAACTGAGGCAGATCAGCAGGAAGCGGTCTACCGGGAATTAGTCAGTCAGGAATATGCCGGGGTGCTGATGGTGCACTGCGAGGATATCAGCCTGTTCCGTGACGATCCCGGCCTCACCCACGGGCAGCGGCGGCCGCTGGAATCGGAGCTTGCTTCGGTGCGCCGGCAGCTTGCGCTGGTGAAGCGCACCGGCTTCAGCGGAACCCTGCATATCTGCCATGTCTCCAGCGCCGAGGTGCTGGGCATCATCGAGGAGGCTCGAAGTGAGCTTCCCTGCCGGGTCTCCGCAGGTGTCACCCCCCACCATCTGCTGCTGAATGAGGAGATGGTGAACGGGGAGGGGGGGTATCTCTATACGGTGAATCCTCCCCTGAGAAGCGAGGAGGTGCGCCGGGGACTCTTCAACGCGGTCCTGGCGGGACGGGCGGATGTACTGGAAAGCGATCATGCTCCCCATGAGCTTTCTGATAAACGGGCGGGGGCCAGCGGACTTCCCGGAATTCCCGGCATGCTCTGTGCGGTGGCCTATCTGGTAAAACACGGGATGGACGGATCTCTCCTGACCCGGATGGTCTTTGAGCATCCCCTGGATATCCTGCAGATGGATCCGGAAATGCTCCTGCGTCAGGCCCGGGAGGCGGACCAGCGCCTGACATCGGTCTACCGGATTACCGACATGTTCGACATGATCACCACCGGCGGCTGGCACAGTCTCTGCGAGAAATACCGCGAACTTGCCCGGTCATATCCCTGGGATCCCTATCAGAAGCTGGCTGAGGAATATCTGCTGTGAGGAAGGCTCCGCCCTGCAGCTGCAGGGCGGAGAAAGTTCCGGATTACTGAGCTCTTACCATTAATACCGGCACGGATCCGGCGCGGAGCACCTTGTCGGTAACACTGCCGAAGGCCCATCGGCTGAGTCCTGACCGGCCGTGGGTCGCCATGACCACCAGATTGCAGGAAAGCTCCTTTTCAGCCTTGATGATCTCCTCTGCAGGATTTCCTCCCATGACAATGCGGGTAGTCACCTCAATGTTTTTGCCCTGCAGCTGCTTGGCCGAGCGGTCGAGATACTCCTGGGCTTTCTGCTTCTGATTCTCAGACCAGTTGACATCATACAAGCCCTCCGGGAGCGCAGCACCGTCTATTCCGCCCATTTCATTGTAGGGATTATGGAGCCGTACAACCTGAAGCAGAATCACTGAAACCTTGGTTTCCGGACAGAGACTGCCGACGAACCTGCTGACATACCCCAGGGCAGCCTCTCCCTGCTTTGATCCGTCCAGGGGAACTAACACCTTTTCAGCCATATGCCACCTCCTCTCTGATACCATCATACCACTCATAGCAGTGAAATCAAACAGGAATCGCACCGATGTCTCCGGTATGTCCTCCGGCAGCACCGGCGCCGGAGCTAATAGGAGTTGGAAATAAAATACTCCAGTTCCCCGATCTTCATCTCCTGGTCGGTCAGCTTGGCCTTCACCACATCACCAATGGAAATAATTCCAACGGTCTTCTCCTCATCCACAACCGGGAGATGGCGGAACCGCCCGGTAGTCATGAGCTGCAGACAGGCATCAAGACTCTGATGGGGTTTCACATAGGTGACGCCCTTGGTCATGACTTGAGAGACGGATACGGTGGTATCGATGTTGAGCCGCCCGGCAAAATGCCGGATAATATCCCGTTCCGAGAGAATGCCCTTGATCTGTGACTGCTCCTTGTCGAAGACCAGCACTGCCCCGATTTTATTGTGGGTCAGTTTCAGCATCGCCTGAGCCAGGGTGTCCTCCGTTTCGACGCTTATAATTTCACTGCCCTTCTGCTCCAGAATGTCCTTTACTGTTTTCATGACGTTCCTCCTCGCATAATCCTTACCTAAATTGTAAGCTTATATGGGTGCTGAGACAATAGGCAGATGTGCAAAAGTGAAAAAAATACGGCTGTCCTACCCAATAGATTAGTATTTTTTTAACCTTCAGGGGCCTCTATTCCTCATGGTATCTTGCTCATTATAAAATCAAGTTTTTTAAAAAAGTAAGGAGTTAAAAAAGTATGAAGACACTAGTATTTGTTTTCGCGGTTCTGTTTGCAGGCGGGTTTGCAGCTGCTTCTCCAGTTGATCTCACTTTGACAGCATCAATTCCGACCGTCATGGAGCTTCTGCTCAATGGAGGAAGTGAAGACGTGGTCTATAATGTCGACCTGGAAGAGACAAGCTGGCAGACAGCCGCCACGATGTCCGTTTCGGCAAACAAGCCCTTCACCGTAACGGTGACGTCAGCAAATGAGTTCCGGCTGGTAAATGAGAATCATCTGCTTGCCGGCGGCAGCTTTGAGGAACCAAGCCTTCTGGTAAGCTATGGTATTCGGTATGACGGCGGTGTTCGTGCACCTGACGGAGATACCATTACCGATTTTCTTCATGTTCCTACATTCGGCCAGATCATTTCTCAAAACTGGGGAGCAGGGAAGACTGGAGAAGTTGACATCAACCTCAACAGCACAGTATCTGCCCCGGGAACCTGGGAAGATGAGCTGACTTTCACGCTGACGGCACTGTAAAGGTGTCTTAGTTCTGGTGCTTCCCGCATCTGCGAGAAGCAGCTTCCGGCCGGCGCTGAAGTATATCCTGGTCCTGTGGACAGCTGCCCCTGCAGGGGCCTTCCTGGTATCCGCTGTCCCTGAATTCATGGTGCCGGCGGTATATATTGCCGTGACGGCTGCGGGGATTGCGGTGCTCATGAAAGCCGGCGAGCTGCAGGGCCGATGGCTCGGCATGCCCGCAGCGCTGCTGGCCGCCGCACCCCTGGCGGGTCTGCAGATTCTTGCCGCCGGATACGGTGATCCGGCGGAGGTCTTCGTCCTTGCCGCCGGCAGCGCCCTGGGATTCGGCGGAGCCTACATTCTGATCGGCTCAATTCGGGAAACTTCGAAGATCTCCGAAACCTCCCCGGCCTTTAAGACCAATCCGGTGGTGCTGCTTTCCATGGCGGTGTTCGCCCTGATCTTTTCAGGGATTATTCTCTAGCACTCAGATGTCCTGGAGACGGATGAGACCGAAACGCAGCGCGGCGATGGCCGCCTGGGTACGGTCTGCCGCTCCGAGGCGGGAGAAAATGGAACTGATGTAGTTTCTGGCAGTCCCCGGCGACAGATGGAGGCTGTCGGCGATTTCCGTATTTGAGTACCCCCGGGCGATCATCAGCAGGATTTTCATCTCCCGCTCGCTGAACTCCTCCTGCAGCTGATCAGCTGCGCCGCTGTGCCGGTCCTCCCGTACGAAGGAGAGCACCTTCCCGGCTACCGACGGGTCCACATAGGTGTTCCCTGCAGCGGTCCCCTTGATCGCATCCAGAAGATCCTCCCTGGGAGTGTCCTTCAGCAGGTATCCCGAAGCCCCGGAGCGCACGGCGTCAAAGACCCAGCTGTCGTCGTCATAGGTAGTCAGCACCAGGACCTTGATGTTCCGGAACCGGCTGCAGACAGTCCGCGCCGCGGTGATCCCGTTCATCACCGGCATTTTCAGATCCAGAAGAATCAGATCCGGCAGGGATGGCTCCTCCATTAATTCGAGCTGGTCGATGAGGTCCTCCCCGTCACAGGCTGTAGAGATTACGGAAATCTCCGGATCAGTTGATATAATGGTCTTCAGGCCTTCTCTGACAATGGCCTGATCATCACAGATGATGATGCGGATCATGGCGCTTCTCCAATGGAATAAGAATGCTTACCCGGCTCCCGGAGGCGCTCTCCGGCACCGGACTGATAATCTCAACATCTCCGCCCATCCGGGAGACCCGGTCCCGGATGGAGGAGAGGCCGAAGTGATGTTCCGGATCCACCTGGTCGGGCTGAAAGCCGACTCCGTTGTCATCCACGATCACCTGCAGTCCTCTGCTTCCCTTGCTGAGAAACAGCACCTTCACCTCCGAGGCCCGGGCATGGTGGAGGATGTTCTCCAGGCACTCCTGGATGATCCGGTAGAGATTCTGCTCCTGGGGCTTCGAGAGCTCCGTCGCCGAGGAGCTGAACTGCAGGTCCACCACAAATTCACCCCGCTGGGAGTACTGCTCGATCATCTGCTCCACCGCCTGGATCAGCCCGTAGGTTTCCAAGGGTTCCGAACGCAGATTCTTCAGTGCCCGCCGGGTCTCCTTGAGGCCCCCCCGGGCACTTTCCACTGCCCGGCTGATTTCCTGCTGAAGATGCTCCTGCTCCGGAGGGATCACCGCATCGATGGCCTCCAGGTGAACAGTGAGACCGCTGAGGGTATGGGCCAGCACGTCATGAAGCTCCGAGGCCAGACGGTTGCGCTCCCGGACGACCGCCATCTCCCGGACCTGCCGGGCAAAGGCCCGCAGCTTCCGGTTGGCTTCAGCCAGATCCTCCCGTCGGGAGCGCTGGTCCTTCATCAGCTCAGTGATGATATACCCGATTGCGGTGAAGGCGGTGATCCTCACCGCCGATGCGTAGATCACCAGGTAGAGCCCCTGACTTCCCTCTTCGTAGATAAATATGGATATCATGGGGTCGATGACCCCCAGGACCGCAAAGAAGAAGAGCACGATATTGAAGCTGTACTGCCAGGCGGTGAGAACCAGAGGGAAGAGCAGCAGGATGGTCACCGTCCAGGAGTTGATCGGCTGGACCGCCTGGCTCATCTGAGTCTGCATTTCCGCTGACTGGGGCGCCCAGTTGATGCATCCGATCGGTATGAAGATGGATGCCAGGATGGCGATCGGCAGATAGAGGCTTTTGAGCACCCGCTGCAGCTGAGCAAAAAAGAGATACCCCGTCAGCAGGGCGTAGCCTATGCCCAGCAGTCTCAGCATCTCCCGGTAGGGACCGAAGACCTCATACACCGGCGTGGGAAAGCCGTAGAAGAGGAAAAAAAAGAGTGAGACGGCAAGGGTGAATATTCTGAATATCCGGAGCAGTCCCGGTTCAAGGGGAGCTGTGCGAAACCAGTCCATGTTCCGGAGTATATCACGGGAGGGGGGGGATGCATATATGACGGATGTCACAACAGCATATGACAATCGGCCGAAAGGTTGTGATGGTTGGTATCTAGGTGTTCTCCCTGATTTACCGTATATTGAAATCGGTGTCAGGAGGACTGTGGGACCGAACGCAGCGCAGAAAAGGTTTTTGGGGGCTATACCTCTCTGCTGCACGAAGACATATGTTGTGAAAGGCAAGGAACTTTCCTGCAGTCTTCTGACGCCTGTTTCTACTTGCCGCATTTGGAGCTGACACATGGTAACTGTTTCACGAGTGGTAAAATATCTGGTAGTATCATTGCTGCTGGCCGGTCTGATCTGGTTCTGGTTTGATGCAGCGCGCGCAGAAGCCGAGCCGCAGCCGCGGCCTGCTCCCCCGGTCATTACGGTATATCCCGAACAGACGGATCTGCACCGCAGCATCACCCTCGGCGGTTATATCGAGTCGGAGTCGACGGTGACCGTGCTTCCCCGAGTCTCGGGGATGCTTGATCAGCTGCTGGTGGAAGCCGGCGATGCGGTCACAGAGGGCGAGGTGATCGCCCGGATAGACGCCGATACCCTCCAGCTCCAGAAGATGCAGGCGGAGGCGGCCTACCGGACCGCGAAATCCGCCTATGAGCGGACTGCCAGGCTCTATGAGTCGGGAACCGCCACCATCAGCGAGTATGATCAGGCCTCAAGCCACTACGAAGCCCAGAAATCCCAGTACGACATTGCCCAGCTTCAGCTCAGGTATGCCGATATCGTTTCTCCCATGGACGGGACCGTCCTGGTCCGCCATACCTCCCGGGGAAGCCTCGTGTCCCCGGAGGTGCCCATCGTCACGGTGGGCACCATCGATGAACTGAAAATCACCAGCAGAATTCCTGAGCGGTATTACGAGCTGTTCACCGAGATGCAGGATGAGATGACCGTGCATATCAGCCGCCCGGTCTCGGCGCAGCGCAGCGGTGCAAATCCCTATGAAGCATCCATCACCAGAATATCTCCCCACATCACCGCAGAGACCATGAAATTTGAGGTTGTCTCGAAGATCACCGATGCTCCGGGGATCCTGCGCCCCGGTATGTTCGTCAACGTAACCTATGTGCTGGAGAGACGCAGGGATGTCTTTTCTCTTCCCCAGAAGGCCTTCGTCCCCGGCGGATATGTCTGGTATGTTGATGAGGATTCCGGGACAGCCCGGAGGATGGAGCTTGAGGATCCCTTCGAAACGGAGACCCGTTTCACTGTGCCGGAGGCCTACCGGGATGTGCCCTTCATTCTTGAGGGACAGCACTTTCTGGAGGAGGGCCAGAAAATCAGGATAACCGGGACGAGGGAGCAATGAACGTATCGAGATTTGCCATCCGTCATCCCGCGGTGATCGTCATCCTGATGATCGCCCTGCTGTTTTTCGGAGTTATAGCCCTTGCGACCATGAACCAGGAGTTCATCCCCAACGTCGCGCTGCCGGAGATCGTGGTGATCACCGTTTATCCGGGGGGGAATCCCGAGGATGTTGAGCGGGAGGTCACCGACGTTCTTGAGGAGGAGCTCACTACTGTATCGGGGCTGGACCACAGCCGTTCAGTCAGCAGTAATTCGGTAAGCATCATTCATCTCGCCTTCGAGGACGGAACGGACCTCAATGAAATGCTGCCGGAGGTCCGGGCGAAGATTGATCAGAGCCGGGGGGATCTTCCCGACGGAGTCGAGGGCAGGCCCGTCGCCATGATCGCCGGAGCTGAGCTGATACCGGTATTCTCCTTTGCCGTGGTCAGCGACCGGGACCCCCAGCTGCTGACCAGCTTTATTGAAGATTCCGTGATCCCCCCCCTGACCCAGATATCGGGGATCTCCCGGGTGGACTTCTTCGGGGGAGAACAGGAGGAGCTGTTCATTGAGCTTCAGCTGCAGGAACTGGAGGCGAGGGGGATCTCGGTTCTGCAGGTGCAGCAGGCCCTCAGCCAGGCGAACGTATCCATCCCGGCGGGCAGCTCCTCCTACCGGGGCAGGGACCTCCATGTCCGGTTTTCCGGTGAATTCGAGACCCTCCAGGACGTCCGGGATCTGCCGGTGGGACGTCGGGAAGGGGAGTACATCTACCTGCGGGATATCGCAGAGGTGAGCATCAGGTATCCCGATCCAGAAGTCTACATCGATTCAGACGGCAAAAGCACCCTGGTCATCGATGTAATGAAGCGGGATGAGGGTAACACCCCCGACATTGTCCGGGAAGTCAGATCGCTTATAAGCGGGCTTGATGCATCCTACGGGGAGGCCGTCTCCTTCGAGATCCTGCAGGACGATACCGACCTGATCCGCAGTTCCCTGATGACCGTCATTCGTTCCGGCCTGATGGGCATGGCCATGGCGATTCTGGTGATGCTCATCTTTCTCAGCGACCTGCGCTCTACGCTGATCATCGCCTCCGCCCTGCCGCTGAGCATCGTCTTTGCCTTCATCGGGATGCGGGCTTTCGGCCAGTCGGTGAACATCCTCAGTCTCTCCGGACTGGTGGTGGCTTTGGGGATGGTGGTGGACGGATCCATCGTGATCCTGGAGAACATCTACCGGCACTACAACGCCGGGCAGGACAAGGTCCTGGCATCTGAACAAGGGACCCGGGAGGTGAGCCAGGCGGTCTTCGCCTCTGTCTCCACCACCATCAGCGTGTTTGTTCCCCTGGCAGCCCTCACCGGGATCATCGGGATCATCCTCAGCGATCTCTCCCTGACGCTGGTGTTTGCCCTCCTCGGTTCCCTGGTGGTATCCCTGATCACCGTTCCCTTCTTCACCTCCCAGCTGCTGAAGCAGAAGAAACCGCGCCGGCGCAAGCCCCTGATCGATCTTCTGATGGGGCGGCTGGTGCGCTCCTACCGCAGGACCCTCTCCTGGAGCCTCTCCCGCGGAGGCTTCCTGATATTCCTCGCCGCAGCGGTGTTCGCCGCAACTCTGCTGGTGCTCTCCATGGTGGGACTCTCCTTTATCCCCTCTGCGGATACCGGGGAGTTTTTCGTTCAGCTGAGTTTTCCCGACGGCTATTCCCTGGAGGAGACCAGATCCCGGGTGCTGGAGGCGGAGCGGATCATCCGCCGGGAGGTTCCTGAGCTGACCAATGCGGTGTTCTTCTCCGGGTACGCCGATGAATATGAGCGCAGCCGTCCTGTAAAGCATGAGGCATACGGAAAAATCATCCTACCTCCCGCGGACTCCCGGGAGCGCAGCGTCCATCAGATCATCCCGGCGCTGCAGTACACCCTGGAGGAGGAGCTCCATGATGCGGACATTCTGGTGGAGAACGGCGGTTTCGACAAACTGATGTCGATTGCCACTCAGGGCTCCGGTTTTCAGATCCAGCTGACCTCCCAGAACTATGAGCTGCTCAAGGATACCGCCGACGAGGTAGCTGCGGTGCTGGGACGGGACCCGGAGGTCTACAAGGCAGTCCATTCAGCCCAGCGGAAGCGCGAGACCGCCGTCGGGACGCTGTCCCTGGAGGAGCTTGGTCAGCTGGGTTTCACCTCCTTTGAGGCCGCCGTAACCTCCCGGATTCTGATCCACGGGGAGGAGGTCGGCACCTACCGGGGAGGAGAGAGGGATATCCCCATGGTGCTGGGATCCACCCTCAATGACATGCCCCTGACCGATGAAGTCCTTGAGCAGATTCAGCTGGTGGATGAGACCGGAAGAAGCGTCTCCTTCGGCGCATTCTCCAGTCTGTCGGTGGAGCCCTCCCAGGCGGACATCGAACGGCGCGACCGGATGCGGACCATCGTGGTCACCGGGTATCTCCACGGGGAGGATCTCTCGGGAGTGAGTCAGCGGATGCGCCGGAACTTGGAGGAGATGGAACTTCCCTTCGGAACGGAATGGTCCATCGGCGGAATCACCGACTTGATGGAACGTTCAATTGAACAGCTGCTGCTGCTGATGGCCGTCTCGGTGTTTCTGGTCTATGCGGTCATGGTGATTCAGTTTGAGCGCTTCACCCAGCCGCTGATCATCATGGTCTCCATTCCCTTCTGCCTCATCGGGGTGGTCTTCGGACTGCTGATTTTCGGATCAACCCTGTCAATCGTCGCCTTTCTGGGAATCATCGCTCTGGCCGGCATCGTGGTGAACAACGCAATCGTGCTGATCGACTACATCAACATGCTCAGGAGGGATGAGAAGCTGGAACTGCGCCAGGCGGTGCTCACCGGTGCGGGAAAACGGCTCCGGCCGATTCTGATGACCACCCTGACCACCTTCTTCGGGGTACTTCCCCTGGCCTTCGCCCGGGGGGAGGGTTCGGAGGTCTACGCCTCCCTGGGACAGTCCATCGCCGGCGGGCTGCTGACATCCACGCTGATCACGCTGTTTATCGTGCCGGTGCTCTATTATCTGCTGGAGCGAAGGAAACAGCGGATTGAGGTATTACTGGAAGGAGAGGAACCATGATCTGCAGGTATTCGCATCATCACAAGTTCCCTGCCTGCCCCGGACTGCTGCGCAGTGTTCGATGCCGCAGCGCAGCATGCAGGGAGATTTGTCTGATGGTGCACTGTTATGACAGCGGAAGCAGTGATCCAGTCAAGATCGGGCAGGAGACCTTCACGGTGCCGGAGGTGAGCAGTACCCTGCAGCTGATCGAATTTTCCGATGTGTAGTCGGGGCAGGAGAGGTCTGAGGAAATGATGAAAATGAGAGCATGCATCCTGATGATCCTGCTGGTTCTCCCGGCTGCCGCAGAGGCCCGAGTGCCGGGTATCTGGAGCCTGGCGGATCTGCAGGAGGCTGCGGCTGCGCAGAACAGTGAAATACAGTCCCTCCGGTCCCAGGTGCGCAGCAGCGAAATCGAACTGGCTGCGGCGAAATCAGAGCGCTGGCCTGAGATAACCTTCCAGGCCGGCGGATCCTACCTGTTCAATCCCATGGATGAGCTTACCATAAGTATGCCTCCCCCGGGAAGCGAAATTACTGTAATGGACGCCCAGGAGCCCTACCAGTACCAGACCGGGGTGAACCTGACCCAGCCGATATTTACCTGGGGAAAGCTCTCAGGCGCTGTGAAGGTTCAGGAAAAGCTGCTGGAGATCAGCCGGCTGCAGCTGGCTGATGCGAAACAGCAGATCCGTACCCGGACTGCGGTACTGCTCTACAGCCTGAAGTATGTTGATGAAATGGTCGGCCTTGCGGCCCGGCAGCATGAGATCTCCCGGCGGCTTGCTGACATAGCCAAGGACAGCTATGAACAGGGATTCATTGTGCAGGAGGATGTGCTGGAAGTCCGGATCAGATCCCAGGAGATTGCGGTGCTGGTGCGGGAGCTGGAGGGCCGGCGGGAGCGGCTGCTTAATTTACTGAGAGAAGTGACCGGTCTGGACGACCTGGGGGTCACTCACCTGATTTTCCCCGATGACATCCCCCTGGGAGAGGAGACCTTCCCGTCGAGGGATGCGGTGACGGCAGAGGCCCTGGCGGATGAGCGGACTTCCCTGGAGATCATGCGGCTGCTGGAGGAGGTGAGAAAGCTGGGGGTGCGCATTTCCCGGGGAGATGCCTACTGGAAGCCCGACTTTGCCCTTCAGATTGAGGCAGGGGTGCAGGGTTCCCGATTTCCCTTCCTGGAGTCAGACTGGTACGATCATGGGGATTATCAGCTGCAGGTGACCATCGCCCTGGAGACCACCCTCTGGGACGGAGGAAGACAGATCCAGGAGGTGCGCTCTTCAAAGGAGGAGCTGGAGGCTTCGCAGATTGACCGGGAGCGGACGAAAAGGGAAATCCGGCGGGAGGTTTCAAATTCCTACTCGGAATTTCAGGTGCTGGTCAGCAAAATGAAGTATAATGAGCTGCGGAGGCAGTACTATGACTCCCGGATCGGTTTTGTGCAGCGGCAGTACGACTCCGGTGTGGGAAGTGAAGCGGATGTGCTGGAGAAGCGGCTTGAAGCCCTCGGACATGAGATCTCCTCCCGGGGGGATATCCTTGAGGCGCTCCGCCGCTTTTACACCATCAGGCAGCTGACCGGAGGGATGGATGAGTAAGCTGGTTCTCATGCTGATCCTGCTGTCTGCTCCGCTGCTGACGGTACCGGCGGCGATACCTGAGGGGTCCTGGATTTATGCGGATTCCTCCTGGGAATATATTGAGATCCTTACCGTCGGACCGGATGATCAGGCAGTCCGGATGGTCCGATCCTTTGATGACGCCGGCAGACTGGACTACTCCTACCAGGAGGGATGGATTCTCCCCGGTGAAAGTCCTCGTTTTGCTGCTGAAGAGACCTGCATTCTTGCCGAAGGGGAGGAGGGAATTCTTCAGGAGCGCATCCGAGAGCGTAGTGAGTTTGTTCTTGCAGATGCGGTGCTCACCGATGCATGCCTGATTATCGACGGCAGATGCTTCCGCTCCGCCCGGGAGATCATCCCCCGGTCTCTGGAGGGTGAGCCGGAGACAGCACAGCAGTTCGTGCCCCTGGTGAACATGAGCGTCTATGCCCTTCAGTCAAGGATTGCAGGGTTCGGAACTGAGGAGATGACTGCCTACTGGAGAGAGGAGAAATCCTTTTCCGGGATGTCGGGAAGCGCTTCAGTGTCCATGCGCTCCAGCGGCAGGGTGATGTTCTTTTTTCCGAGGCTTCCGGTGATGTTCGATATGATCTTCGACTCGTTCTCGGTCATTGAGGGTTTGGTGCTTACCGGGTACCAGACGATCCATTCTCAGAACCGCCGCGGCGACGGGTATCTTTACGGAGCCCTGGAAATTGAGGGGACTGCCGATATCATCTACGGTCAGGAGGACGGCACCAACGCGGTGGAAATCAGGGAAGGGACGGTAGTCGAAGGCACCCTGGAGGTAGTCACCGGCCTTCAGCGGTATCTGATTGACGCTGCAGTGCGCTAGCGATGAACTCCCTCACTTCCCGGGTGTAGGTTTCCGGGTCGGCGGCGAGGCACTGAGCGTGGGCTGCGCCGGGAACCAGCAGCAGCCGGGTGGGGGCGTGATCCCGTCTGGCCTCATAGACGGTACGGGACATCCAGGGCGGGACAAAATCATCCGCCTCACCGTGGATGAGCAGCAGCGGCGTCGGTGATTCCATGACGGCCCTTTTTGGAGACACCTCCCGGAGGTCGAACCCCGAGCTCTTGAGCAGGTACCGCCTTGCCTGGGAGATGATCGGGCCGTGCAGCAGCTGAGGCAGATGATTCCGGCTGAGCTGAACCCGGTAGATTTCCTCCATGCTGCTGTAGGGGCAGTCGGCAACGGCAAAGTCCACGGGGCAGTCATCCATTCCCAGATACTGCATAACCGATGCAGCTCCCATGGATTCGCCCATGATGCCCAAAGCGGGGACACGGGGGAACTGCCTGCGGGTCCATCGGATGACCGCATCAAGGTCATGTTTTTCGAAGTATCCTGCGGAGCAGCTGACCCCGCCGGAGTCTCCATGGAACCGGTGGTTGTAGGTCACCACTGCCCATCCCATATCCTGGAAGATGGGGAAGAACTTGACCATGCCGTGCCAGGAGTAGCGGTGGCCGTGGACCAGCACGATCACTCCTGCAGGCTCCCGGCCCTCCGGGGCAAGGGTCACCCCCCTGAGGGAATATCCGAAGGGAGAGGTGAGGGTGAAGGGAACAAGATTCAGGCTCCGGAAATAGGCATCGGTGAAATCCCGGGCATCGGTGCTCATGCGGTAGGTCTGTTCCATGGACTTTGTCTCCGGGAAGGAGAACCGGCGGGCAATATGGATGCCGAGGATTTTCAGAGAGGCAAGCATGATGATCAGCAGAACGGCAGCGGTTAGCCAAAGCATGGAGCATCCTATCATATCTGCCGGATGAATCCAAGGAAATTGCCGTGCATTCTCCCACAGACGGCGGTTTTTCGTGTATAGTGGGGGTGTTGGAGGTGTTATGAGCATAAAACTGTATTCAAAAGGCGCGGCCGAAGAAGTGACCGGATCCCGGCATTTTCTTGATGTTGACGGAACCCTCATACAGATTGACTGCGGGGCCTTTCAGGGAAGGCGCCGGGAAGCCGAGGAGAAGAACCGCACTGCGGCAGAGGACATCGACACGATAGACGCGGCGGTGCTTACCCATGCCCATTTCGATCACTCGGGCATGATCCCGCTGCTGACGAATGCCGGTTTCAAAGGGAATATCTATTCGACTTCAGCCACCAGGGACCTTGCCTCTCTGATCATGATGGACAGCGCCAAGATCCAGGCGCGGGATATTGAATATCTGAAGAAGCAGGCGGCGAAGCAGGGAGAGACCTTCGAAAAGGAGCCCCTCTACA
>PWKH01000168.1 GCA_003559765.1 Spirochaetaceae bacterium
CCGGCAGCTTTTTTATCAGGCGGAAAGATTAGTAGCTTTTCATTGCCTTTACTTTCCGAAGTTTTTTCATCTGTTTCCGCTCGAGGGCCTTTTTCTTTCTATTCTTGATAGTCGAGGGCTTCTCGAAGTACTCCCGTTTTTTCCATTCCCTGATAATCCCCTCTTTTTCGACCATCCGCTTAAACTTCTTAATGGCCTTTTCCAAAGGTTCAGTATCATCGATTCGTACGTAAGCTATAGAAATCACCCCCTTCAAGCGTTGTAACTGCTCAGTACGTATGATACTTATTCTGAATAATTTGTCAATACAGCCTCGCTGCTGCGGTTGATATCCAAGATGGTAAGCTGCAGTGTTTCAGTGTTCCGGAAATAATTCCGCCCCAGCCGAAAGAGGATATCCACCCGATCCCCCTCCCTGAAGTCCTGGTTCAGCCGGTCGGCGGAACGCCAGAACACCGCAGGCCATCGATGGGAGCCCGCGGAAACCAGCAGCTTCAGGTGCTGGGGGTCGGTATTTCCCATCTGGGTAATTTCTTCGACGACCACCTGACGCACAAAGAACAGCAGGGGAGGATTTTCCTCTCCGTAGGGCTCCATATGCTCCACCAGGCGGATCAGCTTCGGGTCAAGCATATGGTTCGGAATTTCGGCATCGATCTCAAACCGGTGCACCTCCATGGAGGGCTCCACCTGAGTCATCCGCTCCTTCACCTGCCTCATGAACATATCCAGCAGGTCCGGCTCCAGACTGAACCCACCGGCGCACTGATGCCCGCCGTAATCGGTCAGGATATCATCAAACTGAGAAAGAAACTCCTTGACGTGTACCTGTTTGCCGCTGCGCATGGAGCCGACCAGCTTGTCCTCAACATGGGCGATGACGATGGAGGGAACGTTGAAGCTGTTCATCAGCCTCGCGGCAATGATGCCGGTGATTCCCCGGTTGAGCTCCCGGTCCTGCACCAGAATCATCCGCTCCCCCGAAGCGGCGTAGCTTTTATCAGCCATGGGAAAGAGTCTGCTCCAGGCATCCTCCCCCAGTTTCTTCCGCTGCTTGTTCAGCTCCACCAGCTGATCCACCAGCTGTTCCTGCTGTTCAGGATCGGTGCTCAGCAGCAGTTCCGCGGCAGTCCGGGGAACCCCGAGCCGTCCTGCGGCATTGAGCAGCGGTGATATCTGCCACCCGATATCTACGGTGGACAGCTGCTTTCCCGCAAGGTTCCGTTTAAACAGGAAGGTCCGCATGGAGGAGCGATGCTGATTTTTGAGCATTTCCAGGCCGTGGCGCACCAGGATCCGGTTTTCGTCCTTCATGGGCATCATATCGGCAATCGTACCGACTGCCACCAGATCCAGGCATTTCACATACTCTGCGGAAAGCTGTGGGTACTGCCGGTAGAGATAGGCGGTAAACAGAGATATGAACACATCCAGCTCCATCGCCTGATGGGAGCAGTAGCGGATGTTTCTGCTTTTTTCCTTCAGCTGCACCAGGCCTTTCCCTGCCAGGGGGGGGAACACCTTCCATATCTCATCAGCGGTATCGTTCAGATGGATGTCCGCCCGGTCGCCGAAGGCCGCCTTCAGCTGCCGCATCTCCTGAGGGGCGTCATACACCAAAATTTCCCGCCCGGTGAGCAGGTTCCATAACCTGGACTGCTCCGGCGGCAGCACCCGGGGATTGACCTCCTCAACCACCCGCTCAAGTTCCACCAGGTTCTCATAGAGGGCCGCTTCAATGATCACCGTATCGTTTCCGGGATGGGCATGGAGAAAGACCATTTCCTGGTGATACAGCGGCGTCTGGGAGAACTTCAGCGCCCAGATGAACTTCGCCGTCACCCCGCATCCGGCCAGATCCCGGAAGGGATAGCCCGATCCCTCAATTTTCGGATTTATGACAGCCAGAGCAGGAGGAAGCTGGTCCTGGGGAAGATGATGATCAAGAATCACCGTGTCTATCCCCAGCGACTGGGCATAGGAGATTTCCCGGGCATTGGAGATCCCGCAGTCCACGGCGAATATCAGGGTGCAGCCCTCCTTCGCACAGGCATCAACTCCCTCGATGGTAATTCCGTAGGGCTCATCCCCCTCCGGCAGACTCCAGAATACCTGCAGTCCGAGCTCATCAAGCGCCTCCTTCAGCAGCACCGTGGAGGTCATTCCGTCAACATCCCGGTCCCCGAAGATCCAGACGAACTCTCCGCCGTTCACCGCTTCATGCACCCGCTCAACAGCGGTATCCATATCCTCAAAGAGAAAGGGGTTATGGAGGAACGCCGCATCCTTTTCCAGATAGAACTTGATTTCCTGTCCTGATTTCACCCCGCGCCGGACAAGCACCGATGCAGTTACCGGATCAATACCATAAGCTTCCTGCAGGCGGGCGACCGTTTCTTTCTCCACCGGGCGTTTATTCCAAATTACTTTTCTCATATAAATTATTTCCGTAGGTTCCTTTCTGCAAGTCTCGTGTACCGGGCCCCTGATTTCAGCAGTTCAGACCGGTACAGGGCAATGGAGTCAATCGTGAACTCCCCTGCAGGGCTGGAGAGATATCCGGGATCTGCAAGCTCCCGGATGACTGCCGACTCTGCGGTCCTGACTCTGCCCAGGGTGATGTGGGGAGAGAAACCTTTTCTGCTGTCTCCTCCCAGCCGCTGATCAAGTGCCTGGTGTATGTTCCTGAGCTCCTCTGCTCCTTTATGCACCGGAACGATGATGACCCGGGGCCGCCGAAGCGAAGGAAATGCGGTGATTCCCCGGTACGATGAAGCAATCGGCCCTGCCTCCGGGTGAACTGTCTCGAGCACCGAGATGATTTCAGGCACCTCCTGCTCCTCCCGTTCTCCAAGGAAGCAGAGGGTCAGATGCATCGCCTCCGGCGCAACTGGCTTCACCCCCCGCTGATTCCGCAGGGATGTTCCGGCTGCGCACATCGCCTGTATGTGTTCAGCAGGTACTGAAGCGGCAATAAAGAGTCTCAAATCATCCCGCTCCTCAACGTCCGCAGACTTCCTTCGGTGATCAGATCAGCCAGTCTCAGCAGCAGCTGCTTCAGCTGACTGAAGGCATCCCTGCTGAGATTCACCTGCAGTGCCCGGTTGAAACTCAGCCGGGCGGTATGGGAAAGATAGGCCCGTCCTCCGGCAGACAGCTCCAGTTCACTGACGCCGGGAGCAAAACAGCGTCGGCAGACAAAGGCCGCTTGCACCTCATCAAGGCTGAGGACATCTGACCGCTCAAGCAGCATTCCGCAGGAGGCGCAGTGATCGGCATCCGCCAGAAACCCTGCCGTCTGCAGATACCGCCAGAGAAACTGTATTACCGTCTTCTCCCTGAGCGAATCATCCTCCAGCGCATCAAAGGCGCTGTTCACCAGTTCATACAGCTGCTCGTGCTCACCCCCGCCGACATGGGTCCGCATGATGCATTCGGAAAAAAATGAGGCGCTGTAGATCAGCGGCAGAGAAGTCGTCAGATAGGACCGGTACTGTTTCGGCGTGAAGTCCGTTATTTTCCAGAACTGCTTAGCCGGATCATGGTAGAGCACGCCGATTCCGGAAAGAAACTGTCCGACTTTGCCGGTGAGCGAACCCTTCTTCGCTCCGTAGGCTGCCGCGTCAATCATCCCGATCTCCGGAGACAGCAGTACCACCTGCCGGTGCTGTCCGGCAGTCCGGCGGTGAGCAAGAATGACTGCTTCTACGGTGAAATTCCGCCTCATGTACCGTATGATAAAAGAATGGAAACAAATTGTACAGTACCCGGAATCCTCCGAAAATGGTGGATTTCCTCCTGCCGTCAGCTGCGGTAGCATAACCGCATGATTGAGCTGATGCGGTATACAGCCATGCTCATTGCCCTGCTTCCGAGCTTCCAGGAGCTTGAACAGGAATTCCTGCTTCGCCAGCAGTACGACGATTCCTGCGGATATGCAGCGGTGGCAACCCTGCTGTCATGCTGGTACGGCAGAGATGTCACCGAAGGGCAGCTGCTGGAGGAGACGGTGGATTCCGGGGAGGAACTTTCCAGAACGGTATCCTTCGCTGACATGGCTGCACTCATGGATTCCCGCGGAGTAACTTCCCGGGGGTACCGTCTGGACATCGAAGTCCTGCCGGAGGTATGCCGGCAGTGGGGCCCGGTCATCTGCTGGGATGACGCCGGAACGGGACATTTTTATCTGCTCGTCGGAGTAACCTTTTCCAGGGATGAGCCGGTGTACATCATTGCTGACCCGAATGATGGAATTTCATTTCTTTCTGAGTCCTCCTTCTCATCCCGCTGGTCCGGCCGGGCGCTGCTGAGCGGTGCCGGTCCTGCAGACGAAGCCCTGCTCACATCACTGTTTAGGCGCCTGGATGCACATGAGCAGGTCCATCGGAGGATGCGTCCGGAGAGTCTGCGGTGATCATCAGACTGGTATGGCTCTTTCTGGCTGCTGCGACCGTATTGGCTGCGGCGGATGAGCTGACCTGGTCCTTCCAGCTGGAGGCTCAGCCTGCAGGAGCCGGAATGCCGGTATGGTCTGCGGGCACGGAACTCTCCTACCCGGTCTCTGATGTTCTGGATCTGCAGGCGCAGCTCAGCTCCCTTGAATCCCGGGACCCCGAGGATCTAAGGGCAGTTCCCTGGGAGCTCTCCTCCCTGACGGTGCGCGCCCGAAGGCCCTTCATTGACACCTTCTCCCAGGAACTGGAGGGAACCCTGCGGCTGACCTTTACAAAGGACTCTCACCTCAGAATCGGCATGCATCTCGACGGTGCGAACAAGGCCCCGCCCTTCAGCTGGATCTATTCGGCAGGCATCACCCTCACCCCGCCCTACGGAGCGGAGTACCGGATATCTGCTTCACTGCTTCAGGTGGTCACCGGGGAACTGGGCATCTCCTGGTACAGCTCCCTCCAGGGACAGCTGTACCGTCAGGCCTTTTCCGGTCTTCCCCATGACCACGGGGCATCGGTGACTGCGGGGATGCGCACCTCCCTGCTTCCCGACAACCGCAGTCATCATATTTCTGTGGAGTGCATCATCTCGCCTCAGCAGGTCATACCGCAGGTGAGCTACCTTTTCACCCTCGATATTCCCCTGAATCGGTAAGCTGCAGTTGATGTTGCCTCTGTCTTTGATTACATTACATATGAGTATAACATGGAGGTTAGTCAACATGCAGGAACAACATCACATTATTCCAGCTGACAAGATTCTGCCCTATAAACTGATGATACTGCCCCTGGCGGGCAACCCGATTTTCCCGGGCATTTTCACTCCCCTGGTCATAGAATCCGAGCAGGATATCCGGACGGTGAACCAGTCCCTCGAAGGGGACAATTTCATCGGCCTGATTCTCCAGAAGGATTCCGGAGATGAGGATGACAGTCAGGATACGCTCTATCAGATCGGCACAGTTGCCAAGATCGTAAAGAAAATCAATCTCCCCGACGGGGGGCTCAATATCTTTATCTCCACCATCAAGCGCTTCCGGGTGGTAAAATACCTCAGCAGCACGGGACCCCTTGCCGCGGCAGTGGAGTATCTGGAGGAGACGGACTATGACGGAATTGAGGTCCGCGCCCTTACCCGCTCCCTGATAACCGAGATGAAGCAGGTCTCCAAGAACAATCCGCTGTTCACTGAAGAGATGCGGCTGAACATGGTGAATATCGATCAGCCGGGCAGGATTGCCGATTTCATTGCCTCAATCATGAATGTCGACAAGCAGGAGCAGCAGCGTGTCCTAGAGATGATCAGCGTTCAGGAACGGATGGAGCAGGTGCTGGTGTTCATCAAGAAAGAACAGGAGCTGATGAAGATCCAGCAGAAAATTCAGAAGCGGATTAATGAAAAGATTGAGAAGAACCAGCGGGAGTACTTTCTCAGGGAGGAGCTGAAGGCCATCCAGCAGGAGCTGGGAATAGCCGGTGATGCCAAGTCAAGCGACTACCAGCGCTACAAGGAGCTCTTTGACTCCCTGCACCTGAACGAAGAGGCCCGGGAGCAGGTGGAGAAGGAGCTTGAGAAGTTTCAGCTCATGGATCCCAATTCCGCGGAGTTCAACGTTACCAGAAACTATCTGGAAATTCTCTCCGCCCTGCCCTGGAATGATCCGGTGACCGAGGATTTTGAACTGCCTGGAGCGCAGAAAATCCTGGACTAGGATCATTACGGCCTCAGCGACGTGAAGGACCGGATCATCGAGTATCTGGCGGTTCGGAAGATGAAGCAGGACACCAAAGGGTCCATTATCTGCCTGGTGGGACCCCCGGGAGTTGGAAAAACCTCCGTGGGACAGTCAATCGCCAGGGCGCTGCACAAGGAATTCTTCCGGTTCTCCGTCGGCGGCATGCGTGACGAGGCGGAGATCAAGGGGCACCGACGGACCTATATCGGAGCGATGCCAGGGAAGGTGATCCAGGGACTTCGGATCGTAAAGAGCAAGAACCCGGTGTTCATGATCGACGAGATCGACAAGATGGGCGTCTCCTTTCAGGGAGATCCCTCCTCCGCCCTGCTTGAGGCCCTGGATCCGGAACAGAACTACGCCTTCCGGGACCACTATTTGGATGTTCCCTTCGACGTGTCGAACATTCTGTTCATCGTCACGGCAAACACCCTGGATACGATTCCCCGGCCCCTTCTCGACCGGATGGAGGTGATCAGACTTTCCGGCTACATCTCCGATGAAAAACTGGCAATCGCCCGGAAATATCTAATTCCCAAGAGTCTCAAGGCGGCGGGACTGAAGCGGAAGCATATCAGGTATTCCGTGAAGGCCCTGCGGGCCATCGCTGATGAATATGCCCGGGAAGCGGGTATGCGGAACTATGAAAAGGCTTTGGATCGGATTCACCGGAAGGTGGCCAAGGAGGTGATTCTCGAACAGACCGAGCTTCCCGTACAGATCACCCCGGAGAACCTGCACGCATATCTTGGACAGCCGGTATTCCGGGAGGACGAGATTATGCAGGCAACGAAAGCAGGAATAATTATCGGCCTTGCCTGGACCCATTTCGGCGGAGACACCCTGATGATCGAAGCGATCAACATGCGGGGCAAGGGCGGTCTGAAACTGACGGGGAAAATGGGGGATGTGATGCAGGAGTCCGCAAATATCGCCTATTCCTACGTCCGGCATATCGCCCATCGCTACGGAATCAAGCAGAATTTCTTCGACACCCATATGATTCATCTCCATATCCCCGAAGGAGCCACCCCGAAGGACGGCCCCTCTGCGGGCATCACCATGGCCGCATCCCTGTTCTCCCTGGCCAGAAACAAGAAAGTGAAGGCGCGGCTGGCAATGACTGGAGAACTTTCCCTGTCCGGGAAGGTGCTGCCGGTGGGAGGACTGAAGGAGAAGACCATAGCTGCCCGGAGAAACCGGATTAAGGAGATTATCATCCCGAAATCGAACCTCCGGGATCTGGAAGAAATTCCAGAACACGTGAAAAAAGGCATCACCTTTCATCTCGTATCCACCATGGAGGAGGTGATCAGTATCGCCTTTTCCCTGGAACCGAGGGGGTAGCTGCGTGATGGAACTGCTCTCGCCTGCGGGCAGTCTGGAAAAGCTGAAGTACGCGTATCAGTACGGGGCTGATGCCGCCTATATGGGGGTGGAAAGCTTCTCCCTGCGCAGGCGTGCCGATCATGTACATCCCGACGGGTACCAGGAGATGGCCCGGATCAAGGGAGATCGGAAGCTCTACGGAGCGCTGAACATGTTCTTCCGCAACCGGGATATTGATCAGCTGGAGGCAGAGCTGGACTCCCTTTCCTCCTGCCCTCTCGACGGGTTCATCATCAGCGACATGGGGCTTGTCAGGATGCTGCAGCGGCGGTTTCCCGACATCCCCCTCCACCTGAGCACCCAGGCGAACTGCATGAACCGCGAGGCCGCCGGGTTTTATCGGGATGCAGGATTCAAGCGGATCATCCTCGCCCGGGAGGTAAGCCTCCAGGAAATCGAAGCGATAAAACGGGCAGCCGGGGATATGGAAGTTGAGGTCTTCGTGCACGGGGCGATGTGCATCGCCTACTCAGGCAGATGTCTGATGAGCTCCTGGATGACCGGCAGAAGCGCAAACCAGGGCGACTGCGCCCACTCCTGCAGATGGAACTACCGGGTGCTTGAGGAACAGGAGCGCCCGGGGGAGTACTATCCGGTGGAGGGCGGAGAGGACTTTACCGCACTTTTTTCATCCAGGGACCTGTGCATGATCGACCACCTGCGGGAACTGCGGGATGCCGGGGCGGATTCACTGAAAATCGAAGGGCGGATGAAGTCCCTCTACTACACCGCCGTGGTCACCCGGGCCTACCGCAAGGCTCTCGACTCTATGGACCGGGATGACTGCTGGAACATCTACCGGGAGGATCTGTTCAAGGTCAGCCACCGGGAGTATTCCACGGGATTCTTTTTCGGCCCGGAAGGGATGAACTCCCCTTCCCGGGGAAGCTACCTGCGCTCATATCTGTTTCTCGGCACCGTCGGGGAAGCAGTATCTCCGGGACGCTACCGCATTGACATCAGGAATCAGATCCGCAGGGGTCAACCGGTGGAGTTTATCGGTCCGGATATACCCTTCGTCGAAGATTCATCCTTTGAGATTTTTGATGGAGACGAACAGCCGGCTGCTCAGGCGGACCACGGCAAGGAGTACACCATCCGTCCCTCCGTACCGGTGCAGCCCGGATATATCATCAGAAAAGCAGTCGGCTGAAAATTGCTGTTGTCTTTTATGCAGAAGCAATTTACCATAATGAGCTATGAGGAAAATTTTCTCCATCAGTCTGGAGCGTGACTTCAAACTGATGCTGAGACTGCAGGCGGCGGCTCTCCTGCTGCTTCTGCCGTCTGCCTATCTATTCTACCTTCCCGTCTCCGGGGCCTACTCCAGCCCGCTCACGCTGTTTCTTAATCCCGTGGGAATGCCCTACCGGATTCTGGACTGGCTGCTGATAGCAGCAGGCATTTTTTTCGTCATGCTGCTCCATGAACTCGTCCATGCGGGAATGTTCAAGCTCTTTGCCCCGAAGCACAACAGCGTCATCATCGGCTTCGGCGGAGGATTCGCCTATGCCGGAGCACCGAACATCCTCTATCCCCGCAGACAGTATGTCGCCATCGGCCTTGCTCCCTTCCTGGTGATATCCCTGCTGAGCATTCCGCTGCTCATATACCTCCCCGAAGGGACTGCGGCAGTGGTGTTCACCGCCGCCGCCTTCAACGCCTCAGGCTCGGCCGGAGATTTCTACATCACCTACCGTGTCCTGAGGACACCCATCGGAACGTACATCAGGGACAAAGGGACTGAGTTTATTGCCTATATTCTGTAAAATTTCTGCATGAGACAGCAGACCGGCGTGAACGCCGGCCTGCTGGATACTTACTGCGGGTCAGTCTCTTCGGGGATGAACCGCTTCAGCAGCGATCCGTCCAGAGACGGGTAGACCTGAAACCGGTCCAGCAGGGCTGCCACCCGCTTTTTCGCTGCGGCAACCACGGTGTCGTCAATGGTGTATTTGGCCTTGCTCAGTTCTCCGGCCTTCTTTCCCTTTTCAATTTCCTTGGCATCGGTATTCTGAAGAATCAGCTTGATAATCGAAGCAATCTCCTTCATATCGAATTCGCCCATTCCAAGGGTGGTGACGGCGGGGGTGCCGATTCTCAGTCCGCTGGTGTACCAGGGGCCGTTGGGATCAAAGGGCAGGGCATTCCGGTTCAGGGTGATGCCGCACTGCCGCAGGACCGTTTCGGCCTGCCGGCCGGTGAGGCCGAAATCCCTGGTATCCAGCAGCATCAGATGGTTGTCCGTACCGCCGGTGGCGATGGTCATTCCCAGGTCCATGCATTCCTGAGCCAGGGTCCGGGCATTGTCCACAATCTGCTGCGCATACTTCTGAAACCTCTCGGTGGAAGCCTCCTTGAAGGCCACGGTCTTTGCCGCAAGCACGTGGGGAAGGGGCCCGCCCAGCACCATGGGACATCCCTTATCTACTGCATCGGCGAATTCCTCAGTGCATAGAACCAGACCGCCCCTCGGACCGCGGAGAGTCTTGTGGGTGGTTGACGTCACCACATCAGCATGGGCTACAGGATCGTAATCCCCGGTCATGACCTTTCCGGCAACCAGACCGGCAAAATGGGCCATATCGACCATCAGCACCGCACCGACAGAATCGGCAATTTTTTTCATCCGCTTGAAATTGATCTCCCGGGGATAGGCGCTGTATCCTGCAAGAAGAATCAGGGGCTTCACTTCCTTGGCCTGCTGTTCAAGCTTGTCATAGTCCAGCAGCCCGGTCTCCTTTTCGACACTGTAGCTGTAGGCGTCGAACATGAAGGCTGAAACGTTGTGCCGGTATCCGTGGGTCAGATGCCCTCCGGAATAGTAGTCCAGCCCCAGCATTTTCTGATTCCCTGCCGCTTTTCGGACCTGGGCCCAGTCAGTGCTGCTGAGCTTCGCCGGGTTTGTCTCACCGAGTTTCTCCAGTTCGCTCTGCACCACCCGTTTATGGAGGATCGCCCAGAATGCAACCATATTGGCGTCGGCCCCGCTGTGGGGCTGAACGTATGCATGGTCCGCACCGAAAAGCTTACAGGCAGTCTTCGCTGCTTCAGCTTCAATCTCATCGACATTGTCGCAGCCTGCATAGAACCGATGATAGGGATAGCCTTCTGCATATTTATCGGTGAGCAGATTGCCCATGGCTCCCTGAACCGCCATAGAACTGTAGTTTTCACTCGCAATAAGTTTCAAATTGCTCCGCTGATCAATCAGTTCCTGCACAATCAGACCGGCGGTCTTTGGCGAAACCGATGCGACTTGTTCAAGCTGAGCAAGATACATGATCAGCGGTGTATCTAAGCTGTCCGCATCGGTTTGTGCAATGTACTGTTTTACCAGTGATTCGGTCATAATAGACTCCTCTTGTTTCTTGTATTCCCGTTAGGGTATATCAGTATTGCCTGACCTGTCAACAATTATATGATCAGCTGTCAGTTCAGGTCCTGCAGATACCGTGAAATTTTCTCCAGCCGTTCTTCAAATTCAGCCTGTTTTCCCTGCTCCTTATCAATCACCTCACGGGGTGCGCGGCTGAGAAACTGCTCATTTGCCAGTTTTTTCTTTACTCCTGCAAGCTGTCCGGTCAGCTGCTGCCGCTCCTTCTCAAGTTTTCTGAGCTCCTGCTGTACATCAATGCTGTCTCTGATGAAGACATAGGCCTCGTATCCCAGACCGCTGACGGGAACGCTTCCGGATGCATCCTCCACGGTATCGGTAATCTCGAGGAAATCAGCGTTGATGAATTCTACGATCAGCTCCTTGTTGGCCTGAAAGAAATCCTTTGCAGAAAAATCTTTATCGGTCCTAATTACCGTATTGATCTTCTTCTCCGGGGGAATGGTGAACTCGCTTCTCAAAGTCCTGATCCCCCGCACCGCATCCTGGAGCTTCTCAACATGGGAAGCGATCTCTTTATTGAGCTGCTCCTTCCGGCAGACCGGATAGGGGGCTTCAATGAGGAAGCCTTCGGTATTGGGGAGCTTCTGATAAATCTCTTCAGTGATGAAGGGAATAAAGGGATGCAGCAGCCGCAGGGACTCAGCAAGAATGTCAAGCATTATGGAAACAGCCCTGCTGCGCTCGGCCGAATCGCTGCTGTAGAACGAGGGCTTTGAGGCTTCGACATACCAGTCGCAGACATCATTCCAGAAAAATTCGTACACTGCCTGGGATGCATCATTGAACCGGTAGGAAGTAAAGGCGGCGGCAACATCGGCGGCTGTTTCGTTGAGCCGGTGATACACCCATCGGTCCATATCCCTCAGTTCGGGATCCTCCACCAGATCTGCACCTTCCAGATTCATCAGGATGAACCTGGCCGCATTCCAGATCTTATTGCAGAACCGGGAGCCCAGCTTGAAGGAGTCCATATTGATCAGCACATCCTGGCCCTGGGCTGCAAGGAACCCGAGGGTGAAGCGCATTGCATCGGCGCCGAAGCTGTCGACTACTTCAATGGGATCAATGCCGTTGCCCGTGGACTTCGACATTTTCCGTCCCTGGATGTCCCTGACCAGTCCGGTAATGTAGATATCCCGGAAGGGGACCTCTCCCATGAATTCCAGACTTGCCATGATCATCCGGGCCACCCAGAAGAAAATGATGTCATACCCCGTCACCAGGGTGGTGGTGGGAAAAAAGGTGCGCAGATCTTCGGTGTCATCAGGCCAGCCCAGGGTTGAGAAAGGCCACAGCCAGGAGGAGAACCAGGTGTCCAGCACATCCTCGTCCTGCCGCAGATCTTCACTGCCGCAGTAGCTGCAGCTGGTAATATCTTCCCGGGAAACCAGCTCTCTGCCGCAAAAGCGGCAGTACCAGACCGGGATCCGGTGTCCCCACCACAGCTGTCTGCTGATGCACCAGTCCCGGATGTTTTTCAGCCAATGGATATAGGTGTTCTCCCACCGTTTTGGAAAGAACTGAACTTCACCGCGCTCCCATGCCGTCAGGGCCTTGTCAGCCATGCTGCGCATGCTGACGAACCACTGTTCGGAAAGGTACGGTTCGATCACGGAATCACACCGGTAGCAGTGGCCGACCTGGTGGCCGTGGTCCTGGTCAGCTATGAAATATTCCTGCTTTTTCAAGTCCTCAATCACCAGTTTTCGTGCATCCAGCACGCTCAGCCCCTGGTACCGCTCGGGCACCTCGCTGCTCAGGGTTCCGTCCGCATTGAGAATATTGATCTGATCCAGGTCATGACGTCGTCCGATGTCCCAGTCGTTGGGATCATGGGCGGGGGTAACCTTCACCATTCCGGTACCGAACTCCATGCTCACGTAGCTGTCTGCAATAATCGGAATCTCCCGACCGGTCAGCGGCAGGGTGAGCATTTTTCCGATGATGCCGCTGTAGCGTTCATCCTCAGGATGCACCGCAACTGCGGTATCTCCGAGCATGGTTTCAGGCCGGGTGGTGGCTATCTCTATTGCCCCGCTGCCGTCGCTGAAGGGATAGCGGATCTTTGTCAGAGTTCCGCTGATTTCCCGGTGCTCCACCTCATCATCGGAAAGCGCCGTTCCGCAGGAGACGCACCAGTTCACCAGATAGTTCTCCCGGTAGACCAGCCCCTTTTCATACAGGGATACAAACACTTCCCGAACAGCCCGGGAGAGTCCCTCATCCAGGGTAAACCGTTCCCTGGACCAGTCGCAGGAGGAGCCGATGCGTTTGAGCTGGTTGATAATGGTGCTCTGATGACGCTCCTTCACCTGCCAGGTCTCCTCCAGGAATTTTTCCCGGCCCAGTTCATAGCGGTCGATCCCCCGCTCCCTGAGCATCCGGTCCACCACATTCTGGGTGGCGATTCCTGCGTGGTCGGTCCCGGGAAGCCAGAGAGTCGGCTTGCCGGTCATCCGGTGATACCTGATAAGAATGTCCTGGAGAGAATTATTCAATCCGTGTCCCATATGGAGCACCCCGGTCACATTGGGAGGAGGAATTACGATCACATAGGGATCCTTGGGTGATTCCTTCGGGGCAAACAGATGCTCCGCCTCCCACTGCCGGTAAATATGATCTTCAAAATCCTTCGGGTTGTACGCTTTTGACAGCTCCACACGGTTCATGTTCTGCTCCTTATAACTCAAACGGGATTCAAGGGGGTGTTGGTCTGATCCTGTACTGGAAGGCTCAGCTTATCAGATTCCGGGGAAAAAGACAACTCACCGCAGAACTGCTGATTACACTCAACACTGCAGCATGGTTACCAGGTTCAGCAGCCGTGGGGGTGATGGACGCAGAATGAAACTGCAGCGTCTGCTGCTGCCGAATAACCCGGCAGCAGCATCAGCAAAACAGGGGAAAGCAGCTAGAAATACCAGATCGCAGAAACCGTCATCTGCGGTCTCCCGGTATCATAGCTGCTGAATCGTCCGTCAAATTCGCTGTTTTTCGGCCCGGCAAAGACAACGCCACCAAGGGTCAGGGCAATATCATCGGCGGCTTCATAGGTCAGTTCCGGCATGAGCACGATGCTTTGGTCATTGAGGTTCAGCAGCCCGGCCAGCACAGCCTGGATGCGGTCATTGAGCAGAACCAAGTCGCTGATCACTGCAAGGTAGTCCCGGCCTGCCGGCTCCCCCATCAGCCTCGCCTGCTGATCATAGGCATCGGGATCCCCTCCGCCGCGGCCCCGACGATGATATTCAATCTGCACTGCCGCCGATTCCCCCAGATCTGTACGGAATCCGACGGCCCCATCAACCGAACGCTTCAGAGTCCAGCCCTTTCCTCCGAGCCGTATCGCTGTCTCTCCGTACACCATCATCTGCCCCACTGATCCGGCCGCCTCAACTGCAGCATAGTGGTCCGTGATCACCTGATCGCCTGAACTGTCGTAGACAGCGGTTCTGGCTGCCCCGAGGCTGAAATCCCACATGCCGATATAGCCACGGCCCCTTACCCCGAAGGGCAGTGTATCCAGCCGTGAAAGATCTGAAACAGCCTTCAGCTGACGGTTCCGGTCTTCAAAACCCAGATATCCCTCGACTCCCCATTGAGTTCCCAGGGTTATGCTGGGGGCGACTGCAGTGATGCCGGGAGGCTCAATTCCTGCCAGTCCTGCCAGAGTCGATGGATTCATCAGGTTCGTCGGGTTGAACGCATAGGCGCTTCCCCAGGCTAGAGGCTGGCGTCCGATCCTCAGGTCAACCGGACCGAATGCGGAATCGGCATATACATAATCAAGAGAGATACCCTGCTGGAGAAGCTCTCCTCCTTCAATCCCGACGATCTCCCTCCGGGCTTTCGGATGGGCCGCACCCCACTGCTCCAGGTACTCAGCCTCAAGAGTTACGGAAACTGCCTGAGCCGGCTGAAACCGTCCCCGAAGCCGCAGGAGCTGCTGGAACCCTCCGCGAAGTTCATCAAGCTCTGCTGTGCGGGGAAGCATGAGCAGGGCCGTTGATTCCGCATATCCCGACACTTTAGCGTCTGCAGCGCTCCCATCCCATGGATCCTCCTCCCATCCGTCATGCTCCCAGCTGTCATCACTGTCCCAGGATCCCCAGTCATCAGCGAGTACGGCGGTGCTTCCGGCAAACACCATGCACAGCACCATGATACCGATCATTCCTCTCATCACGTTCCTCCTTCACCCTGTTCCAGCTTACCGATGAAACCGGTTCGGATGGAACAGATCAGGGTTCAGGGGAATGTCCCACTCAACATCATGCAGACGAATTTCCGTGCGGGAATCACCTTGGAGGTTATGCATAATCAGATGGGTCGCTGTGTTCCTGCCGTCCACCTCCTGGATCCCGGATGCTTCCAGCCGCTTGACCTGCTGAGCGCCGTCAAAGTAGTCAATCTGCAGCGGCACAAAGAGTTCTCGGTCGATGTGGAACACCAGTCTGGTATACTGGCTGTCATCATCCCGGGGAATGCCGGAGATGATCCATCTCCGTTCATCTTCGGACTGCAGGACAAATTCCCCATAGTCGGTAATAAAACCTGAACCGCCCATATCTTCATAGGAGAAATCTCCCCCTACCCCGCCGACAGACCCGCTTCGGCCGGATGAGCCGATATTGCGGACCCGTCCGGTGGAGGGAAAGAACACCCTGACCGCTCCGCTGAGATCAAGGACACGCAGTCCTGCGATATTTCGGGGGCTGACGAATTCCATCATGGAATCTTCAATTCCCCGGGAAAAGGAAAGGAGGCGGATTTCCCGGTCATGAGTCTGGGCATCAAGAGAACGATACATCCGCATGGTCATCCGGCTGCGGGCCGTCTCCGGCCCGCGCTGCTCATCCACCAGCTCCATGATCTCAGCTGCCCGGTTATCAGCAAATGCCGGGGCAGCGCTCACACAAAGAAACAAAGCTGCTAATACAAATCCTGCAGTTCTCACTTTATTACGGTTAGTCATATAATTATCCTCCTGAATTTATCTGTTTTTCCAACGCTCAGCCAGGGCAAGACATGCCGGCAGCACGACGACAGTGGCAATGAAACACGTTCCGATGCCGATAAACAGCAGGGATCCGATTGCAGTAATCGTCGCCATTTCTCCGACTACCGCCAGTGAACCGAAGGCAAGCATGGTAGTAACTGAGGTCAGCAGTACCGCTTTACCGGTATAGCGCAGCGAAGCTGCAATATCACCCTGCTCATGGCGATACCGGTGCATAATATGCATAGCATCATCGGTTCCGATACCGATCAGCAGGGGAAACACCAGTCCAGCTGTCAGCCCGAGCTGGGTACCGCTCAGCGGCAGCAGACCGAACATCCAGATCAGTCCCAGAGCAACCATCAGGAAGGAGAGCAGCACATGGGAGACTTTTCGAAAAATAATCATCAGCATGACAAAGACCATTATGAAGACGTAAATCCCCGCCCTGGCGGCTTCAGTAAAGATTTCGTCGACCAGCGCAACATACAGCGGTACGGCACCGGTGATCCCGGGGTCAATGCCGGCAAGAGATTCATAGAATGCTTGAATGCTGCTGCTGCCCTCCTGAGTTTCTGCTGTAGGGATGACCGTAACCAGAAACTCCTCCCCATCCAGGGACACCAGCTGGCGGCGCAGGTTTTCGGGGATGTCGGCTATTCCCGGAGCCCGGTCAACGGTCATTAACTCCTGCTGCTGTGCAATTGCCTGAGAGAAGACGGAATCAAGGGAGGCAAGCCGCATGGCTGCAACCTGCGGATTTTCGGTAATTGCCGAAATAGCCTGCTGGAATACTTCCCTGCCTGGTTCTCCGACTTCAGCACCAATAATTTCACGAATCATATGGTCTCTTCTTCTGACTACCAGGTTGTCCGCTCCGATTCCGGCAACCGCTAAGTCGCCTATTTCAATAACGTTCCATTCAAGACGCTGGAGTTCATAGGCCAGCTGATCTATATGGTCGGAAGTACGCTGGATTCCGCTTCCCGGATTGCTCCAGGCCAATCCAGAAACATCATTGCTCCCACCGGGCCCTGCGGATCCTCCAGATGAAACAGCCGCAAGCCGCGCCTCTATTTCATCCTCCGGGGGAAGCAGATCAGCGACGGAAAAGGCCTGGCTCACATATCGGTCCTGCCGGAACGCTTCAGTAAGATGACGGGCTTCCTCAATAGAGCTGGTTCTTGAGAAGGAGATGAAGGGGGAAGTCTCCATGGTGTCGATGATCCGCTGCTGAGTCAGGGTAATCGGATGACTTCGGGGTGAATTGTTCATAGGATCAAAATCGACTTCGTTTTTCGGCAGCGCAGCCGCTGTAATTACCGTAAGGACCAGGGCGGCGGCAATTGCAATCAGGGGATATTTCTGAATACCACGACCGAGACTGCCCATGAATGAGAAGTTGATCATCGGCCGCCAGCGGGCGCGTCTGAGTTCTCCCTTTCCCCCGAAGGACATGATCAGTGCCGGAAAGAGCAGCAGCATGGAGACCAAGATGACCAGCACCCCCATCCCTGAGACCAGCCCGAATTCCCGGATGGCCGGAGAGCTTGCTAAGACAAGAGAAAAGAAGGCACATGCAGTCGTGACTCCGCCGAGAAGAATCGGAGAGCCGCTGGTGGTCATGGTGATCCGCATAGCTTCCTCAGGCAGTTTCCCCTTCAGGCGAAAATCGTCATAGTTGCTCACCAGGTGAATCGCAAAGTCTATACCGAGACCGAGGAGGATTACTGCAAAGATCGAGGTGATCAGAGAAATGTGACCGACCGTAAGCACAATCCCGCCGACGGTTATGATAATGCCGACAAACAGTGCAAGGATCGCCAGCATCATTTTCCGAAGCCGGGTAAATGAGAAGAAAAAGAGTATGATGATAAACCCTAACGCCACCAGCGTCGGGATCATGGTATCCGCACTTGCTCCTTCATGCCGGGCCACTGTCCAGGGGATTTCTCCGCCCATGCTGAGGGTGACGTCATCATACTGCTGTTCAATATCCTGGAGCACTGCCTCCACACCCTTCACTGACCGGTAGAGGGAATCAAAATCATCGATATCAAATGCGGGGATTAGGCTGAAGGTCAGCATATCCTGATTGGGAGACCAGTTGTACTGCTCCCCGGCAAATACGCTTTCAATGATCTCCCGGGCATCCGCCTCAGCCTGCTGCGCAGAATAGTTCACGTCATTCTGGCCGAGGGAGGAATTCAGAGCCTGCACGAGCCGTTCATACCCGGCCAGGGCGGCCAGGCCATTCCATTGATCCTGGTTGGTGGCAAACTGATCCTCATCGTCGAGGACCACCTCCTCAATCGTATCGTTGATGACCGTCATCAGTCCGAGGACTGTCCGCTGCTCCAGAAGGTGGTGAGTGTTTTGGATATCTTCAATATCATCGGTCAGCATCAGCCCCCATTGGAGGGGATAATCGGCCTCAGTTTTCAGATGTATAGATCTGAAAAGCTCAGAGAGTTCCGAGTGCTCCTCAACCCGGTCGACTACCCGATGAGCTGCTTCGGTCATGGCCTCTCTCCTGGTGCCTTCGACTACAATTATCATGGTGGAGGTAACCCCGAAGGAATCCATCATTCCTAAATACTCCTGAGCTGTGGGGTTCTTATCTCCCAGCAGATCCTCAATATTCACGTTGACATCCAGATTTCCGCTCAGTACAAAACTGACCGCGGTCAGTGCTGCGAACACAGCGAAGACAATCCGGCGTTTCCTGATTGCTACATCCGCCAGCCAGCGGGTTATCAGTTTTTCAATCATGATGCACTTCCTCCTTTCTGTTCTGTTCTCTTTCAACATGCAGCGACAGCAGCACGATCCCGCCGTCTCTCAGCCGCATAATCATCCCGTAGACTGCCGGAAGATCAGGCAGTTTCCCTGTCAGTACGGATGTGCCGTCCGCATCGTTCCAGATATCCAGACCGCCTAGATAATCACCGAGCCATGCATCTAGGTGATTCTGGGAACATACCCGGACTTTCCAAACATACATTCCTTGCTTTTGTTCTGTATGGTGCTTCCCGTTCATCTTCAGGACCTCCGTCAAGTTTTGCTTCACTTTACCGCCCATCCCGGTTTTTCGTACCTGAAGAAAGTAAGGTTTTTTTACTGGTTTTCCACCCTGACTTTTGGGAGGGTGCCCCCAGCCTGACATATCCAGCCGGCAATACTTCCGCCGGAAGCGACCCGGGCACATACTGCCGGACAGCTGATGCAGGAAATCTGAACTGCATAATATCTGCAAACTTTTCTTGACAGATTCAACTGAATGCAACATGATATTTTTCATATCCTTTTCTTGTGGAGCCGGCAGGTTCTCCTGCCCGCTTACAGGAGCTACAAAACACTGTGGAAACGGGACCACTGTTTATCGTGCTTGGATTGCTCTTTTTTTCTCTGCTGGTATACGTCGGGGTGCGCGCCCGAAAACGGGTTCATGATGCCTCTGATTATCTGCTTGCAGGCAGGCAGATAAGCTCCCTGCTCAACCTCTTCGGTGTTGCATCCATCGGATTTGCCG
>PWKH01000101.1 GCA_003559765.1 Spirochaetaceae bacterium
AGCTTGATGAATTCCACTTCATGGTGCTGGCCCTTCACTGCCCCCATAATATAGGGGTAGGTGACAGCCTGAGTGACCATGGCGCCGGGGCCTGGGATGATTTCCCGGTATTCAACAAACAGCGTTCCGTCCTGCAGATATACCGAGGGGACTTCCACTCCGTAGCCGCCGGTCGGCCGGGTGCCGGAGGCGATGATGATCGCCGTGTTTTCATCCAGGTCGATGTCGAACACTTCCCGGGGGGTGCGGTGGGCATAGAGCATTCTCCAGGTGGACCACAGGGCTGAATTGCCCGTAGACCAGGCAAGCATGCCGAAGTTGGCGATGCCGTACTGGCCTTCACCGACCTGGTGGAAGGTTAGATCCGCCCGGGGAGGTTCCGCCAACTCGGGGACTTCGGGCTTTTCCGGAGCCTGTTCAAGCCGCTCCAGCTGCTGCAGAGCTTCCCGCTGCTCGGCAGTTCCGGGGTAATCGGTGTATTCCGAGGCAGCCGGGGGGATTGCGCTGAAGAGAACAAAGGTAACCATGAGCAGGCAATGTGTTATATGTTTCATGCTGATTAAACCCTATGTGTTTGGTATTGTTACAATAAAACAGGCCGGATCAGATGATCCGGCCTGATGAAATATATCCCTTTGAGTCGATCAGCTGTTCTTCATTCGATCCTTGAACCGCTCAATCTGGTTCTTCATCCGCTTCGGCAGTTTGTCGCCTACCGGCTGCATGAATTCATCCAAATCTTCAAATTCTGAGACAAATGCTTCCCGGTCAATCTCCAGGATGCCTTCCAGGGCTTTGGTATCCATATCAAGTCCGTCAATGTCGATATCCTTCACCTGGGGCATAAACCCGAGGGGTGTTTCAACCGCATCGGCCTTGCCGTCCACACGCTCGCACATCCACTTGAGGATTCTGCTGTTCTCGCCGAATCCCGGCCAGATGAACTTGCGGTTTTCGTCTCGGCGGAACCAGTTCACGTAGAAAATCTTCGGCTGCTTATCACCGAGCTTATCGCCCATTTCAAACCAGTGCTGCCAGTACTCGCCGATATTGTAGCCTGCAAAGGGCAGCATCGCCATGGGGTCGCGGCGAATCTTCTTCTTCACGTCCAGGGCAGCTGCAGTGGGTTCTGATGCTGCGGAAGCTCCCATAAAAACTCCGTGGTCCCAGTCGACCGCTTCATGCACCAGAGGCATTACGTCCGAGCGACGTCCGCCGAAGATGAAAATATCGATGGGAACGCCGGCAGGATCTTCCCAGTTTTCACTGATGATGGGGCACTGAGCAGCAGGAGTGGTAAACCGTGCGTTGGGATGAGCACCGTTTCTTCCGCTGTCGGGAGTCCATTCGTTGCCCTTCCAGTCAATGCCGTGTTCAGCCACATAGTCCATATCTTCCCACCAGATGTCGCCGTCGTCGGTGAGCACGCAGTTGGTGAAGATAGAGTTTTCCTTGACGGTTTCCATAGCCATCGGGTTTGTCTTGTAGTTGGTGCCCGGAGCTACGCCGAAGAAGCCTGATTCGGGGTTGATTGCCCGCAGGGTGCCGTCGGGACCGATCTTCATCCAGGCAATGTCGTCACCGATGCATTCAACTTTCCAGTCCTTCACGGTGGGGACCATCATGGCGAGGTTGGTCTTTCCGCATGCGCTGGGGAATGCCGCTGCGATATGGAACTGCTTGCCCTCGGGGCTGGTGAGCCGCAGGATCAGCATGTGTTCTGCCATCCATCCTTCCCGCCGAGCAAGGGCGCTGGCGATCCGCAGAGCAAGACATTTCTTGCCGAGCAGGGCGTTTCCGCCGTAACCGGATCCGAATGACCAGATCAGGTTCTCTTCGGGAAAATGGGCGATATATTTCTTTTCAATCGGAGCGCAGGGCCACTGACCGTTGTCGCTTTCTCCGGGTCCGAGGGGCTTGCCGACGGAATGGAGACAGGGAATAAATTGACCATCTTCACCAAGCACGTCGAGCACCGGCTGGCCGACTCTGGTCATGATGTGCATGTTCACCACAACGTAGGGACTGTCGGTGATCTCGATTCCGACCTTCGCAATGGGGGATCCCACAGGGCCCATGGAAAAGGGGATCACGAACATGGTCCGGCCGCGCATGCATCCGTCATAGAGTTCGGTCATGGTTTTTTTCAGTTCCACCGGGTCAATCCAGTTGTTGGTCGGACCGGCATCTACCTGTTTTCGTGTTGCAATATAGGTCCGGTCTTCTACCCGGGCAACGTCGGAAGGGTCAGAGCGGAAGAGGAAGCTGTTGGGCCGCTTATCCTCATTGAGCTTGATTGCCATGCCTGATTCAACCATTTCGTTCATCAGCCGGTCGTATTCCTCTTTTGTTCCGTCGCACCATACCACCTCATCGGGCTTGCACATGGCCTGGATCTCTTCGACCCATGCGAGGAGCTCTTTGTGCTTTGTTACTGACATAGATTTCTCCTTATCTAAAAACGTAAATTATTCAACATGCAATGCTCCCGTCAGTCCTCTTCGACTTCTGCTGGGACAACGGGAAATGCTGTCATGTTCTTATATTCAACCGATCATACAATCGGTAAGTTGATCGTAGATGAAGATCATTGCTGTGATGTATGAGGTGGTTAAAAGCCGGCTCGCAGCCGATTGGTGCGCTCCTTCCTTTCTTTCACTCGCTGATAGAGTATAGTAAAACTGCAATTTCAGTCAAGGGTTTGATTTCCTGCAATTTCACTTTCTTCAGACACAGGACGTTTTTCCAGGGAAAAAATGATGACCCGCTCTCCGGTTTTGGTGCTGAGGTCGGTATGCAGGCTCTTTACCGGCACCTTCAGGATGTCCTGAATCAGCGCTTCCAGCAGGGGACGACCCTTTTCCAGCAGGGCGTGGCGCATCCGTTTAATCAGTTCCCGCCCGTCATGGGGATCGTTCGCCATGGCGAGCTGGCATTCCGCCCGGGTGAGCACACCCTTCAGCCGGACAATAACCAGGTCATCCAGCAGATAGGTCTTCGTCTCAAGCGGCCCCCTGCCCATGAACTCCTTTTCGAACCGGGTGACTGCTTCATTGATTTCCGCTTCCAGGATTCCCTTTGTCGGTGAATTAACCGTTTTCATATCAGCAGTATACGAATCCCGGCACACTCCTGCAAGGGTGTTTTGACCGGGAAAGTTTTCTTTGCCTTTTTCGCGCAGATCCTGTAGGTTTTTCATAAGGAGAAGTGATGCCGTCCCATTACACCCACATGATATTCGGCAGCGAAGCCGCCCGGAGCGCTGGATATCCGGTGAAGCACCGCCGGTGGTTCTACCTCGGATGCCAGGGGCCGGACCTTTTTCTCCACAACCAGCGCAGGAAACCCGGAAGCGTGTTCTGGGGCCGGAGCCTCCACCGGCAGGGATACGGTGAATTCTGCATCCGGATGGAGCAGCGGCTGGCCGGATTATCCCTGGGGTGGGATTCCCCCGAGGGATGTTACCTGGCAGGGTTCATCACCCATGCCCTGCTCGACCGCGCCGCCCACCCCTATATCCACGCCTTCAGTGATCCCGGGAATGGGAGAGGGGGAAAATTCCATCCGTTTTTTGAGCGGCTGCTCGATGTCGAAATAACCTGCCGCTTCTGGGGCTGTCATCCCTGGGAATGCTCCTGCCTGGAGCTGATGGATCTGGGGGATGAGCCGCCCGAAGGACTTACAGCGCTGCTGGCCGAAGCGGCGGCCGGACAGTTTCCTCCGTCCAGAACCGAGCACGCCCCCCTTCAGGTAAAAAATGCCTATCAGGACACCCTCAGTCTGCTGAAGCTGACCGGTGCGTGGAGCCGGCAGGCTGCGCAGCAGGCCGCCCGATCTCCCCGGAGGGAGTATCTCCTAGCGCTGTTTCACCCGCCGGTGGTTCCCCGGGAGGCGGATGTGCTGAATCTTGCCCGCGCTCCCTGGCGCGACCCATGGGAGGAGGGAAGGATCTCCCGGGAGAGCTTTCTCGATCTCTTTGTCCCGGCGATTGAATCTGCGGGAGCCGTCCTGCAGAAGCTGACTGAACTTCCTCCCGCAGCCGAGGGACGAAGCAGAGCGGCTGCAGGGGCAGGGAATCTCAACGGCTCCCATGCCCACAGACGGGCGAGTCGGCCGGCGGCGAGTCCTCTGCCGCTGGAGGAGCTCTTTACCGATGCCGCAGCCGCACTGACCGAGGACGGGAGCGCCGTTTTTTCTTGTAAACCCCGGTGATTCTGCTACAATATGCATCAGAAGGAGCGGCCTATGACGGTAAAAGATCTGATGCTCCGCAGCAGGAGCTACCGAAGATTTGATGAAAAAAAACCGGTGACCATGGAGCAGCTCAGGGAGCTGGCCGACCTTGCCAGACTTTCTGCTTCTGCGAAGAACATGCAGCCGCTGAAGTATGTGCTCTCCTGCGACAGCGGAACCAACCGGCTCATTTTTTCCCAGCTCGGCTGGGCGGGTTACCTGGAGGACTGGGACGGCCCGGAGGAGGGAGAACGTCCGGCCGGCTATATTGTCATGCTGCATGACCGCAGCGTCACCACCCATCTCGGGTGCGACCACGGAATTGCAGGTCAGAGCATCCTGCTGGGAGCGGCAGAGCAGGGACTGGGGGGATGCATGATCGGATCGGTCCGGAAAAAAGAGCTCCACGACGACCTCGGTCTGCCGAAGCACATGGATATCGTGCTGGTGATCGCCCTCGGTGTGCCGGCGGAGGAAATCGTCCTGGAGGAACTCAAACCCGGGGGTGATATCAGGTACTGGAGAGACAGCGCAGGAGCCCATCATGTGCCGAAGAGATCCCTGAAGAGCATCCTGATAGAGGGTGAAAGGAAAAAGGTATGAAACCCTTAGAGGTTCTGCAGGCGGTTCCCACCATTGAAGGAGCGGGGGTGCATCTGAAGCGGGTGTTCGGGTATCATCAGCAGCCGCTGTTCGATCCCTTTCTGCTGCTTGATGACTTCCACGGTGACAACCCACGGTATTATGAAAAAGGGTTTCCCTGGCATCCTCACCGCGGAATTGAGACCATTACCTTGCTGCTTCACGGAACCGTTGAGCACGGCGACAGTCTGGGAAACTCCGGGGTGATCAGTCCCGGGGATGTGCAGTGGATGACCGCCGGCAGCGGAATCATCCATCAGGAGATGCCCAAGGGGGAGGAGGGCGGTCTGATGCGCGGTGTTCAGTTATGGGCAAACCTGCCTTCCTCGCAGAAAATGACTGAACCGAAATACCGGGATGTGCGCACCGCCGATATCCCCGCTGTATCTATTCCCGGCGGAAGCGTCCAAGTGGTCGCCGGCAGCTACGGTGATGCCGCCGGCCCGGTCGATGATATCGTAATCGATCCGCAGCTGTTTCTCGTCAGCCTGG
>PWKH01000142.1 GCA_003559765.1 Spirochaetaceae bacterium
AGGATTACGGGATCCGCAATATGGTATCCACGGTCTATCTCGGCCCGAGGGTCATGGACACCTTCCTGGAGGTGATGGTGGTAGTGCTCACGGTCTTCGGGGTCAAAGCAGTCAGGAGCGGCCTATGATGATGCTGATCATTTTCGTGGGAATTTTCGGACTGATCACCTCAGACAACCTGATAAAAAAAATCATGTGCCTCTCGATTATCGAGAACACCATGATCCTGAATTTTATCCGAGCCGGATTCAGGGAGGAGGCGGCAGCCCCCTTCCTGATCACCCCCGATGCGGTAACGGTGGATCCAATTCCCCAGGCGCTGATGCTTACGGCGATCGTCATCGGCGTATGCTTTAATGCCCTGGCTGTCGCCTGCATAGTCAGGCTCCACCATACGACCGGCACCATACTGGTATCAGACATTCATGAACTCTGACATGCTCCTCTCCCCGGCGGCGCTGCCGCTGCAGCTCAATCATCTCGAAATCATCCGGGTGCTGTGGATCGCCTTTCCGGCGGTTCCCCTGACGGCGGTGGCCTGCTGTATGCTGGGAAAGTATCTGTTCCGCAGGGAATGGACCCTTCATCTCATCCGCATCTCCCACATCCTCCAGATCCTGGCCGCAGTGACCGTCACCTGGCTGGGACTGGGGATCACAGATGACCACTATTTTGTGCTTCAGGAATCACCGGTAAGCATCGCCTACCTGTTCAGCCGGGAGAAACTGCTGTTTCTCTGGGCCTACATGCCGCCTCTGATCCTGTCGCTCTTCCGGCTGAAAAGTCTGGGAACCTTTCAGATGCAGACGGTATTTCTGTTCTATCTCGCCGGCTGCTCCGGGCTGATTGTCACCGGGGATGCCTTCAACTTTTTCGTGTACTATGAACTGATGATCATGGGCGCCTACGTCCTGATCTCAGTGAAGCAGGAATACATAGCCTCGGTGAAATACATGGTCTTCGGGGCAGCAAGCTCCGCGATGTTTCTCGGAGCCATTGTGCTGCTCTACTCCTCCGGGGCTTACTTCACCTTCGATTTTGCACATCAACAGCCGGAACTTCCGATATACACCATCACCGCATCCCTGCTGCTGTTTGCCTGCGCCTTTTTCGTCAAGGGGGCCTTTTTCCCCGTCTCCGGCTGGGTAGCCCCCTGTCACTCCGCGGCCAATTCCCTGGTGTCGGCTTTTCTTGCCAGCTTCACCATCTTCACCGGCATCCTCGGAATGTACTACATGGTGCTGCTTCCTGCGGAGGCTCTGGGACTTGATTCCTTCTTTCTGCTGGTGCGGGTGCTTTCGGTGCTGACGGTCATCGGCGGCTCGCTGATCCTCTTCTGGGAGCGTTCCCTGAAGCGGTGTATTGCCGCCAGCACCGTCTTCACCATCGGCCTGGCGGGACTGCTGTGCTCGTACCAGCTCTATCTTCCTGCGATGCTCTACGTGCTGATCCACTCCTCATACAAGTCCCTGCTGTTCTACCTCTACGAGGACCTGGAATCCCGGGAGACTGAGATACGGCTCCACTGGGCCTCGATGCTGATGCTGATCAGTGCAGTCCTCTATGCCGTCGGGTTCACCCCTTCAGCAACAGGGCAGCTGAAATCCCTCTTTACCGCAGATGCCGCTTTCTGGTACAAGGTGCTCCTGCTTGCAGCCGGCGGAATCATCATCGGGGGATTTGCAAAGTTCCAATACAGGCTGTCTTCCCGGCAGTTTCCCTCCGCACCAGTAATTACTGCATTGCTGACGGCAGGAGCATACACCTGGGTCCTGATGCACCTCACGGGCTTCAGCCTCCCTCAGGCTCTGGATATGCTGGCAGAAGCCGGGACTGCAGTCCTTGCACTGCTCGCCGCTTCCAGTCTGTTCCATCGTTTTCCCCGGCTGCATAACATCGACAAACTCACGATTTACCGGAATCTCAATCAGGAGCTGCTGCTGGTATTCACAGTGGTCTTCGCTTCTGCGGCCTTTCTCCTTGCCCCCTGGTAGACCCGAAGGGGCGGCGGGGTATATGATGGAATATGATTACACGGTATGCAGCAACCATGCTGCTTCTGGCCGCAGGAATCGCGGCAGCCGCGGCGGCAGGGAGTCAGGACTCTCAGCAGGCCTATTATGACCCCCAGGAACTTGCCCAGCTGATTGAACGGCAGCATGAGCCCTATGTGCTTATTGATGTACGCCGCCCGGATGAATACGCCTCCGGACACATACCCACTGCAGTAAACATTCCTGTGGACTCCCTGACGGAGCATCCGCCGGAGGCTCTCAAGGATACCAAGGTTATTGTGTACTGTCTTGCCGGCTCCCGCTCCGCCCGGGCCGGGCGCATACTGCTTGATATGGGATTCACCCGGGTGACCGATTTCGAATCCTTCCGCCGATGGGAGGGGGAGCTGATCCTACCCTGACAGCTTCATCCCGTAGAACCTCACCTCGGGCTTCCAGGCAATCAGGGAGAAGCCGAAGGACTCGTAGAACCCGATGGCCTGGGTATTTTCTGCGGCAACTCCGAGGTGCACCCCCGGCACCTGCCTGCACCTGAGCAGCTCGATAAATTCATTCATCAGCCGCTTCCCCAGACCTTTGCCCTGGGCTTCCGGCAGGATGTTGATGTGCAGATGAGCAGGATACTGTCTGCAGAAATCCAGCACCTCCATGCCCTGACTGATGTCGTCCAGCAGCCGCTGTTCGGCGGCAGACGCTGCCGTTCCGGACAGATGAGCGCTTGCCTGCCGCAGTTTCGGCAGCTGAATGCTGTTGAACCATCGGGCGAATGCCGCAGTATTGTCGGTTCCCAGAATATAGCCCAGCGGTCTGGACTCGATCCGCAGCATCAGGCACAAACTCGGATCATATTCCGCATAGGGCACCGCATAGAAGCCGCCCAGCAGCTTCGGCTCGGTCAGGTCCTCGGCGATACTCCGACCTCCCTCCCCTGCGTCTGCACAGATTTCATACAGCACATCCCGTTCCCGGGGATAATCGATCTGACTAATTGCTACCTGCATCACCGGTCACTCCCGTTATTCTGTTTTCTACTGCCACCAGTATAGCACAGAACCGGCAGGGCGGGGCAATACAGCGGCATAGGAAATGCTCCTTACTGCAGAGGCCCCGCATCCCTGAGACCTGCGAGAATATCGCCGTAGATTTCCTCGATTTCCTCGGCCTCCCGGTTCTGCCAGGCGGCAAGAAGCACCCGGGTGAACTGACTGAAATGCAGGAATCCCCTCCGTTCCATAGCCTCCTCCATGGTCCGGGCTGAAACCTCGACAGCCGCCTCACCGAACCGGTCATTGCAGTACAGCAGATACAGCCCCCAGGTCAGGTATTCATTGAACACCAGCGTCGGCGACTGATACCCCGATCCGGCATGCCAAGCCTCCCAGTCACCGAAAACCCGGGCTATCCTGAGCCGGTTGACCAGCCGGTCCGTTGCGGGGTTCACATAGTGATGGGCCAGTTCGGTGAACACCTCCAGGGAACTGAGGGCGCGAAGCTGCTCCCGGGTTATCACGCCGAGGCTGTAGAGTTCAAGATGACGGGGGTTTACCGGGGGCACATTGATCACCGTTTTGCTGTACCCGGCATCCCGATCCCTAAACAGATACCCGTACTGCAGGGATGAGGACAGCGGAGAGAGCAGCACCTGATGCCCCTGGTGGTCCGCCTCGAAGTGCTCACCGAGCCACCGGGCGATATCCTCAAGGTCGACCAGGGAGGTAAAAAGCTGATGGTGGTAGCGGTAATAGGATTTCTGGGACCGGTAGAATTCGGCGAACCGGGAGCGGCGGGCAAAATCCTCCAGCAGCGGCCGGTCGAATCCCGTGCGCTCAAAAAAACGCCGGGAGGCATACCGCTCCCGGTCAATCAGACTCCCGTCGGCATAGGAGAGGCCGAAGGAAAAGCCGAGGTCATATCTGCCGGATTCCGCCAGCTGCTCCTCCATCACCCCGACCGCCGGGTGGTCCCTCCAGGGATCAAAATGCTCATCCACCCGGCTGCGGTAGTCCTGCTGGCGGTGCTCATGCACGGGGGCTCCCGCAAGATAGGCGATAATCTGCACCAGCTCAAAACCCGCCGGAGTCGCCGCACCGGCGGACTGCTCCAGTACAATCTGCTGTGCCGGCAGATAGTCGGCGGTGACCATGCGGCGCAGCGGCTGAAACACAAACCGGTTGGCCGCTACTGCAAGCACGAGAAGTATCACCACCGTAATAATGACTATGCGCCGGCGCTTTTCAGTATTCATCCCTCAGACCAAATTCAGCATGCTCAACCCATGATTCCGGCCGCTCGACCATCTGCACAATGGTGTCAATGAGCCGGTAATGGGCCTGCTCTTCCTTGATTATCTGCTCCAGGGCTTTCCGGTGAGCTCCCCCCTCATCAAGGGTGCCCAGATTATCCCGGTAGAAATCGATGCTCTTCTGCTCCACCTCAAGGGCTTTGCGGTACACCTCAAGATGCTTCTGCTCATCTGAAAAGTGCTCTGTCTTGAACCGCTTGAACACCCGTTTGGCCTCCTGCATCACCTTTGAGTCAAGCTCAACCGAAAAGGTGTTATCCTGCATAGCCTCAAACCGTTTCCTGTGCTCCAGTTCATCATCAGCCAGCATCGAGAAAATCTGCTTGAGTCCTTCGCTTCCAGCCTGTTCACTCAGTTCCCGGTAGAATGTTTCTCCTTCCTGTTCAATAGAAATCGCAACTTGAAACCAATCCATAGCATCCTCCTCTCATCTTCATATAATACTGAGCCTACCGGCATTCAGGCAAGTCAGATCTTCCCGTCGGCATGGTAGCTGCTCCTGGCAAAGGGTTCGGAGATCACCCAGGTAAATCCCAGGGATTCCGCCTGATCCTTCCACCACCGGAACTTCTTCGGAGTGACGAACTCCGCAACATCCAGGGATTCCCTGGATGGCTTGAGATACTGCCCCAGGCACAGCCGGTCAACCCCGACCTCCCGGAGGTCAGCTAATACCTGCAGCACCTGATCTTCGGTCTCTCCCAGACCGAGCATCAGGGAGGACTTGGTCTCCACCTCCCTCCGGCGCTGCTTTGCCCGTTCAAGCAGTTCAAGAGAAAGACGGTAGTCCCCGCCGGGACGGGCTTTGTGGTACAGGTCAGGGACAGTTTCCACATTATGGCCGAAGACAAAGGGCAGAGCTTCCTCCAGCGCATCCAGCGCCTGCTCCCGGACCCCTTTGAAATCGGGCACCAGGAGTTCAAACTCCATCCGGGGATGATCCTCCCGGCAGCGCAGGACCACATCCCGGAACTGACCCGCTCCGCCGTCGCTGAGATCATCCCGGTCCACGCTGGTTATCACCAGGTAGCTGATCC
>PWKH01000181.1 GCA_003559765.1 Spirochaetaceae bacterium
CCGTGAGGTATGATGCGTAGCCATCATGAAGATATGAATCACCGGATAGAGCATGAAGAATGCAATGAACAGCACAGCCGGCAGCATCATGATATAGGCAAGGCGCGCTTCCGGATTCCAAAATTTTCTTTTTACCGTCATACCCGCTCGCTTTCTCTCTTCTGCAGAATGAGGTAGTATCCGCCGGCTTAGTGCCGGCGGATACTCCATGGATTGCGTGATTCGAGAATCTGTCTTAAAAACCTCTTCTTCGGTCAATAGCTGCCGCTGCATCGTCAAGCGCCTGCTGCGCGGACTTGCGTCCCAGGAACGCTTCAGCAACCTGGTCCCAGATAATATCTGAGAATTCTCCCCAGCCTTCCATCAGCGGCCAGGCCTTCGCATTGATCGCCGCTTCACCAAGCACATGGTATAACGGGGTATCAAACTGCGGGAGCTCTGCGGCAGAAAGGGTTACCGGCGGGAATCCGATCAGTTCATCAAACTGGGCCTTCCATTCATCCTGATAGAAAAATTCGATGAACTTTCCTGCCTCATTCAGATGGTCAGCTCCGTCAAACATCACCAGTGAATCGGTAACGATCAGCGGCTGAGACGAATAGCCTTCGAACCCTGGAATCTGGGCATGTTCCACCTCGAATTCAGCTTCTACATCCGCAAGGCTGGATTCAACCCATGCACCGATCATGACATATGCCGCACTGCCTGCATAGAATACCGGATGGGCATCCATTCTGGTCTGGGAAAGATATCCGTCGGGCACCAGTCCGGGCTCGTCGGCCAGATCAATCATGAACTGCAGCGCTTTCACTCCTGCTTCGGAGTTAACCGTCGAGCGGCCGTAGCTTCCGTCGTCAAGCACTTCAAAGAACTCGCCGTCAAGGGCATAGAAGTAGTAGGCGAAGTCCGTCAGCTCAGTATGCTTCTGACCCGGCATAATGAGTCCGTAGGCATCGGTGGTGTCCCGGACCTGCAGTGCCGCCTGCTTCATTTCTTCCATGGTTTCAGGCACGACATCAGTCAGGTCCTTGTTGATGCTCAGAATTCTAGCTCCGGCAGCAACCGGGAGTCCCCAGAGAGTTCCTGCAATTTCCGCTTCCTTTGCTCCCTCGGCGATGTTGTCGATCAAGTCCTGGCTGATGTAGTCCTCAACCGGGGCTACCGCATCCAGTTCCAGCAGCTCAAGGAGCCAGCGGGTGCCGATAACCGAAACCTGGGGCGGATCTCCCGCAGCAACGGAAGTCAGGATCTGGTCATGCATGTCATCCCAGGGGATCGGAACAATCTCAAGATCAATTTCGGGATACTCATCCATAAAGGCCTGCTCAAGGTCCCTGCGGTAGCTCTCGGTCAGTCCGTCATAGAGAGCCCAGAAGACGGTTACCGTCGGCTTTACCTCCCGCTGACCTGCTGAACTAACAGGAAACAGCACCATGCTCAGCGCAATCACCAGTGCAATAACGATGATTTTCTTCATACAACCTCCTTTTTTCATCATATAAACTTTTCAATCTGTCAGGTACTACCATGATAAACCTTGACAGGTTAAAAATATGACTATTGTTAGTTTACCAATCACTCGGCTGCAGAAGCTCCAGCAGACAAACCAGGATGCTGTTGGAGCAGTCACTTACAGGGCGGGGCAAAGCACAGAAGAACATAGGTAAACAACCATTATACCTCACTTTACCACACATAATTTTAACCGTCAATCAAATTTTTCCAGGAAAATCAGCTTTCCGTACTGCTTTGAAGCATGATACTTTACAGGCGGCAGGAGGCATATTACCATCATAATTACATTTATTATAAGTAACCTTACTTTAGTAATGAATTGTTAATTATTCGTATCTGCAGAGGAAACACGAATGGACAGGGAGACCCTCCTGAAGGCAGTGCATTTTGACTCCCCCGACTCAATCCCAGTGGTGTTCCACATCAACTTGTCATGCTGGGACCATTATCCCCGGGAAGAGCTGGCACGGCTGGTGGAATCCCATCCGCTGCTGTTTCCTGAGGGAGTTTCCGATTTCGTCACCAGGGGAGATCCGGTCCCCTATCCTCCCTGGTGCAGCAGCACCGCTCCCTGGACTGATCCCTGGGGATGCGTCTGGGAGACGACCGTCAGCGGATTTATCGGGACGGTGACCCGCCATCCCCTGGCAGGCTGGAAGGGTTTCGACTTCTATGCTCCCCCTGATCCTTCCGTCACCACCCACTGGTATCCTGTCGACTGGGAAAGGGGATCTTCCCCCTGGGGAGGTTCCATCGGATTCTTCAGCTGTCTGAAATCCGGAGAAATCGGTCACGGACATACCTTTTTGAAGCTGATTGACATGCTCGGATACGAACAGACACTTTTTGCTATGGCCGACGGTGATCCGAGGCTGACCAGGCTGCTTGAGATGATTGAGTCCTTCAATCTGGGGCTTACTGAACGGTTTTTGGAATATACGGAAGCGGAACTGCTCGGATATGCGGAAGATCTCGGCATGCAGACCGGACCGCTGATCTCGCCGGAGCTGTTCTCCTCCCATATTCTGCCTTCCTACCGGCGAATCATGGAACCGGCCCGCCGCAGAGGTACCGTCATACACATGCATTCCGACGGCGACATCAAAGCACTGGCAGACCTCCTGCTGACGCTTCCGATCCAGGTGCTTAATATCCAGGACCAGGTCAACGGCCTCCCGTGGATTGCCGATACCCTGAAGGGTTCAGTCGCCGTAGATCTTGATATCGACCGCCAGCACATCACGCCGGTCAGACCTCCCGGAGAGCTGCAGGAGTATATCCGGGAAATCCTGCGTCAGCTGGCAGACCCCGCAGGCGGCCTGATGCTCACCTACGGGCTGTATCCCGGTACTCCTCTGGAGAACGTGAAGGCGCTGATGGATATCCTTGAATCTGTCGCGCAGGGAGATGCGGTATGGAAAAACTGAGAATCAGATCAGCGGTGAACGCGAATCTGCAGAACAGCATCAATACCTCCATCATCCTGCATTACGTCAGAAAGCTGGGAACAACCTACCGGACAAAAATATCCAAGGCACTGAACCTCAGCCTGCCGGCGGTATCCCGGGCAGTGGACCACCTGATTGAAATGGGACTGCTCAAGGAGCAGAAAATTATTACCCCTGCAGGAAAGCAGGCCCATGAAGTCGAAATCAATGCCGGCCTCGGCATGTCTGTGGGCATCTCCTTTGAGCTTCCCATGATGAAAATTGCCAGAATGGACATGGCCGGCACTGTCATCGATATTCAGGAGATTCATCTCGATACCGAAACGGGAAACCTGGAGCAGACGGTCCTGGAGCTGATTGAGCACTTCTTCACCCGGAAACAGTTCGTCGACCGGCAGGACATCCCTGCCGTAGCAATTACGATATCCGTTCCGGCAGCAATTGATCTGACCCATGAACATGTGCATGCGGTGCTGTACCAGGAGATGGGGGGGCTGAAGCTGAAGCAGAAGCTGGAGCAGACCTTCTCCATCCCGATATTTCTGGAAAACAACGAAAATCTCGCAGCCCTGGCTGAAAAATACTACCGTGAGGGAATTCCGGAGAACAACTTCGCCTACATCACCATCCACCACGGAATCGGGGCGGGGCTGTTTCTCAACGGCCAGATATATCGGGGGATGAACGGCGCCGCCGGCGAGATCGGATACCAGCACATGGGACTCAATCCCTTTCTCGGCGCTGCAAGCATGGAAACCTTTGAGACCATCGCCTCGATTCATCAGATCCAGCAGATAGCCCTGAATTTCATCCATAAAGGCAAGGGCGAAGAGATTTTCAAGGCTGCAAATTATTCCTACAATCAGATAACCCATGAACTGATCGGGAAGATGGCGCAGCAGGGAAGCATTGATGCAGGACGGATCCTTGAGCGGTATGCTGAGGTGCTGGCTATCGGAATCAGCAACCTCCTGGTGACGGTGAACCCGGAGATCATAATTTTCGGAGGTCAGCTCAACGAAATCCCCGACTGCGAATCGTGCATTCTCGACCCCTTAAGGCGGCATCTGCAGAATCTCGTCCCCTTTCCGGTTCCAGATATCAGGATGACCAGGCTCGGCTCTGATGCAGCGGTGATCGGAGCCTGTCAGATGGGGCTGGAGCAGAGCATTCTCAGTCAGTACCCCTACAGCATCTGAGGCACATAGTGAATACCGGGAAAATCCCGATGATAATAACAGGAGGTAACGGTAGATGAGAGGACAAAGCAAGGTAGCAAAGGGGTGGTGGGACTATACAACCCTGGACAGAGAGCTGCTGGATGATGCCGCACGGCTTACGGCAGAGGACCTGCTTGCTCTGCAGCGGCCCGGGTTTTCCATTAAGTTCTACGAGACCCGGGAGGATTTTTTCCTCGCTGAGGCGCTGGAATATGTGCAGGCCTTCAGTGCATCGACGGCGGACAATCCCGCCGGCATCTGCGGCCCCATCGGTCCGACGGAACAGCTTCCGCTGGCTGCAAGACTGATCAATGAGCAGGAAATCGATATTCGAGACGCCCATTTCTGGGGGATGGATGAATGGGTAGTTGACGGGAAGTCGGTTGACGAATCTCATCCGCTGAGCTTCAAGCGGGCCGCCATGGAACTGCTGTTCAACCGGATCGATAAAAAGCTGCGTATGCCCGAGGGGCATCTCCATTTCCCGACAACGGACACGATCGAGGAATTTTCCTCATCCTTTGATTCGATCAGATGTCTGTGCATGCAGGGCGGTCAGGGAGAGACGAAGCACTGGGCATTCAACGACCCCCCTGAGCGCACCGGTGCATATTCCGAAAATCCGCCGACGCCGGAGGAGTACCGGAAGCTCAGGACCCGGGTCCTGGAAGTGCACCCCATGACCATGATTCAGAATGCCCGTACGTCAGGGGGAGGGGTGATTACCAATGTGCCCTCCCATGCGGTAACCGTAGGTCCGGTTGAAACCTGGAAGTCTCAACGGGTGAGCATCTGGCATACCGGATGGCATGACAATCCCTTCGGCATGCGCCTTTCTGCATACATGATCGCAAAACAGATACCCGACACTGCGGTGCCGATGTCCCTGCTGGCGGATCATCCCGATGTAACCTTCCATTATCTGCTGCCGAATCTGGGAAGCTGTTCTGTGGAGATGCACTGATCCGGCTATAGTCCGCACCGGGTGCCCTCTGCAGCTCTGCATATGCGGCGCTTTTCCAGGCACCCGCTGTGATCGCACGGTCCCCTTATGCGGGGAATGAACCATGCTTCTGCTGCAGAAGCAGAGAAGAAAGGAGGCAGGTGTTATGAAGAAGAAAAAGAATGACGA
>PWKH01000049.1 GCA_003559765.1 Spirochaetaceae bacterium
AAGTCGAGTATGCCGGCATGATGGAATATGACGGAGATCTGCATGTTCCCAGGCAGTATCTGGTCGCTCCTCCGACGATCACCCGAACCATGGCCGAGTTTCTCTGCGCATCAAAGGTGCCGCAGTTCTCCATCAGCGAAACCCAGAAATACGGGCATGTGACCTATTTCTTCAACGGCAACCGCAGCGGAAAGTTTGATCCCGCCCTGGAGGACTATGTGGAGATCACCAGTGATATTCTTCCCTTTGAACAGCGGCCGTGGATGAAATGCGCTGAGATTGCCGACCGGATGATTGAGGAGCTTGAGAAAGGGAAGTACGATTTTTACAAACTGAATTTCCCCAACGGAGATATGGTCGGACATACCGGGATTTTTCAGGCGGTGGTCTGCTCCCTGGAGGCAATGGATCTGCAGATCGGCAGGATTCTGAAGGCTGTGGAGAAGGCCGGGGGAGTAATGGTGCTGAGTGCTGATCACGGAAACTCTGATGATATGTACGAGCACCAGGAGAAAACCGGGGAACTGGTCATGCGTCCTGATGGAAAGCCGAAGGCGAAGACCTCCCATTCCCTCAATCCGGTGCCTAGCATTATCTATGATCCCGGATACCATGGCGACTACCAGTTGGAACTGAAGGAGGGGTTAGGAATCAGCTCACTTGCGGCAACCTGCATCGAACTGCTGGGCTTTGAGCCCCCGGAGGATTACGATCCGAGTGTGATCACCTGGAAGCAATAGACCGTTACCGGGCAGTGCCGCTGCCGGGATCGGAAGCGGGCTGCCGGTTTATCAGTTTGTCCACGTGCCGGGAGATGCTGCGGGTCAGGCCGACCTGGTCCAGGTTGTCCTTGATCAGGGGGAAGTGGGAGCCGTGGATATTAATGGCAGTTCCGGTATCCCCGGACTTTACAGCCTCGATGATGCGGCGGTGCACCCCCGCCAGGGCCGTATAGTCCGTATAGCTTTCGTGGGTTTTCTCCATCTCCTCCATGGTGAAATGCTTCAGCAGATCGTACATGGAGATAAACAGCGAATTGCCCGTCTCATTGATTAGGATCCGATGAAACTCGTAGTCGGCAAGCAGGATGTCCTCATAGCAGTCCCGATGCACCGCATCCTCCATCTTTTCGGTCTGCTCCTCCAGGCGGCTGACAGCCTGCTGAGCTTCCACGGGCTGATCCTTGCATTTCCGCATGAGCTGGTAGACCCCCCGCTGTTCAAACACTTCCCGCAGTTCCAGGATCTCATCAATGAACCGCGGCTCCATCAAAGTGAACCAGGTGAAAAACTCCATGGCGATATTCGAGGACCTGCAGACGAACGTCCCTTTGGGAACCTTCGTTTCAAGTATTCCGAGATACTGGAACACTTTTATCGCCTCCCGGATTGAGGAGCGTCCGATTCCGAACCGTTCCGCCAGCTCATGTTCTGTGGGCAGTTTGTCCCCCGGCTGGTACTGATCCGACATCACCAACTCCTTGATCCGAAGCATCGCTTCAGTCACTACCGAATTCCGTCTGATGTGATCCTCACTCATACCTGTCGGCTCCTTCCTGTGTATTCCTCCGGCTGTAAAACCTGTCCGCTCAGCAGGGCTTTCTCTCATGGAATCATGTGCTTTCTGCAGAGTCTGCTGCCCCGGAAATGCTTCTGATGACGCGTCTGCAGATGACCGATACTGCATGATTATATGATATTTTTCTGACAAATGTAATTCTCTGACAGCAAGTTTTTGCTGCAGGTATTCCTGGAGCATCGATCGAATCAGAACCGGAAGATTTCCGGCCGGAGAGAATCCCTACCGGTTTAATGGATAAAAATGTTGTTGACAACGGCAGGGGGCTGTGAGAATATAAAATTCTAATTATCAGACAATTAAATCTAGTATGTGTGGAGTTTGCCATGGATGAACGAGTTGCAATGGTTACGGGTGCCGCACAGGGTGTCGGTGAAGGAGTGGTGAAACGCCTGCTTCGCGATGGCATTAAACAGCTGGTTATAGTTGACCGCAACGGGGAGAAGCTGGAACAAATAGCTGATTCTCTCCGCTCCGACGGAGCCCGGGACGTGCTTACTGTTACTGCGGATTTATCTGATGTGCAGGAATGTGAACGGGCTGTGCGGGAGACTGAGGAGAAGTTCGGCCGCCTGGATTACTTGAGCAACTGCGCCGGGTCAACAGAGCGGGGAGGAATCCTGGACGCATCGCCTGAAACCTTCGAACGGGTTTTCGCAATCAATACCAGGGCGACCTTTTTCATGATCCAGCATGCGGCAAAGCTGATGAAGCAGCGGAAATACGGGTCCATCGTCAGTATCACCAGCATGCATGCCTACGGAGGAGTTCCTTTTCTTGCCGTGTACGGCGCATCCAAGGCGGCGTTAGTTGCTCTGACGAAGAATGCCGCGAACACCCTCCGGCATTACGGCATCCGGGTGAATGCCATCAATCTCGGATGGGTCGTCACCCCTGCGGAGCATGAGGTGCAGACGAAGTATCACGGAAAACCTGAGAAATGGTATGAAATTGCCGGGAAGCGTCAGCCCTTCGGGAGACTGCTGTTTCCGGAGGATGTCGGCGGACTGATTTCTTACCTGTTCTCCAAGGAAGCGGAAATCATGACCGGGAGCATCATCGACTTTGAACAGTTTGTCAACGGCGCAATCGATGAAGGGGAGTATGTAGCCAAGGAAGACTAGCACGGAACAGACAGTTTGTATCGTAATCCTGCATGATGAGGAGTGAGCGTTGAACGGAGATACACTGCTTAAGATGAAGGACATCTCAAAATCATTTCCCGGGGTTCGTGCTCTTGACGGGGTAGATTTTGATGTAAACGAGGGTGAAATCGTCGCCCTGGTCGGCGAAAACGGTGCAGGGAAATCAACCCTGATAAAAATCCTTGCAGGGATATATCAGCGGGACAGCGGAAAGATTATCATCAGCGGCGAAGAGGTCCATCCTGATAATCCGGGGGACTCCATCAACCTGGGCATCAGCGTGATCCATCAGGAACTGAACCTGGTTCCTGAGATGAATATTCTTGAAAACATATTTCTCGGACAGGAAATCCGCTCCTCCTCCGGCCTCGGCAGAATGCTGCGGCGGCTGGATGCGAATGCGATGAAGCTCAAAACCCAGCAGACGCTGAAGCGGCTGGGCGTCTCGATGGATCCTTTTACTCCGATTAAGGAGCTGAGCGTAGCACAGCAGCAGCTGGTGGAGATAGCCAAAGCGCTTTCCTTGAATGCGCGGATTCTGGTGATGGATGAGCCGACCTCCTCCCTGGCGGAGAAGGATGTGGATTCGCTGCTTGAGCTGATGAAGACCCTGCGGGAGCAGGGAGTGACCATTGTGTTTATTACCCATCGCCTTGATGAGGTCTTTAAAATTGCCGACCGGGCTGTAGTGCTGCGTGACGGCAAAAGCGTCGGTCAGAAGCACATCAAGGATACGACAAAAGAGGAGATCATCAGCATGATGGTCGGCCGGGTACTGGACCAGCTGTTCCCGAAAATAGAAATAGACATCGGCAATCCGGTACTGGAGGTAAAGAACCTGAACCGGGGAAGGCTGGTGAGGAATGTCGAATTCGAAATCCGGCAGGGAGAAATTGTCGGGCTTTCCGGTCTGGTGGGATCCGGGCGGACGGAAATGGCCAGGGCGCTCTTCGGGATTGACAAGCGGGATTCAGGGGATTTTCTCATCGACGGGGAACCGGTGCAGCTGGATTCCCCGAGAAGATCCATCAGGGCCGGCATCGGATTTGTTCCTGAAGACAGGAAGAGTCAGGGCCTGATTCTCAGAATGGCTATTTATCAGAATATGACCCTCCCCTCCATTCATGAATATACCTCCATGGGATATCTCAACCGCAGAGAGGAGCTGAAGACCACCCAGCGGTTCATCAAGGACCTGCAGATCAGGACCACCGGACCGAAGGCGATCGTCCATTTCCTCAGCGGAGGGAACCAGCAGAAGGTGGTCCTCGGAAAATGGCTGGCCATGAATCCGAAAATCCTCATCCTTGATGAACCGACCAGGGGGGTGGATGTAGGCGCGAAGGCGGAGATCCATGCGCTGATCAGCCGATTTGCTCAGCAGGGAATGGGTATCCTGCTGATCAGTTCGGAGCTTCCGGAAATTCTGGGAATGTGCGACCGGGTCCTGGTGATGTCCCAGGGAACGATTGTGGCAAACTACGGTCGTGAAGATGCTACTCAGGAAAACATAATGAAAAAGGCGGTAGGTACGGTATGAGCAAAAAGAGTGCAGGATTGCATGCTGCCCCGCTTGCCCGGATCGGCCGGGGAGTCAGGAAGTTCTTTCGGCTGCGTGAGTCGGTGGCCCTGGTGCTGCTGGTTATATTTGCGTTTCTCGTCTACCTGATAAACCCGAGGTTTCTCTCGGCGTACAACCTTCAGAGCCTCGCCCGGCAGATTGCCATCTTCGGATTCCCCGCAATTGCCGCGACCCTGATCATCATCAGCGCCGGCATTGATCTGTCCTTCGGCTCGATGATCGCCTTCTACGGGGTGATTGCCGGCATGCTGATGGAGTCGGGTTTCGGGGTAGGGACCACCGTTGCCGCGGTGCTGGCCCTCGGGATGATGGTGGGACTGTACCACGGGTCCATGATCTCCATCGTAAAGCTGAGCCCGTTTATCGTCACACTGGCATCGCTGAGTATATTCCGCGGAATTGCGGTAATCAGCACCAGAGGATATCCGGTGCGCATTACTGAGGAGGGGTTTCTCTGGATCGGACAGGAGTTCATCTTCGGAATTCCCGTTCCCTTCGTACTGTTCATCCTTACTACCCTGGTGTTTCACTACCTGCTGAACTACACAGCCTTCGGCAAGCATCTCTACGCCATCGGCGGGAATCCCGAGGCGGCCCACCTGTCAGGTATTTCCCATAAAAAAACCATCATTATGGTATATATGATTGCCGGAGCACTGACTGCATTCGGGGCAATCATCATGGCCAGCAGACTGGCCCAGGGAATGCCCGGTATTGCCAGGGCCTACGAGCTTCGCATTATTGCATCTGCAGTCATCGGAGGCACCAGCCTCTACGGAGGAGTCGGAACAGTCTTCGGGGCCGTCCTCGGAGCCTCCCTGCTGGCGCTAATCGAGAATATGCTGGTGCTCTCCCGGGTTGATTCCTGGTGGAACGATGTAGTGATCGGGGTGGTCATCGTCATCGCTGTCTGGGTCGATGTGGTTGCCACCCGCCGCAGACTGAATGTAAAACTTCATGGGAAATAAGGTGGCGCTATGGCAGGAAATGAAAAAAAAGAAATAAAGCTGCTCAGGATTGCAGGCAGGCTTCGCGGGACGCGGGAACTCAACTTGATCGTAATCATCGCAGCGGTGTCTGTAGTTATTAACATATTCCAGCCGACCTTTCTCACCCGCTTCAACGTCCAGGTGATATCCCGGCAGCTGGCAGTCTTCGGTCTGCTCTCAATTGCCCAGACGTTTGTCATCATTGTGCTGGGGATTGACCTTTCGGTAGGTTCCATCGTTGCATTCACCGGAATCATTACCGCTATGGTGTTCGCCGCAACAGAGAACGTGGTGCTGGCAGTGGGAGCCGCCCTGGGCTTCGCCCTGGTTATCGGGTTCTATCACGGGATACTGGTTACCAAGGTGAAGATGGCGCCCTTTGTCGTAACCCTGGGATCCCTTTCCATCTTTCGGGGGCTCTCCTTTGTACTCTCCCGGGGATATCCCATACTGATCCGAAGTCCGAGAATCCAATGGCTGGGGCAGGGGCTGATTGGACCTTTCCCGGTTCCCCTGGTGATTCTGTTCGCTGTGGTGATCTACACGGTGTTCATCCTGCATTTCTCCAAACTCGGGCGATATATCTACACCATCGGCGGAAACCCGGTAGCAGCCCGGATGTCCGGTGTTCCTGTGAATGCTGTGATCATCTACGTGTTCTGCCAGGCGACCCTGCTTGCCAGCATCGTCGGTCTGATCGTTGCCGGAAGGATGGCCCAGGGACTGGCGAGCGTCGCCGCCGGGTATGAGCTGACGGCAGTAGCCGGTGCGGTAATCGGCGGAACCAGTTTCCTAGGCGGACAGGGCACGGTGATCGGGACGGTCTTTGGAGCCCTGGTGATGAGCATGATCGGAAATGTGCTGATCACCCTGCGGGTTGACGCCTACTGGTACAATCTGGTCACCGGTCTGATCATCATTATCGTAGTAGCTGCAGATACCCTGCTGGCGAAGCGGTCAAAGAGAAATTAACTCAAAAAAGAATACAAAAGGGGGTGATGAAAGAGCAGAAAAAAAGGATCTCGACAGGCTGCAGGGGACTTTGTCTGTGATGCAAACCGCCCTGGGGAGTAGCGCAATTGTTCCGTTAGGTCATGAGACTTCCATTAATCATAAGGAGGTTATTAATGGGAAATACAGGAAAAAAGCTGGCAGCAGTGCTCATACTGCTGTGTCTCGTTCCGGCAGCGGTGATGTCCCGAGGGGCTGCTGAACCTGCGCCTGAAGTAGAAAAGACATCGGGGTTCACCTTCGGGGGGCTCGGAAAGGTGATTCATCCCTACTGGGATGAAGTCGGAATGGGAGTCATAAACGCTGCCACGGTAGCCCAAAGTGAAGCGCTGTTTGAGAATCCAAGCGTCGAGGATGTTGCCCGCCAGGTCTCTGTCCTTGAAGGATATGTGGCCCAGGGACTGGACGGAATCGTGTTCGGCGCCTCTGATCCCGGCGCATTTGACCGGGTGGTAGGCGATGCGCAGCGCAACGGAATTCCGGTAATTACTTTTGACTCCGACGCACCGGAAAGCGGAAGACTGGTCTACATCGGACCGGACAACTTTCACTCAGGATATCTGGCCGGTCAGAGAATGGCGGAAATCCTGGGAGGAGAAGGAAAGGTTGCTATCCAGGTCGGCTCCCTTACTGCTCTGAACGCTCTTGAGCGTATTGAGGGGTTCAAGGAAGGAATTGCCGGAACCAATATTGAAATAGTGACTGAGGATGTGGACGGAGAGGACGCACAGGTCGCAAATGCGAATGCTGAGGCAATTCTCTCGGCCAATCCTGATCTGGACGGTTTCTACGGTGTGTACGCATACAACGGTCCTGCCCAGGCCCGGGCGGTGAAGGCCGCAGGGAAAGCTCCCGGTGAAATCGCCATTGTATGCTTTGATGCCCTTGATGAGACCATTGAATTCATTGAAGAGGGATATATTGACTCAGCAATCGATCATCGGCAGTACAACTTCGGCTTTTTCTCCACCATGATTCTGTATGCCATGAATGTATACGGCATTGACGATACCCTGGTGCTGCTCGGATTTGACCCTGATGCCGACCCGAAGGACAATATCCTGCATACTCCTACCTGGGTGATCACAGAAGCTGATCTTGACGAATACAAGGTATGGCATGACGGGATATCCCAGGCGCCGGCAGAGGCTGAGAAAACCGGAGGATTTACCTTCGGCGGGCTCGGCAAGGTGATCCATCCCTACTGGGATGAAGTCGGACAGGGAGTGATTAACGCTTCGGAAATGTCGGGATCTACCGGGCTGTTTGAGAACCCCAGCGTGGAGGATGTGGCACGGCAGGTGTCTGTTCTGGAAGGCTATATCGCCCAGGGAGTGGACGGAATCGTATTCGGGGCATCCGACCCCGGCGCATTTGACCGGGTGGTCCGGGATGCGATGAACAGCGGCATTCCGGTAATCACCTTTGACTCCGACGCCCCCGGCAGCGGAAGACTGCTGTATATCGGTCCTGACAACCGCTACTCCGGGACACTCCTCGGAGAAAGAATGGTCGACATTCTGGACGGTTCGGGTGAAGTGGCGATCCAGGTAGGCTCCCTGACGGCCCTGAACGCCCTGGAGCGGATTGACGGGTTTAAGAGCGCTATTGACGGTTCGAATATCCGGGTTGTCGCTGAGGATGTGGACGGAGAGGACGCACAGGTTGCCAATGCTAACTCCGAGGCGATCCTTTCCAGCTGGCCCGGTCTGGACGGTTTCTACGGTGTCTATGCCTATAATGCTCCGGCTCAGGCACGGGCGGTACGCGCAGCAGGCAAGGATCCCGGAGAGGTGAAGGTGGTCGGATTTGACGCCCTCTCTGAGACCATCGATTTTATGGAAGACGGATGGATTGATTCTGTGGTGGATCACCGGCAGTACAACTTCGGATACTTCGGCGTGATGGTGCTGCACATGATGAATGTCTACGGCGAGGATTACACCCAGTATCTCCTCGGATTTGATCCCGAAGCGGAACCTGCGGACAATATTCTGCCGATGCCTTCATACCTGATTTCGCTGGACAATCTGGCTGAATACCAGGAGTGGCACCGGTCAGTATTCGGCGACTGATGCTGCTTCGGCGGACAAGCTGATTATCACTCAGGGGGCACTGCTTTGGCGGTGCCTCCTGCTTGCATGAGTATGAGGAGGAATAATGAACAAGCCGGAAATCCTGATTGATGCCCATGCAGTCCTAGCGGAAGGCCCCTGCTGGGATTCGGAACGCCGGGTGCTCTACTGGACTGACGGACTCGGTTCGAAAATCCACCGGTATCATTGGGATATCGGAAGGAATGAAACCATGGAACTGGACCAGTACGTCGGCTGCGTCGTTCCCCGCAAGGAGGGAGGACTCATTGCTGCTCTGCAGCACGGCATCTACCGAATTGACGATCAGCTCTCGGAACTTGAACTGGTCAATGACATAGAGCGGGAAATTGAGAACAACCGCCTGAATGACGGAAAGTGCGACAGCAGGGGTCGGCTGTGGTTCGGCAGCATGTCCATGACGGCAAACCAGGAGGACCGGGAGTTTGAAGTTACCGGTTCCTTCTACTGCCTTGACCGGGACCTGCAGGTGCGCAAGCAGTTCGGCGGTGTCGGTATATCAAACGGCATTGCCTGGAACCGGGATGAGAGCGTGATGTACTACATTGATTCAGTCACCAATCAGGTAGCCGAGTTTCCCTTTGATCCCGACATCGGCATTACCGGAGAACGGAATACTGCAGTTGAGATTCCGAAGAAGGAGGGACTGCCCGACGGCATGACCATCGACGAGGAAGGAATGCTGTGGGTCGCCCATTTTTTCGGCGGATGCGTCACCAGGTGGGACCCGCGGACAGGAAGGCAGCTTGCCAAACTGTCCCTCCCGGTAACCAATGTGACCTGCTGCGCCTTCGGAGGACCTGAACTAGATGAGCTTTTCATTACCACAGCCCGGATTGAACTGACCCCTGATCAGCTGAAACAGGAGCCCCATGCCGGTGCGGTGTTTGTCGCCAGACCGGGGGTGAGGGGAGCTGCCGCGAATTTCTGGTGAATCTGCCGGGCAGCTGCTACTCGCAGGTAAGCAGGATTTTGAAGCCGGCTTTGCTGATCATGGCGTCAAACGCCTGCTGCCAGTCCCGGAGCTTGAACACCGGTCCGATGAGAGGAGCGGCACGGACCTGTTTCTGCTCCAGCAGCTCCAGCGCCTTCTCCCAGGAAGTCCACTCAGAGGCAAAACTGTTGGTGATGTGCACTTCCTTCATCAGAGCCAGGTCCATGTCGAAGCGGATGGGCTTTCCGTAGAGACCGAGCTGTCCGAAATACCCGGTTTTCATCACCGTCTTCAGGCACAGTTCAGCGGAGGCTTCCGCCCCGGCGCACTCAAACACCGCATCATAGCCCCTGCCGCAGGTAAGCTCTTCTGACCGGGCGGCAGCGTCCTCCCGGTCGACGGTGATCGTCTCCCATGCCCCCAGTTCCTTCGCCAGATCAAGGCGGCTGCGGTCCTCAGCTATGCCGGCTACAACCGTCCGGGCGCCGCAGGACCGGGCAGTCTGCTGGGCAAGCTGACCGATGATGCCCGGCCCGGAGATCAGCACTGTATCTCCTGCGGTGACTCTGCCCCGCTCAATAACACCCCGGACAACACAGGCAAGAGGTTCGCAGAGCACCGCCTCATCCAGGGTTACGCCCTCGGGGACGGAGAAGCTCAGGGAGGCGGGGACCTTGATGTACCTGGTGAACGCTCCGTCCACCCCGGATCCGATGGACCGACGGCTGCTGCACAGCATCAGCAGGCCCTGCCTGCAGTACCGGCAGGCCCCGCATGTCTTCACTGCCGTCATGGATACGACCCGGTCTCCAGGAGCGAACCCCTGCACGGAAGGACCGACTGCTTCAACTACTCCGCTGAACTCATGTCCCAGGGTAACCGGAGGTCTGCTGGGGTATTCATTTCGCATGATGTGAATGTCTGAGCCGCAGATGCCTGCAGCATGAACCCTGACCAGCAGATCGTCCTTCTCCGGCTCAGGAAGGGAAACTTCCTCCGCCGCAAGGGTTGTGCTCTCCGGGAGTGTTTTCCTGAGAGCCGGCATTGTCTTCTCCGTCATAGAGCGGCATCCTCCTTGTGAAGTAAACTCAAATGTATCAGAGCCAGAAGCTGCGGTCAATCTAGAACAGGAGGATGATGAGGTATCGGTACACCAGACCGGAGAGTGTCATCAGCACAGCGGCGGGAAAAATTTCCCAGAGGATTCCCGCCAGCTGTGTTTTGTAGTACTCGCAGGTGACGATCAGACAGACATGGAGGGGCGAGAGAATGGTGCCCATGAATCCGCAGACATAGGCAAGGACGACATGTCCCATAAGAATTCCCGCGGCGGGATCAGAGCCGAGGAGGGCGACAACAACCGGCATGGTGGAACCGACAAATCCGATTGAGACCCCCATGGTCAGTCCTGCCACAAAGGGAAGTATCATGATCAGCGACAGGGGCGGGATTCCGAATTCCGCCAGTTCGGCAGTCATAATCTGGGCAACAGAGGATCCCATGATATCTGCCTCAATGTATGCCCCGTAGATTCTCACCATGTAGATCACCAGGATGTTGGCGGCAAGTTTTCTCGACCAGATCAGCGATTTCCAGGATGCCTGATCAAGGGGGGAGATCCGCTGCAGCACGATGATTGCCGCGCACAGGGATATGAACATGGGAAGATACTGGTTGGTCTGGGAAAGTTCGGGGAAGAGTGTCTGGATGGCTGCGTACCCGGCAACCACGACGGTCACAGGAACCAGCGGCGTCAGGCTTATCCGATGGGAGGGATCCTTGGCATGGTGTCCCCGAGGTATAGTCCTGAGAAACAGCAGATATCCGAATAAAACCGAGAGGACCATAGGAACCGCCCCGAAGGCCGCAAAGGTCAGCAGACTGACTCCGGCAATGTCGGCGGCGAGAATGACCGCAGGATACAGCGGCCAGCCGTACTCCCAGATATGGCGGAACCAGTAGTTTATCGTTGTCTTGATGTGCTGGTTCACCCCTTCGGTATCGTCAAAGGTGTCAAGCAGCGGGGCGGAGAACAGAGCTCCCCCGGGCATAGGCAGGAGTCCGATGATTGCCGGCAGCACCGCCATGGAGGCCTTGGTGGAAATCTTGGCTTTCATACTGGTAACCATCGATTCCATCAGGCCGGTTCTGCCCATCTGTCCAGACAGAATAATCACCAGTGCGACAATTCCCAGGAGGGTGATGTTGCTGGTGTCTAAGGTCCTTTCAACGGCTATCTGCATCGTTCCGGCCAGTCCCTGGCCGGACCAGAAACTGAAAAGGACTGCACCGCAGAGCAGTGCGGCAAAGAGGTTCCTGGTGATCCGGTTCACGATGATGATCAGCAGCAACGAAATTAACAGTTTGGCCAGCAGGGGGAGTTCCATAGGGCGGAGTATACCGAGTTCATCGAGTTTGTGCAATAAAACGGTTGCAGACAGCAGTTCCCACCGCTATGATGAAATCATGAAAGGGATGCACCAGGGTATGAGCAGAGAGCTTCTGAGGAAGCTCCTGCATATGACCGTGCTTGCTGTCCTGCCGTTGTTGGATCATGCAGTGTGGGCGGCGTTTCTGCTGCTGTGCATCGGCGGGGTAGTCTATATGATCAGTGAACAGATCCGGCTTGAGCGGATCAATGAACACAAGCTTCCGGTCAGGTGGTTCGCCTGGGGCATCCGGCGTATACAGCTGGTAACCGTCAGGCTGTCGAGGAACTATGAATCCGACGATATTGTCTGGGCGCCGGTCACCCTGGCAGTGGGGGCGCTGCTCACGATGATGCTCTTTCCGCCCGCCGTTGCTGCTGTCGGCATTCTCTGCCTGGCATTCGGGGATACCGCTGCGCTGATTGCCGGGCGCACCCTCGAAGGCCCTCTCCTTCCCCTTTCCGGGGAGAAGCATCTTTCCGGCATGATTGCCTGCTGGGCAGTCTGCTCACTGATTGTCTGGCTGAAGACGGGAAATATTGCCGCTGCAGTACTGGCCGGTGCGGCAGGATCATGCGCTGAAGCTGTCCAGATGCAGAATATCGACAACATCCTCCTGCCGCTGAGCACGGCCTATGTACTTGAACTGACGGTTTATTTCACCGGTTAGGACCACATGTATTCCCGGTAGATCATAGTGCTGTAGAGCAGCGTTCCTGAGAAAATGCACAACGGTCCTGCGATGACTGCTGCCGGATGGGGAATGAAGTACAGTTCGTTACCAGCAAGGACCACGGCCATGCCGAGGGATGCGGCAAGGTAATATCGGCTCTGCACCCTGATGCCGGCGGCAATGAAGTTGCATACCCCGAGCACGCACAGCATCCTGATGAACAGCGGCAGCGCCTCTGATGACAGCTGCTGAGTATAGGGAAAGGCTGTGAGCATCTGACGGGTGTCAATCGGGATCAGGAGTATCATAGACAGCGTTCCCGCTGCCGCAATTACAAAGAAGGTATGCTGCTTCAGGTTGGGGATACCGTTGGGAAAAAGTCCAGCAAGAAAGAAAAACACCGCCCCCAGGCACCAGAAGAAGTAGAAGAGTCTGAGGAAAAACTGCGCATAGGGAGCAGGATATCCCGCAAGCAGCAGGACCGGGGGAAAATTCAGAATACCGATTCCTGCAAAACTGAGCAGACCGAAGATGAAGAAGGTAAACTCCGGATAATTCGACTTTCTGAGAAAAAAGGAGATTCCGGCGCCGCTTCCCAGCAGGACCAGTGCGTGTACCGCCGTAGAAATGATCCGCAGCGGCAGGGTTCGGGGAAAGGTGCTCAGGGGAGTGTTCAGAGAGCTGATCTCGTCGATAAGGGGGAGGGAGAACACCATCAGCACCACCACTGAGGCCAGAGCGAAGAGCGTCAGCATGATGGTGAAGACCATCCGTTCAGTTCTGCTCATAGTTCTTCTCCGTGCAGATCACTGCATATCCTTCCAGCTGGTCTCCAGTTCCGCATCAAGTTTCTGGGCGGTGAAGCCGGTGCCCATGCCGCTGATCATGATGTCCACGGAGGCGGCCGCGCCCTGGAGCAGCAGGGAGGCTGCTGCGGTACCTGCCGCAATTTCTGCGGGAATCTGAAATGCTGTGAGCACCAGCATCACCGAGAAGGGAAGCTCAAAACCCGGAACAAACACCGCAAGGAACGAGACGGCGACGGACAGTCCCCCCGCTGCAGCGGCAAGCAGTACCGGATTTGCCTCACCTCCGTAGCCGGAAATGACGGAGACTGAGATGATTGCGGTGACCATGGCAGTACCGCCGCGGCCGGCAATCATATACCAGGGGATGGTCAGGGAGGATACCGATCTTGCCGCCCCGACATTCGTCCGGGCATGGCCGTAGAGCGGAAGAATCCCCAGGAGGTACTTCCCTGAAATCCCTGCGGCCAGATAGGGAGCGGCCAGGGATATCAGCCAGCGGTACGGGTGCCTTCGGGAGCACAGGATCATGGCGATCAGCGGGAGCATCAGCAGTACTGCGATCAGTGAGCTCAGCAGCACCACCAGCAGCAGCACATACTCCTGGCTGACCAGAGAGATGTCCCGATGCTGCAGCACCATGGCGCTTGTGAAGGCAATGATCCCGAGGGTGAGCAGTTCAGAAGCGCACCGGGAGATGCGGAAGAACACCTCACCGAAGGAATTTACCGCCTGGTAACCCTGGATGTAGCGCTCGTCCCCCGGCTGAAGGGCCAGCCCGATGATCAGTCCTGAAACCAGCACCAGCCAGATCGGCAGGTGTGAGAGCTGCAGCGCTGATGTCAGGGAATTCAGGGGAGAGAACTCAGGCGCTGCCCCGGCAAACTGAGGCAGAACCGTCGGGGCAGCAACCTGATAGGCGATCACCCCTGCCAAAAGCACCAGCAGCAGATGAGTTGCGGCGCTCCACAGCAGCGACCATTTCAGCAGCCGGGTGATCTGGCGCTGACGCTTAACAAAGGCGGCTGCAGATGCGGCGGTGAAAAACACCAGGGGATAGAGCACCCAGGGGAGCGCAAGGGAGAACACCCGGGTAAGGGGATGCACCCACTCGATCTGATCGCTGAAATAGGGTATATATTCAATATACAGATATCCGACTGCAAAAGCCAGGAGGTACTTGATCCAGAGTTTCATGCAGAATAGAGTATCTGAAGGGTATCGAGAAGTCAATTGACGAACCCCGGACAATCCACAGGATAAGGAAGATACGATGAAAATTGCCCTCGGACAGATAAACACTACGGTAGCGGATTTCACGGGAAACACCGATGCAATATGTGAAGCCGCACGGAAGGCGCAGCAGCAGGGAGCCGACATGGTCGTCTTTCCGGAACTCTCCGTCTGCGGGTATCCTCCGCTGGATCTGCTGGCCTATCGGTGGTTTATAGACGCCCAGCAGGAAGCCGTCAGCCGGCTGTGCCGGCTGCTACCGGCGGATATCGCCGTGGTGGTCGGGTTCGCAGAGGAAAGTCCGAAGCAGACGGGGAAGCCGCTGTACAATCAGGCGGCAGTGCTGTACCAGGGCAGGATCATCCACCGGCAGGCGAAGACCCTGCTGCCGTCCTATGACGTCTTTGACGAGCCCAGGTATTTCGAGCCGGCAGAAAGCCGGCGCACCTTCCGGTTCAAGGGGCGGACCATCGGGCTGGTGCTGTGTGAGGATATCTGGGTAGCGGGAATGGGAGATCTGCTTCGCTCCTACCCCTGCGATCCCGTCTCGGAACTTGCAGATCAGGGGGCGGAACTCATTATCGGGATATCGGCATCACCCTTTCAGAAGGGAAAGCAGCATCTGCGGCAGGAGCTGATCGATTCCATCTGCCGCACCCGAGGAGTAGATATGGTGTACGTCAATGCCGTCGGGGCGAATGACTCACTCATTTTTGACGGGCGGTCCATGGCTGCCCGCAGGGATACCGGGGTGCATCATGTCTGCCGGGCCTTTGAGGAGGATCTGCATATCATCAATCCGGACGCAGTCTCTGAGCCTCCTGTACAGCGGCTGAAAGTCCGTTTTCTGGAGGATCTGGAGCAGGCTCTCGTGCTCGGACTTCGGGACTATATGCGGAAGTCCGGCTTCAGCCGGGTGAACATCGGTCTTTCCGGGGGAATTGATTCAGCTCTGGTCGCCGTCCTTGCCTGCAGGGCCCTGGGGCCTGGGCAGGTGCACTGCATTGCTCTTCCCTCCCGGTACTCCAGCAGTCACAGCCTGGAGGACGCCCGGACGCTGGCGGAGAACCTCAAGGCGGGGTATGAGGAGATATCGATTGAACCGATGTTTGACGCAGCCCTCTCAAGCCTTGCTGAGAGCTTTGCCGGGAAACAGCCGGATGTAACCGAAGAGAATATCCAGGCGCGCATCCGGGGCGTGCTGCTGATGGCCTGGTCGAACAAGATGGGTTCGCTGCTGCTGACTACGGGAAACAAATCCGAGGCGGCAGTGGGATACTGCACCCTCTACGGCGACATGAACGGAGCGGTTGCCGTCATTGCCGATGTGCTCAAAACCGAGGTGTTCGCCCTGTGCAGGCACATCAACGAACAGGCAGGATGGGATCTTATTCCGAGAAACATCCTTGAGAAGCCCCCCTCTGCGGAGCTTCGCCATGATCAGCGGGACCAGAATTCCCTGCCGCCCTATGAGCAGCTCGACGAGATTCTTGAGATGCACCTGATTGCATGCAGATCACCCGGAGAAATAGCTGAGGCAGGGCACGACCCGCAGACGGTTGCCCGGATCATCAAGCTTGTTGAGACAAGCGAGTACAAGCGCCGTCAGTCGGCGCTTGTACTGAAGGTAACCGCAAAGGCCTTCGGACTGGGAAGAAGAATACCCGTCGTCCGGAGGATCCCGGAGACGGAGCTACCCTTCCGCTGATTCCAGCAGCCGGGACACCTGGTAGGCTGAGCCCGGTTCAAGGGTGTACCAGAGATACAGGATCGAGAACACCTGCCTTCGGGCTTTCTGGTCCTCCCTGGAGTTCAGCAGATAGACCAGTCCGAGGAGCACCAGGGCTTCCTGAAAGGACTCCCGGTGGAACCACTGAATGTCGTTATGCCAGTTGCAGCCGGTATACTCCCGGAACAGCTGATCTGAAAACAGCTCCTCCAGCAGCTGTCTCGGCGAGGCGTCCGGCTGTTCAAGCTTGCCCGTCCACTGACCGAAGCGGATGAAGAACTCAGCCCCCCGAAGCACGTGTTCCTGCTCTTCCGGGATTACCCCTGCCTCGGCCAGGGGCTGATCGAATACCGACTGCAGCAGCAGGGGCGCTGTCCAGGCTTTCTGAGTCCCCCCCGGTACCGCCTTTGCTATGGGAAGCGTAATCACCGCTGCGGTGATCACTGCAGGCAGTTCCGGCATTACCTGGAGGGAGGACCGGATGAAGGTCTCCAGGGGATTGCGGGAACGGGAAATGCGGGAGAAGGTTCCCGACAGGCTGTCGATGGTCTCCAGCAGATGTCTGAGGGCCGCCTGGGGCAGCTGCGGCGGAAGGACGGAATGCTCGTCTGCCTTGAATTCCGTATTCCAGGTGCGCAGAAGCCCCCGGTAGAGTGCAAGCCACCGCTGCTTGATCCCGTCGAGGACCGTAGTATTCCCCTCCATGAGCTGTCTGATCAGCACCAGCTGATCAGGTTCCACAAAGGGGGATATCCAGTCATGGATCGGACGCAGCCGAAGCAGGGCCAGCTCATGCTCGAAGTTCGGCGTCCCCCGGCCCTGGAGCAGCCCCGCCAGCTCGTGATAGAGTCCCTGGGTGTCGGTGACCTCCCGGAAGTCGAGGTATATCTGGGTCTCATACCCTCTCAGTTCTGCATACATTCCTCTGGTGCGTATTTCCAGGGAGGAGCGCAGGTAGGTGAGCCTGCGGATCGGTTCCCGGAATATAACATAGCAGTGGGAATTCCGGGATGCCCCCAGCGCATCGGCAAGCGTCTCAGTACGGTGAACCGGCTGCCCGCCGTTCTTGTCCAGGAAGGGAGCGGATTCGCTGAACCAGCCGGCGGTGCGCTCATAGGCGTTGTTGTAGATTACTAATGCCCGCTGGGAGGCCAGTGAGTTGGTGTAGGCGTACACATGCTCGTTTACGCCGTTGTGGGTGAAAAAGTCGTAGATTCTGAAGCGGGAAGCCTCAGCAAACAGCGCCCGCAGCTTGAGCAGCGGGAAAATCCTGCGGTAGTGCTCGTCCACCAGGTGCTGATCCGGCTTCTCGTTCCAGTAGGCCTTGGTGTACTCCATGCCGTACTTCTCCCGGTACCCCTCAATCTGTCCGTGGCCGAACATCGGCAGTCCCGGCATGGTGACCAGCAGGGTGGTCACCCCGAAGTACTTATCACCGTCGCCGAACTGCTCAACGGCAGTGTCCTCATCAGGGTTGTTCATGAAGTTGACAAACCGCTTGAGAATCTCCGGATCGAAACTGAGGGTACGCTTCACCATGTTCCGGTATTTCTCATCCTCCTCAAGCTTGAGCATGTTCATGAAGGCGCTGTTGTAGACCCGGTGCATCCCCAGGGTGCGGACAAAGTAGCCTTCCATCATCCAGAAGGCCTCCGCCAGCAGCAGCGTGTCCGGTGCCTCAGCGGCAACCCGGTCCACCACCTCCCGCCAGAACTCAGCCGGAATTGCCCGGTGGAACTCCGCATCGGGCATTCCGTAGGCGGACCGCCCCGGGATGTCCCCGCCCTGGCCGGGCTTCGGGTACCACAGCCGCTGGATATGCCGTTTTGCCAGGGTCATGGCTGCATCAAACCGGATGATCGGAAAGTTCTTTGCCACATGAATGATGGTGCGTATCACCGTCTCCCGGGTCTGGGGATTGAGGTAGTCAAGCTGAGCGGTGTCATTCCAGGGGGTGGAGGTGCCGTCATTCCCGTGATAGATATAGCGCACATCGCCGGTACGGTGGTTCACTCGCTTGCAGGTGACTGCGGCGTCGGTGCGGTCGTAGTAGTGATCTTCAATGCACACTTCCACATCCCCGATTCGGCAGACCCCTTCGCTTTCATACCGATAGGAGGGGAAGGGCGGTTCTGATTCCTGCAGAAACAGTTCCGGCTGACTGATCATCCAGTCCGAGTCCAGCCCGGTGTGGTTGGGCACCATGTCGCTGGCCAGCCGAATCCCGCGGCTGGTGCATCGGTATCGGAGGGTGTCGAGGGCCTGCCACCCGCCCAGGGAATCAGCGATGTCATAGCGCTTGAGGGAGTATGCCGAAGCTTCTGCCTCAGGGTTGCCGCAGCGGTGCTTGATTATTCTGGAAGCGGTGCTTCGCTCCCATAACCCGATGAGCCAGAGTGCGGTGAATCCCCGGTCAGCCAGCAGATCAAGCTCCTGGTCGGGAATCTCATCAAGTCTGGTGATCGGGCGGCCGTACTGCTTCGACAGCTGATCAAGCCATACCAGGGCGCTTTTTGCAAGCATCACCACCCGGGGCATCCAGTTGGAGTCCAGGCTGAACTGCTCGGCTTCCATACCGAAGCCGCTGTAGTCAGGCCCGTGAATCTCCCCCCGTCCCGGGCCGAAGGACGGCCTGGTCTCCTCCTTGATGTAGTCAACTGCACGCAGCAGCTCTTCTGCCAGGTCCGGGATCAGATCCCGCCAGTGGTCCTGGATGAACAGCAGCTGCTTGGTCAGGTCATGAGGATACCTGCGGGCCGGCTCAAGCAGAAAGTCCGGCAGGGACTTCCCCGATGAATCTACCGGAGGCAGCGAGCCGAGGAAGTCGAACAGCCGGTTGACCAGGGAATAATAGGAGGCGTGCTTCCGCAGGGGGGCGTCATCATAGAAAAAATCAAGGGATTCAGTCAGGGCGGGGTTCAGCCGGGCAACGGCAGTCAGCAGCAGATGTTCAAGCGCGCGGGACTGCGTTATCCGGAGGGGCTCCCCCGGGGGAAAGGTGGTCTCATACGCTTGAAGCAGATCCGGCGTGCCGGGAATCGCCCGTTTGAGGTGTCCCAGGGTCCGGGGAAAGACATCGGTCTGCACCGCTTCAGTGTAGTGATTGATTAAACTGAACTGGATTCTGCACAGAAGCCCTGCGGCATACACCGCCGACGGGCGGAGGGAAGCCCTGCTGCTGTCCTGACTGCTGATATGATGCGCAAGACCCTGAGCGGTGCGGTAATATGCTGAAATGCGCTGATCCGCGGGAAACAGTCTCCCGGTTATGGCATACTCAGCTCTGGCGCTTCGGGCTATTCTCAGTTCCTGATATTTCACGTGTACCCTCCCTGGTGCCTTGATTCCTCGCAGTATAGCACCTTGGGGAAATGGAGTAACCACGGGTGGACGGGGAATTATCCTATTTCATGCCTCCGGGGGCTGCAGTCTCCGGACAGAATCTCCCGGAGCATGCCGCAAGCCAGCACCAGAATACTCTCAAGATGCGCTTCTTCAAGAGGGTCAAACCGCTGAAGAACAAAGGAGGATATCTCCCCGTGCTTCGGGCGGCCGATGCCGACGGCCAGACGGTAGAACTCCCGGGAGGGAAGATGCTGCTGAAGTGAGCGCAGACCGTTATGTCCCCTGACCCCGCCGCCCTGACGGAGGGTGACGGTGCTGAAGGGTGTCTCCAGATCGTCATGGATGACCAGCAGCTGATCTGCTGACAGGGAATAAAAAGACCGTGCCGACTCGGCGGACAGCCCGCTGCGGTTCATGAAAGTCTCAGGCTTCAGAAACTGGATGCCGGTGCCCGGCAGCGAGGCCAGGCTGCCTTTGAACTTTGATTTCCATACCGGAGCGCGGTCCTTGAGAAAGTCATCCAGGACCATCCGCCCGATGTTGTGCCGGGTGCGGGCATACTGTTTTCCCGGATTGCCTAAGGCGATTATCAGTCGGATCATGGGAAATCATGGAAGAAAAACCCGTCGGTGTCAATCCGGAGCCGTTGTGGTATACTGGATAAGGAGGCGGCAATGTACGTACTGGTGGTCTATATTCCGGAGGGACATCTGTATCGGGTGAAGCAGGCGCTCTTTCAGGCCGGCGCAGGAGCCATCGGCTCATACAGCGAATGCAGCTGGGAAGTGAAGGGCTGGGGCCAGTACCGGCCCCTCGAGGGAAGCGATCCCTACCTGGGGGAGCGGGGCATGCTGAACCGGGTGACCGAATACCGGGTTGAGATCACTGTTCCCGATGCATCCCTGAAGGCGGTAATCCAGGCGCTGCATCAGGCCCATCCCTATGAAACCCCGGCCTATCACGTCTATCGGGGCATGGTCCTCCAGGATATCTTGACGGCCGAGGGCTAACAGTCTATGGTTACAGGCAACTTATGGAGAGGTGTGCCGCAGCGCGATGGGAAAAACAAAAAGCTACGAAGAAATCAATGAAAAAATCAGAAACCGGAAGGCAGTGGTTGTCACCGCCGAGGAGGTTTCACGGATGGCTGAGGAACTCTCAGCCGGGGAAATTGTCGAGCAGGTGGATGTGGTGACCACGGCCACCTTCGGACCGATGTGCTCCTCCGGGGCATTTGTGAATTTCGGTCAGTATGATCCCCCCATCCGGATGGAGGAGATTACCCTCAACGGGGTTCCAATCTGTGCCGGCCTGGCTGCAGTTGATGCCTATATCGGGGCGACTGCGGAATCTAAATATGATGAGACCTACGGCGGAGCCCATGTCATTGAAGAGCTCATTGCCGGAAAAACGGTGCGGCTGACCGCCCGGGCGAAGGGGACTGACTGCTATCCCTCCCGGGAGGTTGAAGCGGACATCAGCAGAGAGACGGTGAACGAATTTTTTCTGTTCAATCCCAGGAACGCCTACCAGAACTACTCGGTGGCGGTGAATTCTCTGGGACATACCATCTATACCTACATGGGAACCCTGCTGCCGAAATTCGGGAACGCAACCTATTCGACCTCCGGAGAACTGAGCCCGCTGCTCAATGATCCCTATTTCCGGACTGTCGGCATCGGTACGCGGATATTCCTGGGAGGTACTGAGGGATTTGTCTCCTGGAACGGAACCCAGTTCAATATCTCAAAACAGCGCAATGATGCGGGGGTTCCCACCAGCAACGCCGGGACCCTGTCGGTGATCGGAGACGCCAAGGCGATGAACACCCGGTTTATCAGGGCGGCTCACATGGAGCACTACGGCGTAACAATATTCATCGGCATCGGAATTCCCATTCCCGTACTTGATGAGGACCTTGCCCGGTCAGTCTCTGTCCGGAATGACCAGATTGAGGCTACTGTTCAGGACTACGGCAGGGCGGATAAACCGCCTCTCGGACTGGTGACCTATGAACAGCTTCGGTCAGGGGCGATTGAACTGCAGGGAAAGACGGTCAAAGCCGCTCCCATATCCAGTCTCTCCCGGGCACGGGAGATCGCTGAGACGCTGAAGGGCTGGATTGAGGCGGGATCCTTTGAAGTCACCAGACCGGTGCAGCCCTTTCCCGGATGTTCCAGGCAGGAAGTGGGGGGAAGTCATGAGTAAGCGGTATATCCTGAAATTCCCGCCGGATGTAGTCGACCGGCCGATTGTTTCAGAAATAGCCAAGCATTTTGATGTGATGGTGAATATCCTCAATGCCGACGTAACCTCGGGTCGGGAAGGGAAGCTGGTGGTTGAACTGGAGGGACAGCAGCCGAAAATCTCTGAATCTCTGGAATATGCCCGGAAATGCGGTGTGGTCTGTATTCCCCTGCTGAGGCAGCTGCAGTTCGACCAGGACTCCTGCGTTGCCTGCGGCGTGTGCACGGCGGTATGTTTTTCCGGAGCGCTCACCATAGACCGCAGGACCTGGGAGCTTGTCTTCGATCCGGAACAGTGCGTTGTCTGCGGGCGGTGCGTCCACGCCTGTCCGCTGAAGCTGTTCTCCATTGCCATGGACGAGTGATGTATGTGAAGCGGACCTACCGGAATTCCATGGGGACTCGGCGGTTCGCCTCCCGGGAGATGAAATACCGGGAGAGCGATCTGTGGGTCGGTATTGACCGGGAAAGTGCCCGGGCAGCCGACTTTGATGCCCTGCAGCGGGCGGTCACTGCAGGGCTGAAGGAGTTTCATGATCTTCTGGAGGACTACGGCTGCAGGCGCAGGGAGTTTTTCACCTCCCTTGAACCGATCAGTGAAGACCCTGCCGCACCGGATGCGGTGCAGCGCATGCTTCAGTGTGCATCCATTACCGGTACCGGACCGATGGCCTGCGTGGCCGGCGCGGCCGCCGAAGCGGCGGGGCGGATCATCAGGGAGCAGATCTCCCTGCAGGAGCTGGTTGTTGAAAACGGCGGCGATATCTATCTGCTGGTCCGGGACGAGACAGTCCTGTCGGTCTTTGCCGGCCCCTCGCCCCTTTCCGGCAGGATCCAGGTTCATATTCCCCCCGGTCTTAGGACCGTCGGGGTCTGCACCTCCTCGGCTGCGGTGGGTCACTCCGTGAGTTTCGGAAAGGCTGATGCCGTGATGGTTGCCGCTGAGGATGTTCTGCTGGCTGATGCCTATGCCACGGCCTTCTGCAATCAGGTCAGCTCTCCGGCGGATGTGGACCGTGTCGTGGAGATCATGCGCGGAACCCGGGAAATCGTAAGCGGAGTGGTGATTCTGGGGGACCGGGCCGGATTATGCGGAGACTGGCGGATCACCTTTGCAAAGTGAGGAGTTATGAACAGGGCTGACCAGAAAACACGCCGAGACCGGCTGTACGCGCTGGGTGAATCCGACGTGCTTGTCCTTGACGGGGCAGCGGGGACCATGCTGCAGCAGCGTAAGCCGGCAGCGAAGCCGACGCCCCCCGGCCAGCAGGGAAACCATGATCTGCTGGTGCTGACGGATCCCGGGACGGTCAGGGAGATGCACCGTGCCTACCTCGAAGCAGGGGCGCATATCATCGAGACCAACACCTTCGGTGCTAACGGGATCACCCAGCGGGACTACGGTATGGAGGATCGGGTATTCGAAATGAATGCCGCTGCAGCCCGCATCGCCAGGGAAGCCGCCGCAGAGGCGGAGAGCCGCACCGGCATTCCGCGGTTTGTTGCCGGATCGATCGGTCCTACCAGTAAAAGCACCACTCTTCCCCCCCGGGTCAGTGATCCTGAATTCCGGGAGGTGACCTTTCGGGATCTGCTTGAGGTCTACCGGGTGCAGATTTCCGGGCTGATTGAAGGAGGAGCGGATCTTCTGCTGTTTGAGACCTGCTTTGATGCGCTGAACTGCAAGGCGGGGCTGGCTGCGGCAGCCGAGGAATGTGCGCGTACCGGTATCAGCCTTCCGCTGATGGTGTCGGTCACCGCTGCAGACTCCTCCGGCAGAACCCTTACCGGACAGACCCTGGAGGCCTTCTTCCGGGCGGTTGAACCCTACGGCCTCTTTTCCTTCGGCGTCAACTGCTCCTTCGGAGCTGCGGGGCTGCTGCCCCATGTGCAGTCCCTTGCCGGGAAGGTTTCCTGCCGGCTCTCGGTATATCCCAATGCCGGACTCCCGGATGCCTTCGGCAGCTACACCCAGAGCGTCGAAGCCATGCGGGATGAAATCCTGCCCTTCCTTGAACAGCGGCTGGTCCACATCATCGGCGGCTGCTGCGGCACCACCCCGGATCATATCAGGATGATCAGTGCCGCCGCCGGGGGAATCAAGCCCCCTCCGGTACTGGCGGAGGAACGTGCTTCCGCATTCAGCGGCCTTGAGGAGCTTTCGCTGAAGCCGGGAGCACTTGCCGTGGCCGGAGAGCGGACCAACACGGCAGGGTCCCGGCGCTTTGCCCGGCTGGTGAAGCAGGAGGACTGGGACGGGGTGATGGAGACTGCCCTCAGCCAGATCCGGCGGGGGGCGCAGATACTGGACCTGTGCATGGATGATGCGATGCTCGACGGAAAGAAAGCCCTGGTCTCCTTTCTCCGCAGGCTTCCCCTGGAGCCGGAGATCGCCCGGGTGCCGGTAATGATCGATTCATCTCGGTGGGAGATTATTGAGGCGGGAGTTGAGGAAATTCAGGGCAAAGGCCTGATCAACTCCCTCAGTCTGAAGGAAGGGGAGGCGGAATTTCTGAAAAAGGCCCGGTTTGCCCGAAGCCGGGGCGCCGCGGTGGTGGTGATGCTCTTTGACGAGACCGGACAGGCGGATACCGTCGAGCGGAGAATCGAAATCGCCCGGCGGTCCTGCGACCTGCTGACGGAGCAGGCCGGCATTCCTCCCCGGGATATCATCATCGATCCCAATGTGCTTGCGGTCGCCACGGGCATGGAAGCCCATGACCGCTACGCTCTGGATGTGCTCGAAGCGGTCTCCTGGATTAAGGAGCACCTCCCGGGGGTGCTGGTCAGCGGCGGAATCAGCAACCTCTCCTTCTCATTCCGGGGAAACCAGTACATCAGGGATGCGCTGCACGCGGTGTTTCTGCATCATGCCCTGCAGCGCGGCCTTGATATGGCCATCGCCGATCCCGGGTCTCTGAAGGATTACGTTGAACTCCCCGGGCCGGTCCGGGAGGCGGCCGAAGATCTGATTTTCTGCCGGGGAGAACATCCGCTGCAGCGGCTCATCGATGCGGCCGAAGAGGCCGACCGCGGAGCCGGAGTACGGCGGGAAGCTGCTGAGCAAGAGGACTGGAGAAGTCTCCCGGTGGATCAGCGGCTTATCACCAGCATCCTCACCGGGACGGTCTCCTTTCTTGCTGAGGATCTTGAAGAGGCGAGGAAGGTATGTACCCCGGCAGCGTCAATCATAGAGGGCCCCCTGATGGAGGGAATGAACCAGGTGGGATCTCTCTTCGGCAGAGGAAAGCTGTTTCTCCCCCAGGTGGTCAAAAGCGCCCGGGTCATGCAGGAAGCCGCAATGATCCTTGAGCCCTTCATAGCTCAGGAGATGGCCGGACCGTCTTCCTCGTCCGGGAAGATTCTCCTGGCAACCGTCAAGGGAGATGTACATGATATCGGCAAGAATCTGGTCTCAGTGGTGCTGCGGTGCAGCCGCTATGAGGTGACTGATCTGGGGGTGATGGTCCCGGCAGAGGATATCGCGGATGCGGTGCAGGCCCATGCCCCCGATATCCTGGGGCTCAGCGGGCTCATTTCTCCGTCCCTCGATGAGATGATTCATGTCGCCGCCCTCCTGGAGGAGCGGGATCTCTCCCTGCCGATGATGATCGGCGGGGCGGCAGCCTCGGAAGCCTTTGTCCGGCAGCGGATACAGCCTGTCACCAGCGCACCGGTGACGCACGTCAAGGATGCTTCCCTGAGCATCCAGGCGGCATCCGCTCTGCTGGCAGGTGAGAGACAGCCTGGATCCCGGAAGAGCCCCGCAGAGCCGGCAGCGATCAGACCGCTGGAGGAGTGCAGGAGGGAATCTGAAGCATTTCTCTGCAGCGGCAGTCCTGCTCCGGATCATCAGGGTATTTTCACCCTTGAGGGAATCACCTTGGCCGATATCGAGCCGTTTATCAACTGGAGGATGGTGCCTGCAGGATGGAAGGTGCCTGCAGAAAGCCCGGAGGCTGAGAAAATTCTTGAGGAGGCCCGGACGCTCTTTGCCCGGCTCTCCCGGGACGGGGACCTGACGCCGAAGGCGGCGGCGGGACTTTTTCCGGTCCGCCGGTTTATCGATGATGTGGTGGTCTATGCTCCCTTGAGCGATCAGGAGCAGTTTGAAGCGGGTGATGCCGCAGTTCCCTTAGGGGTGCTCCATTTTCTGCGCCGTCAGGAGGAGGGAAAGGCTTCCCTGTCACTGGCTGATTTCCTGCTTCCGTCCTGGACGGGGGGAGGGAACCTGGTGCAGGATGACTATCTCGGCATGTTTGCCGTAACCGCAGGCCCCTCCTGGCAGGAGCGGGCAGACTGGGAGCGTTCCCGGGGAAATGAGTACCCTTCGCTGATGACGGCGATGCTGGCAGACCGGACAGCGGAAGCCTGCGCGGAATATCTGCATATGCGTATCCGGCGGGAATGGTGGGGGTATGCCCCCGATGAAGCCCTCGATGCACGGGAGATGATCCGGGGAACCTACCGGGGCATCCGTCCGGCCGTCGGATACCCCGTGTGTCCCGACCATACGGAAAAACAGACTATCTTCTCCCTGCTTAATGCCCGGGAGTTTACGGGAATCAGTCTCACCGAGACCATGGCCATGACCCCCCCTGCATCGGTATGCGGCTACTGCTTTGCCGCAGCGGAAGCCCGGTATTTTTCCCTCGGTGTGATCGGGGAGGATCAGCTGGAGGACTACGCCGGACGCAAGGGATGGAGCATGGAAGAGGCGCAGAAGTGGCTCTCGCCCCATCTGCAGCCGGGGCATAAGGAGTAGGGCCGGTGGCAAAGAAGCGCTCTTTTAAGAAAAACGCCTTTCTGGCGGGAATGCTGCGGATATCCATCGGACTGTTTTTCCTTATGCAGGGGATCCACGGCATTACCTCCTTCGGCACCCGTCAGTCCGAGACCGTCCGGGCCTATTCACAGGCCTTCGGGGGAGGTACGGTCATAGTGGAGATCATCATGATTCTGCTTTTTATTGCCGCAGGCATTGCCTGTGCAGGGGTTTACCTGCTTTCGATCCGGCTGCCCCTCCGCCGAAGAATTGATACGGCCCTGATGATTTTCTGGGCTGCGGGAATGCTGATCTTCGATGTCCTGCTGATGAACTTTTACTCCCGGTATTTCGATTTTCCCCTCTGGGCCCGGGATGTTTCCCTCCACGGGGTAGTGCTGATCTCCCTGATCGCTCTGCGGGTATCCCGGTCATAATTCCATCGACACCGTCCCGGCAGAGAGCTCCTGCAGCTGATGCTGCAGGAGCTCTGCATGGTCATCGGGGATCTGCCCTTCCAGGGTGATTTCGGTTTCGAAGCGCTCATCCGATACTTCCGCATGAAATTCTGCCAGAAGCAGTTTCACCTGTTCGTACAGCGGGTAGGGAATCTGCAGAAGGAATCGGTGCTTTTCAGTCAGCGGTTCAGTTGAGAGTCCGGCAGCTGCCTGTTTTGCCGCCTCTCCGTAGGCCTTCACGAGTCCGCCGGTGCCGAGCTTGGTTCCCCCGAAGTACCTGATGATCAGCACCAGCACGTTGGTGATGCCGCTTCCCTTGAGCACCTCTAAAACAGGCCGCCCGGCGGTGTGCTTCGGTTCATGGTCGTCGCTCATGCCGAAGATATCTCCCTGCTTGCCGAGAATATAGGCGTGGACCACATGGTCTGCCTGGGGATGGGCCGCCCGCGCCGCGGCAATATGCTTCTTCACCTCCTCCTGATCGGAGAGAAACAGCGCATGGTAGAGAAATTTTGATTTCTTTACTTCAAAGGCTCCGCTGCAGGAGCCGGTGGGGACCTTCATGCAGACATCCTACCACATTACCAGCGGCGGCAGAAGATGTTTCCCTCCTCCGCAGGAAGGAGCTCTCCGCAGCGCAGGGAGAACTCCTCAAGGTACTCCTCCAGCTCCTCGGGCAGTTTCTGTCCGTACACCTCGGTGAGATGAAGCAGCTGCTGCTTTGTCCTGCTCCCGATGAGCACTGTGTGGACTCCTTTTGCGGCTGCAGCCCACAGCAGTGCCGCCTGGGCAGGAGTAAGGCCGTAGCTGCTGACCTTCAGGCGGTATGCATCCAGCAGTTCTCCCAGCCGGCTGCGTACTTCCGGCCGGCAGAACACCAGAGAGCTTCTCCAGTCTTGGGGCGGATAGGGAGTGCGGGCAAGCAGGCCCTGGGCCAGCACGCTGTAGGCAGCAAAGCGGATGCCCAGGCTTCTGCACAGCGGCAGAAGCTCATCCTCCGGACGCCTCCACAGCAGGGAGTATGCATCCTGCACATAGGAGATCTCACAAAAACAGCTCAGGGTGTAAATCATATCCGGGGGGAAATTGCTCAGTCCGATGTGCCGCAGTTTGCCCGCTTCCCGGAAGGACTGCAGCACCTCGAGGAGGGGACGGAAATCGTAGTGCTGTATCGGCCAGTGGATGTAGCAGACATCAAGATAGGAAGTGCACAGCCGATTCAAACTGGTCTCAAAGCGGGAGGCGAATCCCCGGGGAGTTAGATTGGGAGTGACGAAGATCTTCGTGGCGAGGGACAGCTCCTCCCGGGGAGTTTTCCGGCGGAACCGCCGCAGCTGCTGGCCGGCAAGCTGTTCGGACCGTCCTTTCCCGTAGACCTGGGCGGTATCAAAATGCCTGATTCCGCTTCTGACGGCGGCATGGATGGTCTGAACTGAATCTGATGCGCTGAATTCCTCCCGGTACCCCGGGGCGAAGGACCAGCAGCCGAGTCCAAGCTGTGCATACATGCCCCATGATAAAAGCTTCAGAGAAGTTGTGCAATCACTTGAAGCGTCCATGACAAACAGGATAGTATCTGCTGCATGAAGCATCGTTATCTGCCTGAAATCCTGCTGACTGCAGCCATGATCTTTTACGGGACCTCCTTTGTCGCTACCAAGTTCGCCCTGGAGGTGTATAATACCATTACCATTGTCACTGTCAGAAAACTTCTGGCAGCGGGCATGCTCGCCGCTGCACTGTTTATCCAGCAGGGGAAAAAGGGATTTCCCTCACGGCAGATGATGCCGCCTCTGGTGCTCATCGCGGTGTTTCAGCCATTTCTGTACTTCATCAGTGAAACCTACGGAATCAGCATGGTGGAAGCCTCCCTGGCGGCAATTATTATTGCGACCCTCCCGGTGTTCACTCCCCTGATTGCAGGACTTTTCTTTGATGAGAAGCTCAACCGGTACAACTACCTCGGAGTGGTGCTCTCTGCAGCGGGGGTTGCCCTGATCGTGCTTACTGACCGCTCCGATGACGGGACGCCTGTCCGGCTGCTGGGGGTGCTGCTGCTGTTCGGTGCGGTGTTTGCGAATATCGGGTACTCCATCGTGGTAAAGAAAACCTCCCCGGGGCTCTCTTCGCTCACCATTACCACCATGCAGAACTGCTTCGGGGCGGCGATGCTTCTGCCGTTGTTTGCAGCCCTGGAGTTTTCCCATGCCGCCGCTCAGCCGGTTTCCTGGCTTCCTCTGGCAAGCATCATCTATCTGGCGATATTCCCTTCCAGCCTCGCCTTCATCTTTATGACCTACGGAATCAGGGCAATCGGTCCGACCCGGGCCATGGTGTTTACCAACCTGGTGCCCCTGGTCACAGCACTGCTTTCTCTTTCACTGCTGCAGGAGGCCTTTACCGTCTACAAAGTGGCGGGAATGGCGGTGATTCTCAGCGGGGTGATGCTTTCACAGCGGGGAAGCGCCAAGGTGACCGAGGAGGTCCTGGTAGACCGCTGAGGGATCGAGATGCTCATCGCAGTACAGCGGCACGGACCAGGACCGCAGACGCTCGGCCAGTTTTCCCGATCCGGGAATCAGCCTTCCGGAAAAGCTTCCGTCATAGATGCAGTGCACTCCGCAGGAGGGAGAGCGCTCCTTGAGCACCGCGGCACGCACCCTCCGCCGGTCTGCGGCGCCCAGCAGATGCTCAATTGCCTCCTCCAGAGCTTCAGTAAAATCTGCTCCGTCCCGGGTGACCAGCCGTCCGCCTGTGAGTTCCATGGGCTCTCTGGGCACGCCGAAGCCTGCGGCAGTCTCAGGGCAGCAGGGATAGATCGCCTCCCGGGGCAGGGAGAGCACCGGTGCAAAGGAGGAAGCTGTCCCGTTGCAGCGGCAGGGCAGACCGGCAAGACAGGCGCTTACGAGTATCATGGGAATCAGTTTATCCCGAAGATGAGGAAAAGGGCAATCAGTTAAACCGGAGATATCTTCCGGCCTTTTCAGCCAGATGTCGGGGGATTCTGATCTCCCCCAGGTCCCGGATGGTCTGCTCCTTCCTGACTTTGAGAATCCGGGCGGCCAGGGTCGGTCCGATTCCCGGCACCCGGAGCAGGGATGTCTTCCCGGCGGAATTGACCGCCACGGGAAAGAACTCCGGGTGGGCGTCGGCCCACAGCTGCTTCGGGTCCTTTTCCAGGGAAAGAGAGCCGTCGGTGAAGAGAAAATCGTCAAAGGTGAATCCGTAGGAGCGGACCAGATAGTCCGCCTGATAAAGCCGGTGCTCCCGGACGAAGCGCTGCTCACCGTCGGAGGTTTCCGACTCTCCGGGAATGGAGGGATCTCCCAGGCCGCGCTGGTATGAGGAGAAGTAGATGCGGTAGACCCCCAGCCCCTGATACAGCCGCCAGAGATAGGCCAGTATCTCCCGGTCGGTCTCGTCGGAGGCGCCGACGATGAACTGGGTGGTCTGGTGCTTCCCGGTGCTTCTGGATAGTTCACTGATATATTTCATCGGCTCAATGATGTCGCTGTGGTAGTCCTTCATGGCCGAAAGGCGCGAGTAGTGACGGGCCCCGGGGGTTTCGATGTTGAGAGAAACCGCGTTGGACAATGCGAAGGCCTCCCGGATCGCCTCCCGGGATGCTCCGGGGATGATCTTGATGTGAATATATCCGGTGAAACCGTGGTGCTTTCTCAGAATGCGGGCAGTATCAATGAGACGCTGCATGGTATGGTCCGCCGAGTGAAGCACCCCTGAGGAGAGAAACATCCCCACGAGCTTCCGTTTTGTCCTGAGATCCATGAAGAACCGGGCAAGCTTCTCCGGGGCGACGGCGACTCTGGGGTAGTCCCGCTGCTGCCGCAGGGGGCAGTACCTGCAGTCGTTGGTGCAGGAGTTGGTCAGCAGGGTCTTGAGCATGATCCCCGTCCCTCCTCCGGGGACGGTCACCGGATACAGCCATCTGCCCTCGGCTCCCCGCCTTCGGTGATCGTCATTTCTGGAAGTCCCGCAGGCGCAGGAGAGATCATACTGAGCGTCCCTGGCCAGGGCTTCAACTGCAGACTGTGTGTCCATGGGTAATGGTAACGCATGTTAAGGTCAAAATCAAGCGGAATGCAGCGGAAATTACCGGGAGGAGGTCACTCCGGTCTTCGGACAGCGGTCCGAAAGGGGACAGACGGAGCATCGCGGTCGTCCGGGGGTGCAGATGATCTGGCCGAAGCGCACCAGGGCTTCATTCACCTCCATCCAGCGCCCCTGCTCCAGCAGCTCCATGAGGGCATATTCGGTCTCCTCCGGGGTGTGTGTTGAAACCCATCCGAGCCGGTTGGAAATGCGGTGGACATGGATGTCCACGCAGACGGCGGGTATCTGAAATCCCAAAGCCAGGGTGAGGGCGGCAGTCTTCCTGCCGACTCCCGGGAGGGCCAGCAGTCCGGTGAAGGATGCAGGGACTGCCCCGCGGTGCTCATCCCGGATAATTCTGCTGATTTTTCTGATCCGTTCCGCCTTGACCGTATAAAACCCGCAGGGATATATCAGCCGGGCAATTTCGTCAGGATCCGCTTCGGCGAGGGCTTCAGGGGTATCGGCGAAGGTAAAGAGCCTGCGTGAAGCCGCCAGGGTCACCTCGTCTCTGGTGCGCAGAGATATCAGGGTGGACAGCAGAATCCGGAAGGGATCGCGCCTCTCCAGGGCAACAGCGCTTACCGAAGGGGCTGGAGAGATGTGGTCCATGTGGGCACTGATAATGCTCAGCTGCAGGGCTGCATCCATAGGGGGTATCAAGCCAGAGGGAGGGGAAAATGTCAATCACCGCTCCACTGCACCGACGGGCGTCTTGACATGGAGGGTGAATATCCCTAGGTTTCTCTTTATGATAATCGTACTTGAACAGAAGGTAACTGAAGAGAAGAAAGCGCATATCCGCCGTTTTTTGGAAAAACGGGGATATCAGGTGCGCGAAATTGTCGGCGAAGTGGAGACGATCTTCGGCGCCGTCGGTACTCCCGGGATTGATCTGCGGGAGGTGGAGCTGCTTGACGGGGTTTCCAAGGTAGTTCCCATTACCAAGCCCTACAAACTCGCTTCCCGGGAGCTGAAAAAGGATGACTCGGTGGTCAGCATCGGTCCGGTGAAGTTCGGAGGCGGCCGCATCTCTGTAATAGCCGGGCCCTGCGCGGTCGAATCCCGGGAGCAGATATTCGCCGTGGCTGAAGCGGTCAGCAAAGCCGGAGCAGTGGTGCTGCGCGGCGGCGCATTCAAGCCGAGGACCTCCCCCTATGCCTTCCAGGGACTCGGCGAGCTGGGACTTTCCTACATGAAGGAAGCCGGGGAGGCCTACGGCCTGCCGATCACCTCGGAAATCGTCAGCCCCGCCCATGTGGAGATGATGGCCTCCTATGTCGACGCCTTCCAGATCGGTGCGCGGAACATGCAGAACTTTGAACTGCTCAAGGAAGTAGGCGCATCCGGGCTTCCGGTGATACTCAAGCGGGGGCTGTGCGCCACCATCGAAGAGTGGCTCATGGCGGCTGAATACCTGATGGCCCACGGAACCGATAACGTGGTGCTCTGCGAACGGGGGATCAGGACCTTTGAGCGCTACACCCGCAACACCCTCGATCTGAGCGCCATTCCGGTGGTCAAGAAACTCAGCCATCTTCCGGTGATTGTGGATCCCAGCCATGGCACGGGACTGCGGGGCAAGGTGATTCCCATGGGACTGGCTGCGGCAGCCGCCGGAGCCGACGGGCTGATGGTGGAGGTGCATACCAATCCCGATGAGGCTCTCTCCGACGGTCCCCAGACGCTTTTCCCTGAGCAGTTTGAAAAGCTCATGCGGGATATCGAGGCGATGACCCCCGTGCTCGGGAAGTCCCTTGAGCACATTCCGAGACGAAAGCCCTTCTCTGCCGCCAGAAAACCCGCTGACGAAGGGGAGAACCTGGCGGCATTCCAGGGAGTTCCCGGAGCATACAGCGAAGAGGCGCTTCGGCAGTACTTCCATGAGTCCTTTCAGCCGAAAGCCTGCAGGCATTTCCGGGATGTCTTTGAAGCCGTCGCTTCAGGGGAATGCCGCTACGGGATTATTCCGGTGGAAAACTCCCTGGCAGGGGTAATCAACGAGAATCTCGATCTGCTGCTGCGGTATCCCGACTGCCGGGTGGTCGGGGAAAAGGAAATTCGCATTGTCCACAGCCTCATAGCAAAACCGGGGACAAAGCTTGCAGATATCCGGCGGGTTTACTCCCACCCCCAGGGACTGGCTCAGTGCGAGGCGTTTCTCGATACCCTTTCCGGGGCTGAGCGGGTCCCCTTCTTCGACACCGCCGGGGCGGTGGCCTATATTGCCCAGCAGGAGGATGCCCAGGCTGCCGCCATTGCCGGCGGAGGTGCTGCCGACTACTACGGCATGGAGGTGCTCAAGGAGGGAATTGAGACCAACCCCAGGAACTACACCCGTTTCTACATCATAACCAGGGAGGAAACCGATGAAACCGGCGGCAGAGAGCCGAACCGGATGATTATGGTCTTCTCCACCCCGGATGAACCGGGCGCCCTGTTCAAATGTCTGAAGATCCTCGCCGAACACGGTCTGAACATGAAGAAGCTCGAATCCCGGCCGATTCACGGCAAGCCCTGGGAATATATGTTCTTTGTGGAAACAGAAATTCCCGGCAGAACCTCCTATGAAGCGGCGGTAGAGCAGCTGCGGACGGCATCGGAGGATTTCCGAATACTCGGGTCGTTTTATACCCGGAAGTAAGAAACGAGGCTGCTATGGCTGATGTCAGAGAATTCCGGCCCCACCTGCTGCTCATGGGAATCCTCTCCGCTCTCCCCGAAGAGGAGGAGGCGATGGAGGAAGCCCTTCAGCGGCAGTACGGTCCGGTGGCTGTGCGCAGTCCCCGATGGGATTTCACCTTTACCCGGTATTATACCGGGGAAATGGGGGAGGAAATCCAGCGCTATTTCCTGGTGTTCCGGAATCCCGTCGATCCCTCCCGGCTCGCAGACATCAAGCTGTCCGCCAATGAACTGGAAGGACAGTTCTCCCGGGAGGGAAGTCGGCAGTTCAATATAGATCCCGGACTGCTGTCGCTTGAGCGGCTCATCCTCGCTTCAGCCAAGGACCGGGGAAACCGCATTCCCCTGAAATCGGGCATCTATGCTGAAGTGACCCTGCTCTACATGCACGGCAGCTATGCCCCGCTGCCCTGGAGCTATGCGGACTACCGGAGTGACGAGTGCCGCAACTTCTTTGAACAGGTCAGAAATACCATGCTGAAATGAATCAGCATCCCCCCTTCCGGGGATGTCTGAACCATGAGACTCTCCTTTATCGTGCTGGCGGCACTCCTGCTTGCAGGCTGCAGCCTGGCTGCTGAAACCCGCAGGATCGTGGTGGAAATCCCTGTGGAGAACTCCTGGGAAGCTCTCGGGCTGGAGGAGCCGTGGCATCTCATTCAATGGCCCGATTCCCGGGGGAGCATCCGGTCTCTCCGCCTGCCTCCGGGAGTCTCCCGTGCGGAAGCGGATCTTCCCAAGGGAGCAGACGTGCCGGTGCTGGCCCGGCCCTACGGACGGTATCCGGGTTACGGCGGATGGGCTGATGCGGCTGAGTCATCCCGGATTGTACTGAGCCCGCAGTTCTCCGGGTTCGCTTCCCTGCTTCTGGACCTCTGGCAGTCCGTCCCTGAGCGCTGTGCTGCCCTCCGGCTGTCTCATTGGGGGGAGGCGCTGGATCAGCTCAAGGACCCGGCAGACCATCCTCCGGCGGATTTTCAGCTGCTTCGGCTTGACCGGAGCCAGGCAAGGATCAGCATCATCACCGGAGAGCTGTCGGCTGAGAGTCTGCAGCTGCTGCCTTCGGCAGCCGGGGAGGTTGAATTTCCCGAAGCAGGCCTCTGGTATCTCCGGGAGGATCCCTGTCAGCGGTTTGTCCTGCCATCGAAGACCGGGACGCTGTCCCTTCCATATCCTGGGGCGTACACCTTCGTGCATGTAAAGGGGGGGCATGAGGTGACCGTGGTGCTGGATCGGGAAGGAGGGACCATGCTGCAGACAGACAGGCAGTGAAACCTCAGGAGGACATAAAACAGCCGCCCTGCAGCAGGGCGGCATCAAATCCGGCGGAGCCGGTTATTTCACCACAATATTCACCAGTTTCTTCGGTACGGCAATCGTCTTAACGATATCCCTGCCGTCAATCCATTTTCGGATCTTCTCATGGTCCAGGGCTGACTGCTTCATGGCCTGTTCATCCGCATCGGCGGACATCATCACCTTGGCCCGGACCTTCCCGTTCACCTGAAAGACCACTTCGGTTTCCTCTTCCCTGCACAGCTGCTCGTCCCAGCCGGGCCATTCGGCATAGGCCAGGGAGCTGTGATGCCCCAGCTGCTGGTAGAGCTCTTCGGCAAGATGCGGCGCATAGGGCGCAAGAATCAGGATAAAGGGCTCCCAGAGACTCCGGCAGAGGCCCTCCTGCTTGAAGAGTTCGTTTATGTAGACCATCATCTGGGCGATGGCGGTGTTGAAGTCCAGGTTTCCGGTATCTACGGAGACCTTTTTTATGGTCTTATGGAGCAGCTTCAGCAGGTGCTGGGGCGGCTGCCCGTCGGTGACTTCCCGCTGGGAAAGCCTCCAGACCCGGTCCAGAAAGCGGTAGACTCCGGTAAGCCCTTTGGTTGACCAGGGCTTTGAAACCTGCAGCGGTCCCATGAACATCTCATACATCCGCATGGAATCAGCCCCGTAGGACTCGATAATCTCATCGGGGTTGATGACGTTCTTCAGACTCTTGGACATCTTTGCCACCACCGGCTCAACCGGCTCCCGGGTGTGCTTCTCCACATAGGCTCCGGACTCAGTTTCCTCCACTTCGTCATGGGGCACCAGGGACTTATCCCGGCGCTGGTAGGCGTAGGAGGTGATCATTCCCTGGTTCACCAGCCGCATGAAGGGTTCCTTGGTGTTCACTTTTCCCAGATCATAAAGCACCTTGTGCCAGAACCGGGCGTAGAGCAGATGCAGCACGGCATGCTCCGCTCCTCCCACGTAGAGGTTCACGGGCATCCAGTAGTCAATGCACTCCTGGGAGGCAAATTCCTGATCATTACGGGGATCAAGGTAGCGCAGATAATACCAGCAGGATCCGGCCCACTGGGGCATGGTATTGGTCTCCCGTTTTGCCGCTTCGCCGCAGTTCGGGCAGGAGGTGTTCACCCAGTCGTCAATTTTTGCCAGGGGACTTTCACCGGTCCCTGATGGGGTGTATGAGTCAACCTCAGGAAGCATCAGGGGCAGGTTCTCCTCGGGAACCGGGACGATTCCGCAGCTGCTGCAGTGCACCAGGGGGATCGGCTCGCCCCAGTAGCGCTGTCTGCTGAAGACCCAGTCGCGGAGTTTGTAGTTCACCGCCCGTTCTCCCAGCCCTTTGCTCTCCAGCCAGTTGATCATGCTCTCAATGGCTTCCTCGGTCTGCAGTCCGTCAAGAAATCCGGAATTGACGTTGATCCCCGTTCCTTCATAGGCTTCCTGCTCGACGTCTCCGCCCTGGACTACTTCCACAACAGGGATATGGTATTTCCGGGCATACTCCCAGTCCCGCTGGTCATGTCCGGGGACTGCCATAATCGCTCCGGATCCGTAGGATATCAGGACGTAGTCGGCAATCCAGATGGGGATGCTCTTGCCGTTTACCGGATTTACTGCATAGGCGCCGGAGAACACCCCGGTCTTCTCCTTGGCGAGATCGGTCCGCTCCAGATCTGATTTTTTTTCGGCCTTCTCGAGGTAAGCCTCAACTGCCTCCCGCTGTTCATCCGAGGTGATTTTCTTCACCAGGGGATGCTCCGGGGCCAGCACCATATAGGTAGCCCCGAAGAGCGTGTCGGGCCTGGTGGTGTAGACCGAAAGGGTCTCCTCGCTCCGTTCCACGGAGAACCGGACGTTGGCCCCTTCGCTGCGGCCGATCCAGTTGCGCTGCATTGCCTTGATGGCATCGCTCCAGTCCAGTTTCTCCAGGTCTTCCAGAAGCCGGTCTGCATATTCCGTGATTTTCAGAATCCACTGGCGGATCGTCTTTCTGCGGACCTGAGTGCCGCACCGGTCGCAGGCTCCGTCAATAACCTCTTCATTGGCAAGGCCGGTCAGGCAGTCGGGACACCAGTTGATCGGCGTGTCCGATTCGTATGCAAGGCCGCGTTTGAACAGCTGCAGAAAAATCCACTGGGTCCATCGGTAGTACTCCGGTGTGTGGGTGGAAACTTCCCGGTCCCAGTCATAGGAAAATCCGAGGCCCTTAATCTGGCTGCGGAATTTCTCGATATTCTGTTCAGTGGTTATCCTCGGGTGGGTGCCCGTGGTGATCGCGTAGTTCTCCGCGGGAAGGCCGAAGGAGTCAAACCCCATGGGATGCAGCACGTTGTACCCCTTCATCCGGAGGTATCGGCAGTAGATGTCCGTGGCGGTATACCCTTCCGGATGGCCTACATGGAGGCCGGACCCTGAGGGGTAGGGGAACATATCCAGCACGTAGGCGCGCCGTTCCCGGGGAACCGACGGGTCTTCCTTTGCTCTGAAGGTCTTATGCTCTTCCCAATGCTGCTGCCATTTTTTTTCTATCTGGTGAAATGGATATTTGCTCATGAGCGAATGATACCTATGTGGCCGGATAAGGTCAATGAGATAAGCTGTCCCGGCGGCGTATTATCCCGGATCGGAGCCGGGGCGGAACCTGATGAGATCAATCCGGTTGCCCGTCATGCTGTGGACGGTGAAGACCCCTTCGGGTGCAGGTACTGACTGTCCGGTAACGGGAATCTGGCCGATTACCTCGGTGATATAGCCGCCGACGGTGCTCACATGGCGGGAGTGGCTGACCTGAACACCGAAAAAATCCTGGAACTGCTCCAGGGGCGTATCGGCCTGAATCAGATATGCATCCGTGCTGATCTTGGTGATCGGGTCTCCGTTTTTCTGTTCGTGCTCATCATAGAGCTCTCCGAAGAGCACCTCCAGGACATCCTCCAGGCTCACGACTCCCGCGAGTCCTCCGTATTCGTCCAGCACCACGGCAATCTGAAGCTGCTGGGCTTTGAAGAGGAAGAACATGTCATGGACCTTCTTGGTCTCCGAGACGAATATCGGAGACTGCATGATATCCTTGATCCGCAGCTGATCCTTCTGTTCCACTACCGCCTTCAGCACATCCCGCATCAGCACAATGCCGGATATCTGCTCGGGATGCCTGGCGTAGACCGGAATCCGTGAATGGCCGTAGGCTACCAGATCCGGGAGGATTGATGCGATTGAAGCCTGTTCGTCAATGCTGAATACATCAGTCCGGTGAGTCATGATGGAACGCAGCTCAATGTTGTCGAACCGGAAGACCCGGCGGACCAGATCGGATTCGTAATCCTCCACTACTCCCTGACGCTCTGCGAGGTTTACCACATGCAGGATACCCTGCAGGGAAATGCTGCCGGCATCTCCCCGGGAGAACAGCCGGGTGATGGTCGTGCTCATGGTGTTAATCAGCCAGATCAGCGGCCGAAGAAGGTAGGAAAGCCACAGCAGGGGATAGGACATATGAGCGCTGATCAGTTCATTATGGATAATAGCGATCTGCTTCGGAGTGATTTCTGCGAATACGAGGATAATGAACGTCAGTATCCCTGTGGCATATCCCACAGCAAAGGAGCCGAATCGTTCAATCACCATGGCCGTAGTCATCGCTGAGGCGGCAATGTTGACCAGATTGTTGCCGATGAGGATGGTGGTCAGCAGCTGATCGGGGCGGTTCGCAAGAAGAGCCGCCAGCCGCGATGTTCTGCTTCCTGACTGCTCCATTTCCTTGATCTGCAGAAAGGAGAGGGAAGTGTAAGCCGTCTCAGTGCCGGAAAAGATTCCTGAAAGGACCACAAGCAGCAGCACTGAAAAGATGTGGGGCATCATCGGACAGTTCTCCCGGGTGCGGTGAGGCGGACGGGGTTTCTCCTGCTGGACGAATCAGATGATTGATTCATGATCAGTCTTACTATACTATCAGACGGACAGGGTTGCAAGGGTGAGAGGAATGCTTGAAAAAGGTTAAAATTTTTTTGTTTATAGGATATACTGAGCTGTATGAAAGTACTGTTGTTTTCTTTTGAACCGTCTACTCCCGGTCACACCAACAGCGGAGTGACCACGGCTGAATGGATCGTGGAGGGACTAGTGTCGGAATATCCGGAAACGGCGAACTGCCTGACGGTAGTGCTGCCGCTGTATTTTTCCTGCAGGGAGAAGCTGAAGCGGAAGATTGATTCCTTCCAGCCTGATATCGTCATCGGATTCCATGTGTCTCCGGGAAAGCCCTGGGTGATGATTGAGCAGTGTGCATTGAATATTATCCACACCCATCATTATCCCAACTGGGCGGACCAGGACCGGCATATGACCCCGATATACCAGAACGGCGCCGGTGCGCTCTTTACCCGAGCTGATACCGTGGATCTGGTGGAAATGCTCAGGGAGCACGGAGTTCCTGCGGACCACTCCTTTCACTGCGGAACGGGCATAGCAAATTATTCCTACTATATTGCCCTGCAGGAGATGGATCTGGAGAATACGGTCTTTATCCATGTTCCCCAGTCTCCGGAAGAGGGTATTGTGCAGGGAAGACCGGTGCCGGTGTTTCCTCCCTGGAAGACCGCACAGGGAATCATCAAATGGATCAGCAAATCCTATAGAAAAGGGGATCAGGAGTGATGAGCAGTAAACAGGGAAAGGCAATCCTCACCGCCATGGGGAAGGATCGGGTCGGTATTGTTCAGGATCTCACCGAGGTGCTGACGAAATGGGAATGCAATATTGAAGAGAGCAAAATGGCGGTGCTGGCAGACCAGTTTGCCGTTATCCTGCTGTTTGCAGGTCCCCAGGATAATGTAGAGAAGCTCCTTGCAGGCGAGGAATCCTGGGAGAAGGTTGCTGATCTGCAGGTCGAGCTGAAGCGGGTAGCCGCAGCCGAAGGGAAAAGGGGAGGACTTACCTACCTGGTGGAGACGGTATCCCTGGATTCTCCGGGAATTGTCCATTAGGTAACCCAGGTCCTCAGGGAGTTCAAGATCAACATAGAAGAACTGGATACCGAGAGCGCCTCAGCTCCCTTTACCGGCTCTCCCATGTTCGTCATGAAGCTGCGGGTGATTCTCCCGGTAGATGTCTCCCCGGCGGCAGTCCGGGAAGCGCTCCACAGAACCGCCTCCGACAAGGACCTTGATATTAAGTTTGAACCGCTGTCAAATATCCTTCCGCTGTAGACCTGCGGATCGGTAGGCGTCCAGAGCGACCTGCCGCTCCGTCTGGTGGTCAACCATCGGGGACGGATACCCCGGCAGGGGGTGCTTCTCGTGCCGGTGAATTTCCTTCGGGGAAAACCCCGCAAGCTCCGGCAGGTGCGCCTTGATGTACCGCGCCTCCGGGTCGAACCGCTGCTGCTGTCTCCATGGGTTGAAGACCCTGAAGAAGGGCTGGGCGTCGCACCCGGTGGATGCGGCCCACTGCCAGTTGCCGTTGTTCACTGCCGGATCATAATCAATCAGCCGTGAGGCGAAATACTCCTCTCCCCATTTCCAGTCAATATGGAGGTCCTTCGTGAGAAAAGATGCGGTGATCATCCTCACTCGGTTGTGCATGAACCCGGTCTCATTAAGCTCCCGCATCCCCGCATCAACTATGGGAAAGCCGGTCATTCCGCGGCACCATGCCTGGAATGCTTCGGTATCTTCCGACCAGGGCAGACGGTCATACCGGCTGATGTAGCTGCCGGAGTAGACTGCCGGAACATGTTCGGCAATGGAGTGCCAGAAGTCGCGCCAGTACAGTTCCGAGACAAAGACCGAATCAATTCCGAACACCTCTGCTGCCCGCAGAAACGTTTCGCGGGGAGAGACCGTGCCGAAAGCAAGGTGCGCCGAGAGCCGGGAGGTATGTCTCCAGGGAATATCCCGGATTTCTGCGTAGTCGGTCATGGATTCAAGGGACCGAAGAAGCTCCAGTCCGGCCTGCCTGCCCCCAGGGACGGAGGAGACAGACTCCGGCGGACTCAATCTCCGCGCATCTGCCGCTCCCGAATGCCATCGACCCGGGGCGAGGGACGCGGGCACGGCGACGTCAAGAGTTTTCGCCCGGTTCAGATACGGGGTGAACACCTGGTAAGCTGATCTGTCGGCCTTCATCACTTCCTGGGCATCGGTCAGGGTGCGGTCCTTCACCTCGATTACGGTAAAATCCTTTGAAAGTCCGGCTGCAAGCTGCCGGTGCTCCGGTGACGTGTCGAAGGTGAGGTAGACGGTCTCAGCCGAGCAGCTTTTCGCCAGGCTCACTGTCTCCTGAAGATCGCTGCAGACCTGCAGGCTGCTGTGGTCTTCTGCAAGCCGGGCATCCAGCTCCTTGAGACTGTCATGGACGAAGGACCGGGCGAAGGGTCCGAGGGGGAACTGCAGAAAGCAGGGAATTACGGGAGCGCCGGCTGACCGGGCGGCATTGAGGGCAGTATTGTCCTCAAACCGCAGGTCCCGGGTAAAGATAAACAGTACCGGTTTCATAGAACAGATTGTATCAGATGCCGACGTATGCCGTCGAGCAGAAAGGCCGGTTTCCTGTTCGGTTTTTTCTGAAATCAGAATGCTCCGGCAGATCCGATTAAGGAAACGCTCATGAGCACCGGCACTGCAGAACGGCTTAAACGATCATCTACAAGGAATCGGTTTTTCTCTCCAGTGCCGCCAGCCCGCCCATGGAAGTCTCCCTGTAGAGCGAGGGAATGGCCTCCCCGGTCTCCTTCATGACCGAGACCACATCATCAAAGGATATGAAATGCCGTCCGTCCGAGAGGAGGGAGAAGGCCATATGGTTCAGAGCCCGGGCAGCGGCCATGGCGTTGCGCTCAATGCAGGGGATCTGCACGAGCCCGTATACCGGATCGCAGGTCAGACCCAGGTGATGCTCAAGACCCATCTCTGCTGCATATTCAATCTGGTAGTTGGAGCCTCCCATCAGGTGGGCCGCCGCAGCTGAGGCCATGGCGCAGGCAGTTCCGATTTCTCCCTGGCAGCCCACTTCAGCACCGGATATCGATGCGCGGTGCTTGACGATGTTTCCGACGATTCCGGCAGCGGCGAGACTCCTGATAATCCGCTGCTGGGAAATCCGGTGGGTCTCCTGGAGGTAGTACAGCACCGCCGGAAGCACGCCGCTGGCCCCGCAGGTGGGGGCGGTCACGACCTGACCCCCGCCGGCATTCTCTTCGGATACCGCCAGAGCGTAGGCATAGATCCGCGAACGTCTGCCGATGGAGCCGCTGAGATACTGGGTCCGCGCATAATACTGAGCTGCCTTGCGCGGCAGCCGGAGCTCCCCGGGAAGCACCCCCTCGTGTTCAAGCCCCGCTTTCACCGATGCCCTCATAGCTTCCCATACCTGTTTAAGATAGCTGAACAGCTCCTCCCCTTCCTGGTCTGCAGCATATTCCCAGAGCATAGCCCCTTTCCTGCGGCACCATTCGAGGATGCTGTCCATGCTGTCCAGCTCATAGACCCGGTCGGCCCTGCCCCAGGACTCGTCATCCCGCAGCGCTCCGCCTCCGGTGCTGTAGACGTTCCATGAGCAGAGAGGGCTGCCTCCTTGATCGAGACTGCTGAAGGTCATGGCATTGGGATGTTTCCGGAGAAAGATGTCGGGTTTCCACAGGATTTCCACAGGTTTTCCCGTTTTTCCGAGGACTGATTCTATCGCCCGGTCGGTATAATGCCCCCTCCCGGTAGCGGCGAGACTGCCGTAGAGGACCACCCGGTAGGATGCCGCATCCGGGGTTCGGGCGAGGAAATCTTCGGCGGCATGCATCGGAGCCATAGTGTGACTGCTTGAAGGGCCGAGGCCGATTCGGTAGAGCTGTTTCATCGATTCCATGGTATTCAGCATACTGTGTTTTTGCCTGGCTGACCAGCGCAGAGCATGAAGAATCTGCCGGTGAGTACTGTCCGGCTGCTCTTGTTCCCTGAGGAAACTCGGGTTACAATGGATGATACAAGGCAGCATGGGTGCAGACAGATGAGAGGAGGGGGAAGTGAAGGAATACAGTACACGCACGCTCTATAACGGGGTGGAGATACCCGGAATCGGGCTGGGGACATACCGAATGGACGATGCCGCTGCCGCCCGGACAGTCGCAGAGGCCCTGGCTGCCGGGTACCGGATGATAGATACCGCAAGTATGTACGGCAATGAACAGGGTGTCGGTCAGGGTGTCAGTTCCAGCGGAATCCCCAGAGAGGATGTATTTCTGGTGAGCAAAGTCTGGAACACTGATCAGGGATACCAGCGGACTATCGGAGCATGCGAACAGTCCCTGAAGCGGCTTAATACCGATTATCTGGACCTGTATCTCATTCATTGGCCGAAGGAACAGTCTTTCGAGACCTGGAAGGCCATGGAGAAGCTGTACCGCATGGGAAAACTCCGGGCTGTCGGGGTGAGCAATTTCAAGATCCACCACCTCCAGGACCTGGCTGACCGCAGCGACATGCTGCCGATGATCAACCAGGTGGAGCTTCATCCGTTCTATCCGCAGAAACGGCTGCGCCGGTTCTGCGAAAAACTGGACGTGCTGGTCTGTTCCTGGGCACCCCTGGCCAGAGGAAGGATCACCGAAATTCCCCAGCTGAATGAGATTGCCCGGAGTCACGGGAAGACGGTCAGCCAGATCGTGCTGCGCTGGCACTGCCAGCTCTCAGCGGTGCCGATTCCGAAGACCGTGCATGCCGAACGGCTGCGGGAGAACCTTGATATCTTCGACTTTTCACTCTCCGGCGAGGAGATGAAGATCATAGCATCGCTGAAGAGGGACCGGATCGGACCGGATCCGGATTTAATTACCTTCTGATTCCATGAGCCTGAGCACCTGCTCCAGCCTTGGAGGATCGGCACCCTGCCGCTGGCAGGTTCCTTCTGCCGCATGGGTGGCGAAGGTCAGGGCAAGATGCGCCCGGCCTTCAGAAACCTCAGCAAGCTTCTTCCGTTCCAGCAGCCCCTCCCGGTAGAGATAGGCAATCAGCCCTGCGTGAAAGGTGTCGCCGGCGCCGATGGTGTCAACTACCTTGACCGGATGAGTCGGAGCAAAGGCTTCGGCATGCTGTGAGAACCAGTAGGATCCCTCAATGCCGTGGGTAACAATGCAGGCGGCCGCCCCTGCTTTGAGTATGTCCGCCGCCCCCTGGCGGATGTCTGATGAGGGGTAGATCCAGGCAAGATCCTCATCGCTGATTTTTACGATATCTGCCGAAGCAAAGAGTTCCTCAAGTCTATTCAGATAGCCGTCCCGATCGGCGATCATGGAAGGCCGGATGTTGGGATCGAGGGAGACGGCAATACCCCGGTCCCGGTTCAGAATATACTCATGGATGCCTGAAGCTCCTGGTTCAAGGGCCAGGGAGATGGAGCCGATCTGGATGCACTTCGGCGGTTCGGGCAGGCTGCTGACTGCCCTGTCTATGTCCGCTGCGGTGATGGAGCGGTCTGCTGATCCGTTGGTGTAGAATGCGTATTCGGCCTTTTTATCGATGATCTTTGCAAAGGCCAGGGTGGTGGGCTCATCGCTGCGCAGCAGTGCGGAGGTGTCGACACCGTTTGTCTCCAGATGTTCGGTCAGCATGCTGCCGAACATATCCCGGGAGAGTCTGCTGACGAAAGCCGTAGGAATATCCAGACGCTGCAGTGCAACTGCGGTGTTGAAGGGAGATCCCCCCGGGGCTGGTCTGAAGGAGGGACTGCCTTCCTGTTCGGTATAGATAAAATCAATCAGCGCCTCACCTAATGAAACAACCATGTATGCCTCCTGCTTCTGTATCAGTTTTTATCCACCTTACTCGATTGCACCGGGCTTGTAAACGGCCGGGAGTATGAATTATTTTTTATCGAGCCAAAGACATATGCATTATTGACATTTATAAAAATATTGTAATAATAAACAGTGTAGCAGAACAGAAAGAAGGAGACACCATGAATACCTACATACGGTCCATTGGATCATATATTCCAAAAAAACGGGTCACCAATGATGAACTTGCAGAACGAATCGATACCTCCGATGAGTGGATTCGGTCCCATACAGGTATCGGCGCCCGACATATAGCAGATGACGATGAAGCAACCTCCGACTTAGGATACCGCGCAGCGGTGGATGCGCTGGAAAGCGGAGGGGTTGATATACAGGAGATCGGCGGCATCATAGCAGCTACTGCTACCCCCGATCATTTCGGCTTTCCCTCCACCGCCTGCATTATCCAGGACAGGCTGAAGGCCCAGCCCGGTTTCGCCTTTGACGTAACCGCAGGATGCAGCGGGTTTATCTACGGCCTTGAGATAGCCCGGGGCATGCTCCAGCTGAAGGATGCGGACAACATCCTCGTCATTGGGGCGGAGAAGCTCACCAGCGTTGTGGACTGGGATGACAGAAACTCAGTGCTCTTCGGTGATGCCGGAGGGGCGGTGGTGCTCTCCCGGCTTAACGGCGCAGAGGAGGGCCTGCGGGGCATTATCGACAGCAAGCTCCATGCAGACGGCTCAGGCGCTGAAGCCCTGATGGTAGCCTCCGGGGGATCCCGCAGGCCGATGAAGGACGGTCCCTACGATATCGCTGAAGTGACTTTGAGAATGCAGGGACGGCGGGTCTACAACTTTGCCGTATCGGTGATTGTGGGAACCCTCCGTTCCATGATGGAGCGCAACGGCCTGACGATTGATGATGTGGACTATATTGTTCCGCATCAGGCGAACATCCGGATTCTCCAGGCAGCTGCGAAACGGCTTGGTTTCCCCTTTGAGAAGTTTTATGTTAATATCGAAGATCTGGCGAATACCTCCGCTGCTTCCATCCCGGTAGCACTGAAGGAAATGGAACGGAAGGGACTGCTGCGGCGGGGAGCCAGGATTATGACGATTGGGTTCGGAGCAGGACTCACCTATGGAGGAAATGTAATCATATGGTAAACGCAGTATTCCTTTATCCCGGACAGGGAGCGCAGTACCCGGGCATGGGCCAGGATCTCTGGCACCGGTACGACCTGGTGAAAGAGCTGTTTACCGGCGCCTCTGAGATATGCGGCCAGGATATGAAGCGGCTGCTTTTTGAAGCAGATGAAACGGAATTAAAACAAGTAGTAAATACACAGACGGCAATTACCCTCGTGAATGTATCGGTGCGGGAAGTGCTGAGACGGGAATTCGGGTTCAGTTCCTCCGCAGCGGCCGGATTCAGTTCCGGTGAACTCTCGGCCCTCTTCGACGCAGGCTGCATGGATTTCGAGGATCTGATGATGCTGGTGAAGCGGCGGGCAGAGGAGATGGTGCGCTGTTCCTCCCTGCTGGCGGATCAGCACGGAGGGCCGGCTATGGCTGCGGTGATCGGACTGAATTTTGCCAAGGTCCGCGAAATCGTGGCCGAACACGGTCAGGGACATGTGTATGCCGCGAACGACAACAGTCCCCTGCAGGTAGCCCTGTCGGGTCTGGCAGATCCCATTGCGGCGCTGAAGGATCATCTCATTGCAGGAGGAGCGCGCCGGGTCATACCGCTGAAGGTGACCGGTCCCTTTCATACTCCCCTGCTGCAGGATGCGGCGGACGCATTCCGAGAAAGCCTGGAATCGGTGAACTGGAAGCCCTTCCAGAAGCCCTGCTGCGCCAATGTAAGCGGCGGATTTCATGAATCTTCGGCAGCCGTGCCGAAGCTGCTGACAGACCAGATTGTATCTCCTGTACGGTGGGTGGACAACATGGAGGCTCTCCAAGGACTGCCGCTGGATCAGGCGGTTGAAGCCGGTCCCGGAAAGGTTCTTGCTGGGCTCTGGAAAGGGGTCAGCAGAGAGATTCCCTGTCATCCCGGCGGAACACTGGAGCAGATTGAAGCACTGGCCGCAGAAGCGGCGCTGCAGGTGTAGCAGACAAAAAGGAGACAGCCATGACAGATACCACGGGACTGCTGAAGGACAAGCGCCTTCTGGTTACCGGCGGTTCGAAGGGAATCGGATGTGAGATTGTGCTTACGGCCCTTCGCTCCGGTGCTGAGGCAGTGTATCTCAGCAGAAGCAGAAGTTCCCGCCACGAGGAGATGCAGGAAGCCGCTGATCACTCCGGCGGCAGAGTGAACTGGATTGAGACGGACGTCGGGGATGAACAGTCGGTTGAAACCGGGCTGAATGCCGCCTATGAGTTTCTCGGCGATATCGACGTGCTGGTGAATAACGCAGGGATAAACCGCGACGGGCTGATCTTCCGCATGAAGACGGAAGACTGGCAGCAGGTGCTCGCAGTGAACCTGACCAGTGCCTTTTATACCTGCCGGAAAGTTGCCCGGCAGATGGCCAAGCGGCGAAGCGGTTCAATCATTAATATTTCATCGGTGGTGGGGTTAAGCGGCAACGGCGGACAGACCAACTACGCTGCTTCCAAGGCTGGACTGATCGGATTTTCCAAAAGCCTTGCCAAGGAAGTAGCCTCCCGGGGGGTTCGGGTGAATGTGATAGCTCCGGGATTCATCACCACCGATATGACCGATGCGCTCAAGGAAGAGCATAAAACAGCGCTGCTGGAGTCAATTCCCATGGGACGGTTCGGAACCCCGGAGGAGATTGCCCATGCGGCGGTGTATCTCGCATCAGACCTGTCGATGTACATGACCGGTCAGGTGCTGACCGTCGACGGCGGCATGGTTACATGATAGAGCAAAACAACGAGGAGAAACGTATGAACGGAGAACACAGACGGGTGGTCATTACCGGAATGGGTACGGTCAATCCGTTAGGAAATAATGTGCAGGACACATGGGCGGCGGTTAAGGCCGGGAAGTCCGGGGTGAGCCGGGTGACAAAGTTTGATGTCTCAAACTATGCGGCACAGATTGCCGGGGAGGTGAAGAACTTTGATCCCTCCGACTTTATGGAGCGCCGGGAGCACCGGTCCATGGCCGACTTCACCAAATACGCCGTAGCGGCGTCAGTGCAGGCAGTAGCGGATGCCGGGTTTATGAAGGACGGAAAACTGGTATATGATCCCCATCGGGTGGGAACCTATATCGGGAACGGAATCGGAGGATTTGAAGTGATCGAAGAATCGGTGATGAAGGTCCATACCTCCGGTCCTCGGTCGGTAGCCCCGATGACCATTCCTAAGATGATCTCCAATGAAGCGGGGGGCAATATCGCCATAAAGTTCGGTCTCCAGGGCCCGTGCTTCACGATTGCAACCGCCTGCGCTTCCGGAGCCGATGCCATCGGAGCGGCCTTCCATGCCGTCAAGAGCGGCATGCTTGATGCGGCCGTCGCAGGCGGCACCGAAGCCTCCATCTGCCCCCTCGGCATAGCCGGATTCTGCAAGATCCAGGCGCTTTCCACGAACTTCAACGACCAGCCTGAGAAGGCGAGCAGACCCTTTGACAAGGACCGCGACGGATTTGTCATGGGTGAGGGTGCGGCGGTCCTGGTGATCGAAAGTCTGGAGCATGCCCTGAAACGGGGTGCGAAGATCTATGCGGAAATTGCCGGATACGGAGCGACCTGCGATGCCTACCATGTCACCGCGCCCGATCCTGCAGGGGACGGAGCCACCAGGGCGATGAAGCAGGCCCTGGCGGAAGCGGGGATGAAGCCTGAGGATATTGACTACATCAATGCCCACGGTACATCAACCCCGACCAATGATCCGATTGAAACCAAGGCGATCAAGGACACCTTCGGTGATCATGCCTATAAGATGAAGGTCTCCTCGACGAAATCAATGACCGCACATCTGGTGGGCGCAGCCGGTGCAGTGGAGACACTGCTGTCGGTTATGGCTATTAAGGACCAGTTCTTTCCTGCCACCATCAACCTGGATGAACCTGATGAAGCCTGCGATCTCGATTACGTCCCGAATCAGGGACAGCACGGGGTCATCAACGCGGCGCTGACTGATTCCCTCGGGTTCGGCGGGCATAATGCGGCGATTATCGTCAAGAAATACACACAGTGAGGTGTCCCATGAGTATTAAAGAGTATATTCCCCACCGGGAGCCCTTTCTTTTCGTTGACAGAATCGAACGGGCTGACAAGGAGATGATTGTCGGCAGCAAGACCTTCGGGAAGGATGAGTTTTTCTTTGCCGGGCATTTCCCCGGATATCCGGTGGTTCCCGGAGTGCTGCTGCTGGAAGCCATGGCGCAGTGCGGAGGTGCCGGAATCAGACAGGCTGAAATCGTCCAGAAAACTGCCATCTATTTTCTGGTGAGCGTGGAGAAAGCCAAGTTCCGCAGACAGGTCGTTCCGGAAGAGACTGTCCGCTTTGAAATTGAGAATCTGCGCATCACGCCGAATATGCTCAAACAGGCCGGAAAAGCCTACGTCGGGGATGAACTTGCCGCAGAAGGCAGCTGGATGGCGATCATCAAGACAGAAGAGGAATAGAACCTGATATGAAGATTGAACCGAAAATCATGAGAAATGTCTGCCTCACGGCGCATCCGAAGGGGTGTGCCGCCGAGGTAGAGAAGCAGATTGCCTGGGTCAGCAAGAAACCCCGGGACAGGAAAACGCCCCAGCGGGTGCTGGTGATCGGCGGATCGACGGGATACGGACTCGCCTCACGCATCACCGCTGCCTTCTGGGGAAAGGCTGATACGGTCAGCGTCTCCTTTGAGCGCTCGGCGACGGAAAAGAGGACCGGAACTCCCGGGTGGTACAACAACCGTGCATTTGACCGCGCCGCCCGCAGAGAAGGGCTGAAGGCGGTTACCATTGAAGGGGACGCCTTCTCCCATGAGATCAAGGACCGGACGGTGCAGGCGATTAAAAAGAAACTGGGAGGAGCGGTCGATCTGGTGATCTACAGTTTGGCCTCCCCGATGCGGATTGATCCTGATACGGGGGCAAAGTACACCTCGGTGCTCAAGCCGCTGAAGGAGCCCTTTACCGGGGTGACGGTGGATATGATGAGCGGCGAGGTGAGCAGCGTAACGGTTGAGCCCGCTGATGAGCAGGCAGCTGAAGAGACGGTCAAAGTCATGGGCGGTGAGGACTGGAAGCTCTGGATTGACAAACTCAGGGAGGCTGATGTGCTGGCCGAGGGAGTGCAGGCGGTGGCCTATTCCTATATCGGACCTGAACTGACCTTTCCGATCTACCGTGAGGGGACCATCGGACGGGCGAAGGAGGATCTGGAACAGAAAGCCCAATTGATCAGCGAGAGCCTCTCGGATCTTTCCGGAAGTGCCTATGTCTCGGTGAATAAAGCCCTGGTGACCCGGGCAAGCGCGGTAATTCCCGTGGTTCCGCTGTATATCTCCATTCTGTACAAGGTTATGAAGGAAAAGGGACTGCATGAGGGATGCATTGAGCAGATCTACCGGATGTTCCGGGACCGGCTGTATGCCGGCGGCGAGGTGCCCTGTGATGAGGAGGGCCGCATCCGGCTTGATGACTATGAAATGCAGGAGGACGTGCAGGAGGACGTGCATCAGTTATGGCACCAGGCCAGCAGCGAAAACCTCCCTTCCATTTCCGATATCGAGGGGTTCAGGTCTGAATATCTGAGACTGCACGGATTTGACTGTCCCGGAGTGGATTATGAGGAGGATGCAGATCCGCGGTCCATTGAATAACTGAGTATTCCGCGGGGAAACGGATGATTTTTCTTTCCTTCCTGTGGTATACTCCTAGCAGAACCCGTTACTGCGAAGGGAGCGTATGCCGAAAATAATCGATCACGAGAAACGGAGGGAGGAAATCCTCTATCAGGCGCTGCAGGTTTTTGCTGATCACGGATACAGCGATACGAGTCTGTCCATGATTGCGCATGCCTGCGGGATATCCCGTCCGACGATATACCAGTATTTTCGTGATAAAGAGGAAATATTCCATGTAGCCGTTAAAAAGGTCACCGGCGATATGTTCACCCAGTACGGGGCCATCGCATTCGATACAGACCGGCCGGTGGCAGACCGGCTGAAGGATATCTGCAGCGACATCATTATGAAGGGATACGCCAACCGGGACAAGCTTACCGCACTGGCCGACGTCATGGTGCAGCGCAAACGGGAAGGGGGCGATTTCTCCGACATCATTATGCGCAGGACCGTGAAACTCAATATTCTGTTCAAGCGGCTGCTCCGCTACGGCATCGACAGCGGGGAGTTCCATCCGGTATCGGTTGACGATGTCAGCACCCAGCTGTATACCCTGCTGGAATCCTTTGGATTTCAGATGGCTCTGCTGGAGCACTTCAATCCGCAGACTTCGGTGCGGCTGATCACCATGTTCATCGAAAACCTTTCACACAAACAGGATTAGGCGAACCACGTCCTTCCGTCCGTTTCGATGAGGGACCGGGCGCTTTCCGGCAGGCTCCGGTCTGCATGATTCTCTATTTCCAGGGAGCTTTCGGCAAGCATCGGTTCGACCGCCATCCAGGCGTCAGTTATTTCTTCGATTGACGGGAAGAGACTCTTGTCTGACACAATGATTTTCTCAATGATCTGCTGATATGCCTCCGGGGTGTTTACTCCGAAGGTGCTGAAGTGATCAAAGTTGAACCGAACCGGCTTGGATCCCCAGGGACTGTCGGGCTCCTTCATGTTGATCTGCAGGTCGATGGTCATCTGGGGATGCAGGGTGATGATCATGGCGTTATCCACCAAATCCTGCTGCCGGTCTGAGGATGTCCTGAAGTGCTTGAAGGCGATATAGATCAATGACTGCGCCTGCTTCTGCATCTTCCCGGTACGGACGTAGATCGGCACTCCGGCAAAATCAAAGGTGTCGACGTAAAGCTTCATGGAGCAGTAGGTCGGGGTGTGAATCGGCCCGTCCTTGGCCTCCTTCAGGGAGCTGTACTGAGCCAGGGAGAAATCGGTGACCGGAGCGATGGACCGCAGGACCTTGCGCTTTTCGTGGGAGATCTCAACCGGGGTGAAGGCCACCGGCTCTCCCATAGTCAGATGGGTGATGATCTGCAGGATGTGATTCTGAATGGTGTCCCGGACGACTCCGATCTGTTCATAAAACCCGAGGCGCTGGTCCACCCCGTAGGTTTCGTCGAATATGATCTGGATATGATCGATGAAGTGCTTGTTCCAGATGCCCTTGAACACATCGTTGTAGAACCGCATGACCAGCAGGCTCTGCATGAAGTCCTTGCCCAGATAGTGATCGACCCGATAGATTTCATCATCCGTGAAGGCCGACTGCAGAATGCGGTTGTAGTGAACCGCACTGTCGCGGTCAAAGCCGAAGGGTTTCTCCACCACAATTTTTTTCTGCAGTTCGCACCCCTGAAGCCGTTCGTGCACATCGCGGATGTCATAGATTGCCGATTCATAGAGCGACGGCTGCAGGGCAATGTAGTAGATCAGTTCGATATAGCAGGTGTCTCCGATGAGCGAATGGAGCAGATTGATTAAACTCAGTTTAGAACTGCTGCTCTCCATTGAGTACTGCACATAGTGCAGCTTTCCCCGGAGGGAGGACTGCTCATCCAGTCCGATGAAGGAGATATAGGATTCCTGGTCCGAAAACCGCCTGCCCAGAGCAATCACGTGAAAATCATGTCCCTGATCCAGCAGGGTCTCATATGCGGGAAGCAGTTTTTTCTGCACCAGGTCACCGGTGCCGCCGAATTGAATAAAGATCTGTTTCACATTACACCTCCAGGTCAGTCAGTACCGTCAGATGGGAGAATCCCTTGAATATCGAAGCGGGACATCCGGCGGGATCATCAAGCTTCATGAAATTCTGCAGCGCATCCTGCTTTGCTTCGCCGAAGAACAGCAGCACTGCTGAACAGTGCGCACGGTGACGCCTGAACAGATGGGGAGTGAGCGTGATCCGGTGAGGCGGCGGTTTCGGCGCATCCCGTACCACCGCGGCATCCTCTTCGTAAACCAGTTCCGGCCGGCCCGGAAAGAGGGAGGCGACATGTCCGTCCTCACCGACACCGGCGATAATCATGGAAAATGCCGGAAGCACTCGTGCGTATGCTGCAGCGGCCGCTTCGGGGGGGAGGGTGAGATCAGGCCTGATGAACTGATCCTCCCGCATCCGCCCCTGGGTGATCAGCTGGCGCAGGCCCATCTTCATGATATCATCGGTATTAAAGGGCTCTGAGAGCCGCTCGTCGATCAGGTAGAGCCGCAGCCGACTGAGCTGGCTTGCCGTCGCCTCCATAAGAGCGTCGATGAAGGGCGCCACGCTGCGTCCGCCGGGCAGGGCAATCTGCACAGGATTTGCCGCAGGAATAACAGCGCATTCGTACCGCAGCCCTTCCAGCATAAT
>PWKH01000166.1 GCA_003559765.1 Spirochaetaceae bacterium
CTTATCGTTTCAATGCTGGTGTTTGTAAGAAAATGGCTGTAAGATAACAAATTATACATGCTCACCTGCCTTCAATCTTACTGTTCAGGAGTTGATAACTTGGCTTGACGAAAAGAGCCTTATTTTTTAAAGAAATATATAAACGGTTGTTAACAGTGATGACCAGCTTTCCAAAAAACAAAAACATTCATAGTGTAGCCCTCTCCCCCGTTCATAGCATTGAATATGTTATACATACCTAAGGATCAAATGATTTTGTGCAGAGATCAAGTGCAGGCAAATATGGTGAACCCTACCATTTGCCCCTTTACGGGGGCGTGGAATCATGCGGTGCCACGGGCTGTGATTCACCTTCCTCTGCACCACGCTGGTTTTAAGGGCCGACCTGGAGAACTGGAAATTTCGGATTTTCGGTTGCAGATGGAAAAAGTCCCTGTAGAGTTGAGGAATACCCGCCGCAGGAGGTGATTATTATGACCGGCAAAGAACGGCTGCTGAAGGCCGTCTCCGGTGAGCCTCGACCGGATTCCCTGGGCTCCCAACCTGGCGTACTGGTGGGATACTGCTCCCCAGTACGCCGTTGACCTGACTGAGCCGGGATTATACCGGGCAATCGGAGGGGATGCGCTGATCCGGGGGCATTATCCCATGACTGACAGAAAGTGGGAGCATCTGCTGCTGTTTTCCGTGGAGTATGCAGACTGTGAAGTGACCGAAACCGTCCGGGGCAACGAAATGATGATCACCTACCGCACGCCGGCAGGAGTCATCTCTGCGAGGTACATATATTCTGAATCCGGACACACCTGGTTTCTCAGGGACCATCCGGTCCGAAGCGCGGAGGACTTCAATATCCTTGCCCGGCTCTATGAGTTCATGCGCCTCACCCCGAACTACACCCGGTGGAAGGAGTCAGTCGACTGGTGCGGGGAGGAGGCGCTGATTGTTCCCCTGCTGGTGCCTGATACGAAATCAGCATTCCAGGCTATGATCGAGTACTGGGTGGGCACTGAAGAGCTGGTCTACCTCCTTGCGGACCAGCAGGAGACAGTTGAGCACACCCTGGCGATTATGGGGCAGCGCAATCTGGAGGCCGTTACCATCTCTGCAGCCTCCGGGGCTGAGGTGTTCACTACCTGGGAGGATACCTCCACCACCAACATCTCTCCGGGTACTATCAGCGGTACATCAGACCTGAAATAGACCGCTGGTGTGCCGTGGTCCATGAAGCCGGCTGCAGGTATCTTCAACATGCCTGCGGAACCCTGCGGCATCTCATTGTTCTGATGGGAGAATCCGATATAGACGGTATTGAGTCGATTCCACCCCCGCCTACCGGCGACATAGAACTGGCCGAAGCCCGCGGCCGACTGAAGCCTCGCCAGGCGCTCATCGGGGGGATTGAACCCACGGTGTTTCTCAATGCTTCGATGGGGGAGCTTGAAGTCTATGTCCGCAGTCTCCTTGATGAGATGGCGGAAACTCCCTTTATTCTGGCCAACAGTGACAGCTGTCCTCCGGGAGTGGCTGCGGAGAAATTCTACCGTATCGGGGAACTCGTGCGGCAGCATCTTCCCCGAGACCGCACATAAGGCGGCAGCGCTCATGGGGTCGCTGGAACGGCAGAAGCATCTGCTCAAGAGGCGAGGTGCTCTATCGCTTGCCGGCGTCGTAGGGCTCACCTGCAGCCCGGGGCGCCCGTGAGCGTTTCGATGCGAAGGAGAGAACCACCAGGGTGGCGATATAGGGAAGCATCCGGTAGACTTCGCTGGGCAGGTTGATGTCCTGAAGTACGGGAATACCGGAGTAGGTGCTTGCAATGACCCGCATGAAGGCGAAGAAGAATGCCGCATAGAGGATTCTGCTGGGACGCCACTGTCCGAATATCAGCACTGCGAGGGCGAGGAACCCGAATCCCACTACGGTTCCGTCAAACCGGGTGGCAAAGCTCAGCACGAAGATCACCCCGCCCATGCCTGCCAGGGCACCGGATATCAGCACGCCGATGTATCGGATTTTGTAGATGTTTACCCCAAGGGAGTCTGCGGCGTGGGGATTCTCCCCGCAGCTTCGGATGCGCAGTCCCAGACGGGTCTTATAGAGAATTATCGACAGGACGATGAAAATAACGATCCCCAGATAGGTGGAGATATACGAGCGGGTGAACAGCAGCGGACCGAGCACAGGGATTTCGCTTAGCACCGGCACCTCCCGGATCAGATAATTCCCGCTGATAACGATTCTTCGGGAAAGGAATATGGTCCTGGCGACAAAGATCGCCAGAGCCGGTGCAAAAAGGTTCAGGGCTGTTGCGCTGATGATCTGGTTGGACTTCATATGAATTGAGGCGAAGGCATGGAAGCAGGAGAATACCAGACCGGCTGCGGCACCCACCAGCAGTCCCGTCAGGGCGATGGCCTGCATATGCATCACTGAATTCTGCTCCAGGTACCGGATGGCCATGATTCCCACGAACCCGCCCATGACCATGATTCCCTCAAGGGCGATGTTGATCACTCCGCTGCGTTCACTGAACAGGGCCCCAAGCGCCACAAGAGCCAGGGGCACCATGGAGGCAATTACCAGGGGAAAGAGAAAATAGATCATTGCTGCGGTTTCGCTCATTTGATTCCGCTCCCTTCCTGAATTTCAACTTCCGCGCCGATCTTCTGCCGAATGTAGCCGGCGACGAACTTCTGCAGAAAGAGGCTCAGGGCACTGAAGTAGATGATTACCGAAATGATGATGTCGATGATCTCCGGCATGAAGTCGTAAAGCTGCAGGTAGTATCCTCCCTGCTCAAGCCCGCCGTAGAAAATCCCTGCAAGGAATACTCCGACGGGAGCGCTCAGCCCGAGCAGGGCTATGGCGATTCCGGTGAACCCTTCCTGCATCAGCTGATTCACCGGCTCCAGGTGCTTGCCGGCGACCAGAAACATAATCGCACCGGCTGTTCCTGAGAGCGCACCGCTTATGGTCATCGAAAGCACCACATTGCGCTTTTCGTTCATCCCCGCGTACTTTGCCGCATCCCGGTTGAAGCCTACGCTTTTCAGCTCATAGCCGAAGACAGTCTTGTTCAGAATGACATGCAGCAGTGCGGCAAGTCCGATGGCGATGAATATCCCGATGTTGACGCTTGAGCCGGGGAACAGCGAATCCAGAAACCATACCGGGAGTCTTGCACTCGGCTGAGGAGACATTGCCCGGGCGTACTGCTGGTTGTAGATCAGCTGCTGGATCAGCATGGTGTTCATATACATGGCAATATAGTTGAGCATGATGGATGCAACCACTTCATGGACGTTGCGGAAGGCCTTCAGCAGCCCCGGAATGCATCCCCAGAGAGCTCCGGCCAGCATGCCCCCCAGAAGGGCCGCCGCCCAGTGGAGGGGGCCGAGAAATCCCCAGTTCACCCCGATATACACGGCGGTGAATGCTCCCATGGTAAGCTGACCGGTGGCCCCGATATTGAACAGGCCGGTCCGGAAGGCGAAGGCAACGCTGAGGCCGGTAAGCACAATGGGAACCCCGAAGTAGAGGGTGTTTCCGATGCTCCGCAGCCCTTCATTAAATGCTCCGAAGAGGATCGTCAGAAACCCTGGAAGCGCTTCCCCGGGATTGACGATAACCATGATGATTAACCCGACAAGCAGCCCGAAGATAATTGCCAGAATACTGGATATGACGCTGATCCGCGTCGGACGCTCAGCGGTTTTCTGCAGGAGCCTTATCCATAGAGTAGCCTGTTCCGCCTGCTTCATGCTGCTCCGTTCCTTTTTGCGCCGGACATGTAGAGCCCGAGCTCGTTCTCCGTAACCCGCTTGGGATCAAATTCACCGACCATTTCACCCTCGTACATGACCAGGATCCGGTCGCTGAGATCCATGACTTCGTCCAGTTCAAGGGAAATCAGCAGCACCGCCTTCCCCTGATCCCGTTCTGCTACAATCTGTTTGTGGATAAATTCTATGGCACCGACGTCGAGCCCCCTGGTGGGCTGCACAGCGATCAGCAGATCACTTCCCCGGTCAATCTCCCGGCCCAGGATCGCCTTCTGCTGGTTTCCGCCGCTCATGCTCCTGGCAAGGGAGGTCGGTCCGTGGCTGGTTCTGATGTCGTACTGCTCAATGAGCTTTCCAGCATGGCTGCGGACTGCATCGAACTTCAGAAACCCCGTCTTCTGGTAGGCTGCTTCAAAATAGCTGTTGAGAATCAGGTTGTATTCAAGGCTGTAGTCCAGCACCAGGCCGTAGCGCTGGCGGTCTTCAGGAATATGGGATATCCCGGCGATGCTCCGCTGCCGGATGGAGTATTCCGTGATGTCCCTGCCGTTGACTGAGATCCGTCCCATGGATGTCTTCTGCAGCCCCACCAGGCCCTTCACCAGTTCCGTCTGTCCGTTTCCCTCAATCCCGGCAATGCACAGAATCTCTCCGCGCTTGACGTCGAAACTTACCCCTTTGACCACATCATGATGGGTCTCCGGATTCGGCACATGGAGGGATTCCACCTGCAGCACCGTCTCCCCCGGTTCTGCAGGTTTTTTCCGGATATCGAAGAGCACCTTCCTGCCCACCATCTTCTCAGCCAGCTGTTCACTGGTAGTGTCGGCAACATCAACCGTATCAATGTATTTTCCCTTGCGCAGGATGGTGCAGCGGTCGGCCGCCTTTTGGATCTCTTCGAGCTTATGGGTAATGAGGATAATGGATTTTCCCTCCTGGGCGAGTTTCCTGAGGATCTTCATCAGCTCGTCTATCTCCTGGGGGGTCAGCGAGGCGGTGGGCTCGTCGAATATCAGGATGTCGGCTTCCCGGTAGAGCATTTTGAGAATTTCCACCCGCTGCTGCTGGCCTACGGAGATATGTTCAATGACCGCGTGGGGATCCACCCGGAGCTTGTACTGCTCGCTGAGCTCCCTGATTTTTTTTACCGCATTGTCGAACCGAAGCAGTCCCCGCCGGGTGTCCTCATGCCCGAGGACAATATTCTCCGCCACGGTGAAATTGTGGACCAGCTTGAAATGCTGATGCACCATGCCGATACCGAGGCTGTTGGCGTCATTGGGGTTTCTGATCTCCACTGCTCTGCCCCGGACCTTGATCGTTCCTTCATCAGGGGTGTACAGCCCGAAGAGCACGCTCATCAAGGTGGACTTCCCGGCCCCGTTCTCTCCGAGAAGCGCATGAATTTCACCCTTTCTCAGTTTCAGATCGACCTTGTCATTGGCTTTAATACCGGGAAATTCCTTGGTGATCTGCTCCATTTCTATGACATATTCATGTGATTCCA
>PWKH01000175.1 GCA_003559765.1 Spirochaetaceae bacterium
CGCCCTGAACAAGCACCCGGTCACTGTCCCGGTCAACCCGCAGGACCTTTCCGGTCTTGCCTTTGTCTTTTCCGGCCAGAATGACTACGGTATCGTTCTTCTTTACCTTGGTCTTTCCCATTACTCGCTCCTACAACACTTCCGGCGCCAGGGACACAATTTTCATGTATCCGCCTTCCCGCAGCTCACGAGCTACCGGTCCGAATATCCGCTTTCCCCTCGGATTGCCGTTGGCGTCGATGATTACACAGGCATTGTCGTCAAACCTGATGTATGTTCCGTCGGGCCGACGATATTCCTTGTTGGTCCGAACGATCACCGCACGCTGAACTGCACCCCGCTTGAGCTGCCCGTTGGGCAGCGCGTCTTTAACAGCCACTACGATCACGTCTCCGACTCCAGCATTCATCCGCTTGCTGCCGCCGAGAACTTTCACGCACTGCACGCGTTTAGCGCCACTGTTGTCAGCTACGTTCAAGTACGATTGCATCTGAATCATAACCCAGCTCCTTCTCCGTTATTTTGCGCGTTCAACTATTGTAGACAGACGCCAGCATTTCCATTTGCTGATAGGTCGGCATTCGACAACCCGAACGGTGTCACCGGTATGAGCTGAATTGTTCTCATCGTGCACTTTGACCTTTTTCGTTCTGGTTACATACTTTTTATACAAAGGATGCAGCTGCTTGGTGGTAACAAGCACGACAACCGTCTTATCCATCTTGTCACTGACAACCTGTCCTGTATATGATTTCTTTTTCGCATCCATTTTCCGCAGGCCTCGCTTATTGTTTATTTCCCCGAATGCCCAGAGCATATTCGTGAATGATCGTATTCAACCTGGCAAGCTGACGACGGGTCGTACGAAGCCCCAGCGGATTCTCTATATGCCCCATTACCCGGTCGACGCGCAGATCTAGAAAATGCTTCAGCAGCTCATCCCGCTTCGTTACCAGTTCGGTATAGGTCAGATCATTAAATGAATCTTTCATACGCTACTCCAGATCCCTTCTTACTATGAACTTCGTCTTGATCGGCAGCTTGCTGGCAGCCAGCTTCAATGCTTCCCGGGCAAGATCTTCTCGAACACCGGCCATCTCGAACATGACCGCTCCGCGCTTTACAACCGCAACCCAGCCTTCCGGGTTTCCCTTTCCCTTACCCTGCCTGGTTTCAGCAGGCTTTTTGGTATAGGGCATATCCGGAAAGATTCGGATCCACACTTTTCCGCCCCGCTTCACGTGCCGGGTCATGGCGATTCGGGCTGCCTCGATCTGTCTGGCGGTAATCCACTTCGGTTCAAGGGCTACCAGACCGAAATCTCCGAAGGCAACTGTGTTTCCCCGGCTCGCAACGCCGTTGCGCTCACCGCGCTGCCGCTTTCTATATTTAATTCGTTTTGGACTGAGCATAGGCTACTGACTCCTTGCGTCGTTACGTTCTTTCGGTTTGTTCACCAGCAGTCCCGCATCTTCCTGCTTCGTCTTCCTCAGGACTTCTCCCTTGAAGACCCACACCTTCACACCAATTACGCCGAAGGTGGAATCTGCTTCAGCAAACCCGTAGTCTATATCAGAGCGAAGCGTATGCAGCGGAACCCGACCGGCCTTATGCCATTCAGTTCTCGCCATCTCCGCACCGCCGAGCCGTCCGGATACTTTGATCTTTACACCCTGAACACCCGCCTTCATGGCATTGCTCACGGCCATTTTCAAAGCCCGCCGGAAGGATCCCCGGGCTTTCAGCTGCCGCGCCACGTTTATGGCAATCAGCTGTGCGTCGCTTTCAGCCCGCTTGACTTCCTTAATCTTGATCTGGATCTTCTTGTTGGCCAGCTTCTGCAGCCGTCCGCCGAGCTTCTCCACGTTTGAGCCCTTCGGTCCAATGATTATTCCTGGGCGGGAAGTCTTGATGATAATCGTAATACGCTGAGGCTTTCTGATGATCTCGATATCCGAGATGTCGGCTCCCTGGGTTTCGGGACATTTCTCCAGCGCTTTCCGGAGTTTGAGATCCTCATGCAGTGTATCTGCATACTCCCTTGGGTCTACATACCATTTCGATTTCCACGTCTTGTTGACTCCTAAACGGAATCCTACCGGATTAACTTTCTGACCCATCTAGCCCCCCAAATTCGCTTTTTCATCAAGGACGACGGAAATATGGCTCATCCGCTTCAGCAGAATGTCCCTTCTTCCGTGGGACCGAGCCCAGACACGCTTCATCCGCGGGCCTTCGTTCACCTGAATTTCCTTCACGTACAACATTTCCTCATCCAGCTTCTTATTCTGCGCCACTGCATTTGCAGCTGCTGAACGTACCACCTTGTGAATCAGCTTGGCACCTTTCTGAGGCATGGCCTCAAGAACTGCCAGCACATCCACATATTCCTTACCGCGGACTAAATCAGCCACGGGCCGAACTTTCCGGGGTGATACGAGCAGATACTTCGCAGTAGCTTGATAACCCTTTTTAGCTTCCATCACGACACCTATCTCTTTTTAGCCTTGTTATCTGATCCTGCATGTCCACGGAAGATCCTTGTGGGGGCAAACTCGCCGAGCTTGTGTCCCACCAGATTCTCTGTAACATAGACCGGAACCCACGTCTTACCATTGTAGACTGAAACGGTCAGCCCGACCATTTCAGGAATGATAGTCGAACAACGGGAATAGGTTTTGATCATCGGCTGATTTCCCGCCTTGTTAGATTCGAGAACCCGTTTGTACAGTTTCTTCTCGATAAACGGACCTTTTTTTATTGACCTAGCCACGTCCTACCCCTACCTTTTCTTCACGATAAACTTGTTAGAAGTCTTTTTCTTCTTCCTGGTCTTGTAACCCTTGGTCGGGACACCCCATGGAGTCACCGGATGGCGCCCTCCTGATGTTCGTCCCTCACCGCCTCCGTGGGGGTGATCAATCGGGTTCATAACAACACCACGAACCTTCGGCCGTCTTCCGAGCCATCTCGATCTTCCGGCTTTCCCGAGGGAAACATTCATATGATCTTCATTGCCGACTTCACCGATGGTCGCCCGGCATTTTGCAAAGATCATCCTGGATTCGCCGGAGGGAAGCTTTACGGTAACGTAATCGCCTTCCTTCGCGATGATCGTAGCTCCTGCTCCTGCCGTCCGAACCAGCTGACCGCCCTTTCCCAGATGCATCTCCACGTTATGGACCACCATACCGAGGGGCATGTTCACCATCGGCATGGCATTGCCGACCTCCAGGGGAGCATGTTCGTCGCTGATTACCGAGCTGCCGACCTTCAGGCCCTTGGGAGCGATAATATACCGCTTCTCGCCGTCGGCATAGGATATCAGTGCAATATTCGCAGTTCTGTTCGGATCGTAGGAAATATCCTTCACCTTTCCAGGAACCCCGAATTTATTCCGCTTGAAATCGATCTCCCTCAGTTTCCGCTTGTGACCGCCGCCGCGCCGCCGAACGCTGATGCGTCCCCCGGCACCCCGGCCGCCCTTTGATCCGTGACCCTTGGTCAGCCCTTTTTCCGTTTTCGGAGCGGTGATTTCCTCAAAGGTCAACGTTGTCTTATACCGAAGACTCGGGGTTCTTGGCTTGTATGTCTTAATTCCCATGTATTCTTCCCCTTCTTCTAGGCGCCGTCAATCATTTCGATCGAGTCACCCTTGGTCAGGGTAACAATTGCTTTCTTCCAAGGAGCGGTACTCCCTGACCGGACTCCTGATCGGGTCCGACTCTGTTTCGGCTTCGCCTTCACCTGCACTACGTTGCAGGCCACCGGCTTCACAGAAAACAGCTGCTCCACCGCCTGCATGATCTGCTGCTTATTCGCTCGGGGATCCACCCTGAAGGCATACTTCTTTGCCCCAGCTTCCCGCATGGCGTTTGCCTTTTCCGTCAGCACCGGCTCAATAATTACCTGATCTGCTCTCACGATGCGACCCCTCTATGATTTTCCGTAGAAATCGTTAAGATTTCCTGCAGCGGATTCCATCACCAGAATATTCTTTCCGTACTGGAGCTCCTTTGCAGAAAGCCTGTTGAAACTCAGCATGCGCAGCCAGGGAATGTTCCGCCCGGCCCGTCGAATCAGCTCATCATCGTCCTTCAGAACGACCACGGTGCGCTCATCACCCACGAGATTTTTGAGCAGAGCCGCAAGGTCTTTGGTCTTCCCCGATTCCACGGTAAAGTCTTCAACTATCCGCAGGCGTTCTTCCTTCACCTTCTGGGAAAGCAGGGACATGAGCGCCAGCCGCTTCACTTTCTTCGGCAGCTGATAGCTGTAGTCACGCTTCTGGGGACCGAAGATCGTACCGCCGCCGACCCACAGGGGCGACTTTCTGTCGCCTGCCCGGGCGTTGCCGGTTCCCTTCTGTCTCCAGGGTTTTGCGCCTGTGTAGTTCACCTTACCCCGGGTCTTCACCGCAGCCGTTCCAACCCGGCGGTTTGCCAGCTCGTTATTTACCGCGTAATAAATAGCCGCTTCACTGACTTCCCGATTGAAGACAGTATCGCTGAGCTCTATATTTTTAACCTCTTCGCCTTGTATCGAAAAGACTTTCGCTTTCATGGTTTGCCTCTACTTCTTTTTAGCTTTCCGGACAATCACAACACCCTGTCGAGGACCGGGAACAGCACCCTTCACCATCAGGATCCGCCTGTCCTCGTCTATCTTGACGACACGCAGATTCTGCACGGAGGTCTTTTCACCGCCCATTCTGCCGGGCATCTTAGTTCCCTTGAATACGCGAGACGGCGTTGCAGCCATACCGGTACCGCCGAGCCCACGGGTAAACTTCGAACCATGGCTTGCGCTCCCGCCGGAAAATCCGTGACGCTTCATGGCACCCTGGTAGCCCTTTCCTTTTGAAGTACCTTCGATATCTACAAATGCTATATCCTTAAAGAGGTCCACACTAAGGGATTCGCCGACGGAGACTTCCTTTTCATAATTTCTCATCTCCATCAGGCGGCGCTTCGGTCCGTCTACGTTTTTGAACTGTCCTGCGTACGGCTTGGTTATCTTGCTCGGCTTCACATCTTCTGCACCAAGCACACAGGCATGGTAACCGTGTTTCTTCTCTGTCCGTTCATCCACCACTACGTTGTCATCTATTTTAATGACCGTCACAGGAGTAAGTACTCCTCGGTCGTCAAACACCTGTGTCATTCCGACTTTTCTGCCGATCAGCCCTAACATCATTCACCTCAACTGTTAATTACGTCTCTATTGTTGAATCTCTACATCCACACCAGCAGGAAGCTCAAGCTTCATTAGGGCATC
>PWKH01000116.1 GCA_003559765.1 Spirochaetaceae bacterium
AAAGAACAGTCAAAAGTTTCTTCATATCTTCTGTCTCCTTAAAAGTATTTTGAATTTCCTCAAGGTATAGATTATGATATATATGTGAATTACGCAAGGTGCAAACAAATATTTTTTTCGACGAGATAGGTGTTATAAGGGGTATTGCATGGTAAAACTGTTTATGCGGCAGCGTGAGGATGGTACTGTCCTCTATGAAGTAAATGCATGGTATCGAGCCGCTTTTGCGGCCTTTGCGCTGGTGCTCATCGGGGGAAGTTATCTCTCCCGCGAACAGGTGCCCTTCTCCTGGATTTCCTTTCCCATGGTTGCCTCATACTTCTTTCTCTTTGCCGCACTCTTCTACGAATACTGGAAATTCGATCCCCATGCCGAGGAGATAATCCACCGCTACGGCGTGCTCTGGTTTACGAAGCGGGAAGTCTTCCGCTTCGATGAATTCTCCGCGGTGCAGCTGAGGCTGCATCGAAAAGGGGGAATTACTGCGGCCCAGACGAAGGGGGGCGCCCGAAGGGCTCACCTGACCCTTTCACTGATCCGCTTTGACGAAGAGGAGCCGGTGGAGATTGAAAGCATCTCCCGGAGGCGCTCCGCCGGAGGAACGGAAGCTGCGGCTGAAGCAGTCGCCGCCTGCTGTAGACTGCCGCTGGAGAGAATCAGCGAGTTCGACGAGCAGCATTGACACGCCCCGCCCGGATATGGACACTGAGAGCCATGAACCGTGTATATATCGAGAACCTCGGATGCTCCAAGAACCAGGTGGATGCTGAAACCATGCTGCAGCATCTTGCCGATACCGGTGAATGGGAGTACGCAGAAGACCCTGCTCAGGCGGAGGTGATCCTGGTGAACACCTGCGGGTTTATTGAGAGCGCCCGGGAGGAGTCAATACAGACCCTGCTGTCTCTGCGCGAATCCTACCCTCAGGCGAAAATCATGATGACCGGCTGTCTGGCTGAGCGGTATGCCGAGACTATGGCCGATGAGCTCTGGGAGGCCGACGGATTCTTCGGCAACCGGGACCTCTCCCGGATTGTGACTGCGGCCCGGCAGCTGCTGGAGCACCGCAGAACCGTGGAAATTCCCCGGGACTACCGCTTCGACACCGCTCAGCGGGAAAGGAGCTTCTCCTTTCCGGGCAGCACCTATGTGAAGCTCTCCGAGGGGTGCAGCCACCGCTGCCGCTACTGCGCCATCCCGCTGATCCGGGGAGATCTCCGCAGCCGGGAGTCCGGCGAAGTGCTTGAAGAGATCCGGTTTGCCGTCTCCCGGGGGGCGCGGGAGATCAACCTCATCGCCCAGGACCTGGCGGCCTTCGGAACCGACCGGGGCTCCTCCCAGTTCCTGGATCTGCTGAAATACGCCTGCGATATTCCCGGGGAGTTCTTCATCCGGATGCTCTATATTCATCCCGACGCATTTCCCGTTGAACTGCCCGCTTTGGTGGAATCACGGGAGAATCTCATCGGGTATTTCGACATCCCCTTCCAGCATGCCTCCCGGAAAGTGCTCCAGGGCATGGGACGAAAGGGGGACGCTGAGCGCTACCTTGGTCTTACGGAGCAGATCCGTGCAGAGGTGAAGGATGCGGTGATCCGCTCAACCTTCATGACCGGCTTCCCCGGAGAGGGGCCTCAGGAGTTTGATGAGCTCCGATCCTTCATGACCAGCGCGAAGATGGACTGGGCGGGGATGTTCGTCTACTCCCGGGAGGAAGGCACTCCCGCCTACGGCGACTGCAGCGCCGCAGAGCACCGCAGGGCGGTCAGGGAGGCTGAAAAACGGATGAAGCTGCTGCAGCAGCTGCAGGGACCGATCACCGAAGAGCGGCTTGAGCGCTGGATCGGCCGTGATGTCGACGTGATCATCGAGGAAATCATCCCCGAGGAGGATCTCTCCATCGGCCGCTCCTTCATGCAGGCCCCGGAGGTGGACGGAGCGGTGGTGGTGCTCACAGGAGACGTTCCCCCGGGATCATCGGTGCGCTGCCGGATTGAGCGGCGCAACGGGATTGACCTGGAGGCCGTGCCGATGTACGGAGGAAGAAATGCTTGAGGGACTGAACGAACAGCAGCAGCAGGCGGTGAGGGCGGAAGACGGTCCCCTGCTGGTCCTGGCGGGAGCCGGCTCGGGAAAGACCCGGGTGATCATCCATAAAATCGCCTATGCCGTCCGGGTGCTTCATCAGGATCCGGCGGGAATTCTGGCGGTGACCTTCACCAACAAGGCGGCCGAGGAGATGCGCCAGCGGCTCTCAGGGATGATCGATCCCCATCAGGCATCCCGGGCGGTGATCAGGACCTTCCACTCCTTCGGGGCCTGGGTGCTGCGCCGCTACGCCGACCGGCTGGGGCTCAGCCGGGATTTCACCATCTACGACGACGAGGACTCCCTGTCGCTGCTCCATACCCTGTATCCTGCACAAAAGCGCAGGGATCTCGCCCCCTACATGCGGGCGATCAGCAGGATCAAGGACCGGGGACTCTCCCCCGGTGATGACATCTCCGCCTTTACCCAGGATCCCAAGCTTCCGGAGATGTACCGGCGGTATCAGCGCAGGATCCGGGAGATCGGCAACGTCGATTTCGGGGACCTCATCACCCGGATGATTGAGCTGTTCAAGGCCCACCCTGATATCCTTGCGGATTTCCGCCGCCGCTTCCGCATGGTCCTGGTGGACGAGTACCAGGACACCAATGCCGCTCAGTTCGAGCTGCTGAAGCTGCTCTATGAGCCGGGAATGCATCTGTGCGTGGTCGGGGACGACGACCAGTCCATCTACCGGTTCCGCGGAGCGGAGGTTGAGAACATCCTGAAGTTTCCCGATCTGTTCCCCGGAACTCAGGTGATCGCCCTGGAGCAGAACTACCGCTCCTCCGGGCATATCCTGGCGCTGGCCTCCTCGGTGGTGAGCCGAAACCGCAGCAGGCACCCCAAAACCCTCTGGGGAGAGAAGCCCATGGGAAAGCCCGCCCAGCTGTTCTTCGTGAATGATCATATGGCTGAAGCGGAGCTCAGTGCCAGGCTGGTGCGTCAGTGGGGCGTCTATGACGGTACGGCCGTTCTCTACCGGACCAACGCCCAGTCGGCTGCTTTTGAAACGGTCTTTCTGCGGGAGCAGATTCCCTACAAGATCGTCGGGGCCCTGCGGTTCTATGAGCGCGAGGAGATCAAGGATGCCCTGGCCCTGCTTGCCCTGGCGGTGAATCCGGCAGACGAAATCGCCTTCCGCCGGATGATCAACAAGCCCGCCCGCGGGCTGGGAAAGACCAGTGTGGAAAAACTGCTCTCCCACCGGCGGGACGACCTGCTTGCCGCAAGCCGGGAGGCCTCCTCGGTGCTGTCTTCCAGGGCTGCGTCGGGAGCGGAGGACTTCGGCCGCTGGATGGAGGAGAGCAGAAGGAGTCTGGAGCAGCAGGATCTGCCCGGCTGGATCACCGAGGTGCTCACCCGATCAGGGCTCATCGCCTACCACCGAAAGCAGGACGAGGTCGCCTCCACCCAGAAGGAGCAGAACCTTGAGGAGCTGGTGAACGCCTCGGCTTCCTACCCCGGAGGTCTGGAGGGACTGCGCGCATTTCTGGAGAGCATGGAGCTTGACCGCGCCCGGGTGGGCAGGAAGGACCCGTCGGAAGAGCACGGAGTCACTTTGATCACCATGCACAACACCAAGGGGCTTGAGTTTCCCCGGGTGATCATCACCGGCCTTGAGGAGGGGCTGTTTCCCTCCCGTCCGAGGGGAAGCGACCAGGAGATCGAGGAGGAGCGGCGGATTTTCTACGTGAGCATCACCCGGTGCATGGAGGAGCTCTGCCTGACCAGCTGCAGGCGCCGGTTTCTCTGGGGGCGCAGCACCGTGCAGATGCCCTCCCGGTTTCTCCAGGAGCTTGACGAGGAGCATGTCACCGTGGTCGGCGGCGAACCGGCGCGCAGGCCCTCCGCCCCTTCGACAGGCCGGCCCCGGGAACCGGGGCAGTTCTCCCCCGGCGAGCGGATCTACCACGATGCCTACGGTCCCGGATTCATTACCGCCTCCTGGCGGGAGGACGGCCGGGAGGTGGTGACGGTGCAGTTTGAGACCGGCAGGACCTGCCGGTTCCTCCCCGAGTATGCGCCACTTGAGAAAGTGGCCCAGGACTGATACGATGTCATCCATGAACCAGCAGCTGTATAAAATGCCCATTATGGTCCGGGCCCGGGGATACCGCCTCTATGATCTCTACGGGAAACGGTATCTTGATCTGTACCAGAACAACGGACGGGCAATTCTGGGGCATCGGCCCGCGGGGCTGCTGCGGACCATGAAGTCCACCGCCGCCAGGGGGCTTTTGAGTGAATACCCTTCGGTCTACGACGGAAGGCTGGAAAAGATCCTGAAGCTGATGTTTCCGGACTACTCCGTCTTTCTGGTCTACCGGAACCGGGAGCGGGCGTATCAGGCGATTGCCTCGGCTCTCGGAAGGTTCATCAGTCCGACCGCGATCGGGGACCCGGCGATGGAGGAGCTCTCATCTGATATGCCGGTGACCCTGTGGAGGCCCTTTCTGCCGGAGACCGGGTTTACCAGCAGAATCCTGCTGCCGATTTTCCCCTTTCCCGGAAGCTTCGCTCCCGAGGTGGTCTGCGTGAAGGAAATCAGCACCGCCCGGGCGATGCCTGCGTCGGATGCGGTGAGTCCCTTTCTGGTGGACGGACTGATCAAGACCCTCACCCAGCTCATCCGGATCACCAAGGGGGAGGGGAGAAGAACCTCTGAATTTCAGCGGCTGTGCGACATGTTCGACTGGAAGCGAAGGGGCCCGTATCTCAATACGGGGCTTGACTCGGTGGCCTATAGTGAGTTATGTAAGAAGGCACTGAGTGAAGGGATCATCCTTCCTCCCGGGGAGCACCTGCCGGTGATCCTGCCGCGGGAGTTCACTGACGGTGAACTGGATGGATTCACTCATTTTGTTCGTGAGATTTCCGGAGACTGATTGCCCCGCAGGGGCAGAACTCTGTGCTTTCGGAGATCCGTTTCATGAGCACTTCATTATCGAAGAGGATCAGATCGCTGTCACCCGTTACAGCAGCGTGATATCCGTTGATATAGAAAACTGAGGGCAGGAGAACGGAACAGGTTCCGCAGCCTGCACAGCGTGTTCGGTCTATGTTGACTCTCATACCCATAAGATACTGAAACCTGCGGGGGAGAATCAAGGAAGGACTGCGCACTTGACATTCTCAGGGATATGTGAAAAGATCACCCCTTGAGAAAATTCGATTAAATCTAT
>PWKH01000004.1 GCA_003559765.1 Spirochaetaceae bacterium
CGGGAGCGCAGCTACTCTGTTATGATGGAGACATCGCTTGATACTATTATAACAAACTGTTAGTATGCTAACATAATATGATTTGATTTTTTGCATCACTGTAAGTATATTTTGTAACATCACAGAGACATACAGACAGATCGGATGCTGGATTGAAAAAAAGTAACTTGTACACGAAGGAAAAGGAAGGTGCAGACTATGTATATAGCACTCGTAAATATCCACGGCCTGATTCGGTCCGGGAACATTGAAATGGGACGTGATGCGGACACGGGAGGACAGACCCGGTATGTGATTGACTTGGTCAAACAGCTTACCCAGGACTATCCCGATGTGCAGATTGATCTGTTTACCCGAAAGATCGGCGATAAACGAGTCTCCGATGAATATAATCAGCAGTTTGAGCAGATCAGTGAGAACTGCAGGATCGTCCGGCTGCCCTGCGGAGGGAAGAAGTATATCAGGAAGGAGCTGCTGTGGCCCTACCTGGACGAGTACGTTGACCGGATGATCGAGTTTCTGCGGAAGGAAGACAAGGAGCCTGACATCATCCACGGGCACTACGCCGATGCGGGGTATGTCGCCCGGGAAGTTGCGGGAGTTTTCGGTATTCCCCTGGTCTTTACCGGTCACTCGCTTGGGCGGATCAAGAAGAGCTATCTGCAGTCCTCCGGAGTTCCGGATGAACGGATTGAGGAATACTATCACATGAGCCGCCGGATCCTCGAGGAGGAGAAGGCTCTGGAACGGGCTGACCTGGTGATCACCAGTACGGAGTATGAGCGCGACGAGCTCTTCGGAGTCTATGAGCACCGCGACAAACCGAATTTTCAGGTAATTCCGCCGGGACTGGATCTTGAAAAGTTTTTTCCCTATTTCCACTATGAGATCCAGGACCCATCAATTACCGAAGAGCAGAAACTGGCCCAGTACGAAATGCTCAAGGAGCTCAACCGGTTCTACAACAATCCGGACAAGCCGATCATTCTGGCGCTGTGCCGCCCTGAACGGAGAAAAAATATCGATATGCTCATTGATGTCTACGGGAACAGCAAGGAGATTCAGGCACTGGCGAATCTTGCGATCGTTGCGGGAATCCGGGATGACATCAACAGCATGGAGGAGGGAGAGCAGGAGGTGCTTACGGACATGCTGCTGCTGATGGACCGCTACGACCTCTACGGCAGAATGGCCATCCCGAAGCATCATAATCCGGAGCGGGACGTGCCTGAGCTCTACCGCATCGCGGCGATGAAGCGGGGCATCTTTGTCAGCGCCGCATCAGTGGAGAACTTCGGGCTCACCTTTATTGAGGCTTCCGCCACCGGTCTTCCCTTTGTCGGCACCAAGCGCGGAGGGGTGCGGGATATCAACAAGAACTGCAGCAGCGGATTGCTGGTTAGTGTGGAAACCTCCGAGGAAGTCCGGGATGCGGCGATTAAGCTGCTCACCGATGAGCAGTACTGGGATAAGCTCTCTCACAACGGTATTGAGCGGACCCGGGAGGTGTATAACTGGAAGAGCCACTGCGAAAACTATATGGAGCAGATTAAGACGCTTCGAAAATCCCATGAGCAGAAGCTTAAGAAGCGCACCCCGGAAGCGAAAAGTCTTGCCAAGCGCATGAGCAGTATTTCCAACCTGCTGGTCGTGGATATTGACAATACCCTCATCGGGGATGAAAAGAGTCTGAAGGAGCTCAAGAGGGTGCTGAAAGCCAACCGAGACCGGCTGGGCTTCGGCATTGCTACCGGGAGGCATTATGAGTCAGCCCTGGAGGTGCTCCAGGAGTATGACGTGCCCCTCCCCGATGTGATGATCACCTCGGTGGGCACGGAAATCCACTACGGCGAGGCGGACACCTACGACAAGGGCTGGGGAAACTACATCCGCCGGCGCTGGCATCCTGAAAAAATCCGGGAGGTGCTCAGCCGGTTCGATGAGATTGCTCTGCAGGAGGAAACGGGGACCCAGCGGAAGCATAAGATCAGCTACTATGTGAAGGAAAACGCAGAGATTGACGGACTGACAGACCGCATCCGGGCCGCCCTGGATGAGCACAGGTGCGTCTATCATCTGGTTTTTTCTCATGATTCCCTGCTGGATATCCTGCCCTACCGGGCTTCCAAGGGAAATGCGGTGAAGTACATCGGATGGAAATGGCAGATTCCGGTGAACAGCATTATCACCGCCGGCGATTCAGGCAATGACGCGGACATGCTCTCCGGGCCCATGAAGGCGGTGGTGGTGGCTAACCATGAATCATCCCTCGGAGAACTGAAGCAGGCAAAAAAGGTCTATTTTGCAAAGCGCGGATATGCCGGAGGAATTATCGACGGGCTGAAGCACTACCGGGTAATTTCAGATTAGGGACATATCCGGTTAAATCAATCGCTGCATCCTGAGGATCCCCGAACCGGGGGGCCTCAAATGCCTTCAGCAGGCAGAAGGCCGCCGCACCATGGGCTGTCTCGTATGCTCCTTCAGCCGCCATATGCACGCTCCGCCGGTTGTCCCCTTCTGCAAACCAGGAATTCCGCAGATCCTCCGTGATTATCCTGCGGATCAGCTGCCCGTCCTGCCGGAAGTCTCCCCCGATGATGATCCGGTCGGGATCGAATATCCGGAAGAGGGGGAGCAGACGGGTGAGGATCCCCCGGATCACTCTCCTGCGGGATGCTTCACTGCTGAGATCTTCGTCCTTCGCAAACCCGATATATTCAGGACCCTCCCGGTACCACTGGTCGGTGGTCGCCTCCCCGGAAAGAAAGCGGGATCCGTAGTACACCTCGCCGGATACAGCGATTCCGATTCCCAGTTCAACTGGATGGTCGGTAGCACCGGTTTTCGGCAGCAGATACATGCATGAGCGGGAACTGCGGTCCTCGTCGGTCAGTACCTCCCCCCACACGCAGCAGTTTGAGTCATTCTCCACCAGCAGATCGAAGGGTAAGTTTTTTTTCAAGGCTGTCAGGGGAAACCGGCTGAGGCTGAAGCATCGGCTGTGAAGAATTATCCCCCTGCCGGGATCTACTGAACCGGATATGCCGGCTCCCAGGGCAATCAGCCGGTTCATCCGGCGGGGATAGCGCTGCCTGAGCAGTTTCAGGCTTTCCTCCAGAAAGGCGGGGAAATCCTCGGGCGGGTTGGTGAATCTATGGGTTTCCCGGTCGATAATTCTGCCGGTGAGATCAAGAAACACCGTCTTCAGGCAGTCCCGGTCAGCCTCAATGCCGGCAAAACAGCCCCACGATCCAGCCAGCTCCAGCATGATCGGTCTGCGCCCGCCCAGGGCGGAAACGGCTCCCGTCTGCTTCTCCGCTATGATCCCCCAGTCAAGCAGCTCCTGGGTGATGTAGGTGACAGAAGAGCGCTTCAGTCCCGTAAGCCTGGACAGATCAGCTCTGCTGACTGCTCCCCGGCTTCGGAGGATGTCGAGGATGCGCAGCCGGTTGATTTTACGCTGCATTATCTTCTGACTGAATCCAGGAGCTTGTCCGGATCAAGATTCGGCGCTTCCATCTGCTTGAAGTATTTCACCGTACCCACGGTCAGTTCATCCGTAGCATCTTCATCGCACAGTATGGTTGCCCGCCGGTGCTGCTGCAGTGCGCTGACCGTCCACATATGGTTGACCCCTTCCTCGATTACATGCTTCAGAGCCCGGGCTTTGCTGTGGCCGTATGCCAGAATCAGCACTTCCCGGGCGTCCATGATAGTGCCCACCCCGACCGTGAGGGCATATTGGGGCACCTTGCTGATGTCATGGTCGAAGAACCGGGAGTTGGACACCCGGGTCTCTTCGGCAAGGGTTTTCACCCGGGTCCTTGAGGTGAGCGACGAGCCGGGTTCGTTGAAGGCGAGGTGGCCGTCGGTGCCGATGCCCCCGAGAAAGAGGTCGATTCCCTCGTAGGAGTCAATCGCCTGCTCGTAGCGGCGGCATTCCTCATCCGGATCCGGTGCGTTCCCGTCAAGAAAGTTAATGTTCTCCTTGGGAATGTCGATGCTGCTGAAGAAGTTGTCCTGCATGAACCGCCGGTAGCTCTGGGGATGATCCGAGGGAATTCCCACATATTCATCCATGTTGAAGGTCACCACATGCCGGAAGCTGATAACTCCCTGATTGTACAGATCCGTGAGGATGCGGTACATCCCCAGGGGGGTGGATCCGGTGGGAAGCCCCAGTACAAAGGGACTGTTCTGCTTCGGTTCCGCCTTGATAATCGCTCGGGCGACATAGTAGGCGGCCCATGTCGACATGGTCTCGTAGTCTTTCTGAACAATAAGTCTCATTACATGCTCCTATTGTATTCCTCTATTTTTGGTCGTCAAGCGATCGATTACGTTCTGCAATCTGTTCTTGATCTCAACGGCGATCTCTTCAATTTCCACATTGGATACTCCCTGAATCGAAACCTGCGGGTCAACCGCAGCAACTTCGATTAAGCCGGGTTCAAGTTCCTGTACGATCACATTACAGGGGAGCAGCGTTCCGATTTTATCCTCCGCCTGCAGAGCCTTATATGAAAAGGGCGGATTGCATGCACCCAGTATTCGGTATCTGCGAAAATCAACGCCGAGTTTTTTCTGCAGCGTTGATTCGACATCGATATCAGAAAGTACTCCGAATTCTTCCTTTGAAAGCGCTAATTTTACTTGTTCGACTGTCTCATCAAAATCTCCGGTTACCTTGGTGCTTATATAGAATTTTTTCATGGTATTCCTCCTTACGCATTGCCGAAGGGCCGGGAGTACACCTCCCTGCCGGCGGCAAAGGTCTTGTATATCTGCATCTGAGTGTCAAAGACAATCAAGTCTGCCCGTCTGCCCGGAAGCAGGGAGCCGCAGAGATGGTCCCGCTCCAGCGTCCTTGCAGGGTTGAGGGTGGCCATTTTCAGTGCTTCCTGCAGAGAAATGTCGTTTTGCGTAATATTATATACCCCTTCATTCAAAGTCAGACTTGATCCGGCGATAGTTCCGTCGGATTTCCGATAGAACATCCCGTCGGTCAGCTCAACCTCTTCGTTGTTGGCGAAATAGGGCGGGCTGCTCTGGGCGGTGGGCTTCAGTCCGTCGCTGACGAGGATGACCTTGCTGGTGCCCTTCTCCCTGATGAGAAATCCGATGATTGCCGGATGGAGATGTCTGCCGTCTGGGATGACCTCGCAGGACAGTTCGGGATGGATCAGTATTGCGCCGACTACTCCGGGGTCCCGGTGATGGAGCGAGCGCATGGCATTGAAAAAATGGGTGGAGTGAAGGATCCCC
>PWKH01000065.1 GCA_003559765.1 Spirochaetaceae bacterium
CAAACCCTTCGGCAGGCCGCAGCCTGCTGCGTACATCTGTTAGGTTCTTGACAGATACCGGCCGGTCCTGGGCACCAGATCACGGGAGTGTTCCGGAGTAATCACCTGGCCGGCCTTAATCACCCGTACCGGCCATCCGGAAACTTCCCGGTCCTGATGGAGGGTGAAATCTGAACGTGATCCGGCCTGCTGCGGGGTGATTGCCCGTATTTTTTCCTCATCCAGGATTACCAGATCGGCATCGCTTCCCGGCATAATGGTTCCTTTCTTCGGATAGAGCCCGAATATCCTCGCAGGAGCAATCGTCATCGCCTCTATCAGCTTGCTGAGAGGAAATCCCCGCTGTTTTGCTTCATGCAGCAGCGTAGGCAGATGCGTCCCCACCCCCGGATACCCCGGCATTGCATCCCACAGGTTCCCTCCCGATTTTTTCACATCCCGGGTGACCGGTGTGTGATCAGTGCCGATGGTCTGAATCAATCCCTCATCGAGAGCCTGCCAGAGGACATCCTGATCTGCTTTGGACCTGACCGGAGGAATCATCAGCGCTTCATTTCCTGCAGTTTCAGTGTTGAGCGTCAGATAGGGAGAAGTAGTCTCGGCAAAGAACTTCCTGCCTGAACGGACTGCCTGCCTCAGAATGTCAGCAGATTCGCGGGCAGAAATATGCACAAAATATATTCTCGCACCGCTTCGCTCAGCAAGAAACAGCGCCCGCTGCACCGCTTCGGATTCTGCATAGCCGGGATGGCTCTGCTCCCAGTCTGCAAGATTCCGGATGTCTGATTTGCGGGACCTCATTTTCTCAGCAGCCCATTCAACAATATGGTAGTTCTCAGCATGAATGTTGAGCACCGCCTTTTCTCCGAGGGCGGCAACAGCCTCCATCAGATCCAAAATAAACCCTTCATCCAGACTCGGTATCAGTCCGGGAATTCCTGCCATGTATGCCTTAAAGGAAGTGATCCCGTAGCGCTTGTACAGCAGAGGGAGCTCCTCCAGCTGTTCATAGGTGAATATCGGCAGGTGGAGGAACACGTCGGCATATGAGGTATTGCTGATTGTCCGAATGCACTGGTCCATCTGGGGTATATACGGATCCTTCCCTGCAAAATAGGAACCTACGGTAGTGACACCGTTCATCAGAGCGGACCGGGTCTCGCTGATCACCTCTTCCTCGAAGGACGAAAAGATCCCGATGTGCACATGGGGATCTATGATTCCAGGAACGACATACCCATGATCCGCATCTACAACGGTACATCCATCCTGGGATAATCCGGTTCCCAGGGAATGGATGATCCCGTTTTCTATGCGGATGTCGCACAGGAAGACACCTTTCTGCGGAATCACGGCCCTGCAGTTCTGAACAAGCAGCGGCTCATGAACCATCCCCGGCACCGGCTGGACCGGCCGGTACCCGACCTGGGGCCCATCCCGACTGATCCACTCGGGGAGAAACACCTGAGATCCTGATGCTTTCCCGGACTCCCCCCCATCCAGGGGATCAGATTCCTGGGGAATATGTTTCAGCCAGTCGGGTAAGAAAGGTTTATCCATGAACGCGTCCCCTGCATAACGGTGCTGTCACTCCTAACGTCCTTCAATTGCCTCTTTGGCCGCCCGGAGGGCTGTGCGGATCTCGGTATCATTTCCTGCCAGAAACAGTCGGCCGAACCGGCCGAAGGGCTTAAAGTCAATCAATGCTACATTGCTGCTTTTTTCAGCTTCATTCGCAGCCAGCACAATAACAGATGCCGGCTCAACTTCGAACACCAGAAGGGACTGCCCGGGAAGCAGCAGGGTCCCTCTGCGGTTCTTATTGATCTGCTGTGCCTGATACGGATTGACCTTGGAAATGATTTTTGATGATACAATGGTGGGAGTGATCTTCTGGCTCTCCTTGAGATTTCCTGCCCGCAGAATTGTCTCTCCCGCCTCCTTCAGATCATCCACCGATTCCGAGTGAAGCTCTATCACGCCGAACTCACGTTCCACCATCTGCAGCCCGGGCTTTGCCGGACTTTCCATGAGGGCCTGATGCAGAAGCGGATATACTTCACTTCCCGGTGCCATCTCAATCCACAAATCAGCCATCCCCGCCAGGGGGACGTCACCGTCCAGCTCCGAGCCGAGATACGCTGCAAACTGGGGCTGCATCCGATCAATAAACGCATACGCCCGTAAAGTTAATTCCTGCATGGGTTGCACCTCTTATTTCGTTGTGTTCTCAGGCAGCATTCAGCTCACGCTGACTACTGCTTCTTTCCCTGCGCTGCGGCGGCCGGGATCATCTGCATGGTCACTTCTTCCGGTTTTGCAATTACATGAACGGAAACCAGCTGCCCTACCTTCTTGGCAGCCGCTGCTCCCGCATCAATACCGGCCTTTACCGCACCGACCTCGCCTTTCACATAGACGGAAACTAATCCGCCGCCGATTTCCTTCAACCCGACGTACTCTACACTTGCTGATTTCACCATCGTATCAACAGCTTCCAGAGCCGCAACATACCCGTGGGTTTCTATCATACCTAACGCCATCATGTGTTTCTCCTTAACTCTTCTTATGTGATTTTGTGTCAAACGACATATGATCAATAATGCCTACAATTGCTGCATCACAGGCAGCATCTTCACCCGGAAAAAACATCCGCACCGATGATCCGGTCGTCACCGCTACGATATCCCCGCTGCCCGCACCGAGGCGGTCAGCACACAGCAGGATTCTGCCGGTAAAGTCACGGTTCGGTCCGATATCCTGCACCACCAGAAGCTTCTGCCCCTGAAGCGAGGAAAGCTTTACCGACGAATCAACCTTTCCAATTACCCTGCATATTTTCATCGGGCATCTCCTTATAATTTGAGCACTTCAGCAAAGCTGTCAAGCACATAATCGATATCTTCCATTTTTGTAAAAAAATGCGGAGCAATTCTGACTACGTCAGCCCGTGCTGATGCAATAATTTTCCGCTCTTTCAGGGCATGCTCCACATGATGTGAATCCCCGGGGACTCTGATTGCCGTAGTGGGAGATTTTTTCCGCACATCTTGAGGACTTGCAACCTCCAGCCCCCGATCCAAGGCGCCTGCTATGCAGTAGGCGGAAAGCCGATCAGTCCAGTGCTGGATATTCTCCACTCCCACATCATTAATCAGCTGCATCCCGGCCCGAGCAATGTAGGCAGTCATAATCGGAGGAGTGCCGTTATCGAACCGCCGGGCATCCTTGGCATAATTCAGTTTCCGTATCTCAAAGGCAAAGGGGTTCTCCTGTCCGAACCACCCGGTATAGGCCGGCTTCAGATGCGGGGTAAGTTCGGGCTTCACATACATAAAGGCCACACCGGGCACACCGCAGAGGTACTTTAAGTTGCCGCTGACCAGCACATCTACATCAAGGGCCTTCACATCAATCGGATGAGTTCCCAACCCCTGATACGCATCCAGATAGACCAGCGATCCCTTCGCATGGATTTTCGGTATGATCGTTTCAAGATTCTGCTTAAACCCGTTGTAGTAGAATACATCACAAATTGAAGTCGCCAGCGTGGTGTCATCGACAAACCGTTCATAATCCTCCGGATCAATTTCCCCGTTTTTCAGGGAAATAAACTGCACTTCAGCTCCGAATTTCTTATGTCCCATCCAGACGTTCCCCACCGTGGGGAACTCCGCATCGGTTACTACCACCTTGTTCCGCTTCCCTGAGTAAACCAGAGAACTGGCAAACGTGCTGGTAAGTTCAGAGACGGACGTGCCGATAGCAATTTCTGATTGTTTTGCATTGATCAGTTTTGCAAACTCAGCCTTTGCAAGATTGACTTCCTCAATCCATCTCATCCAGTCCATTCCCATGGAGTTCCAGCTTTCCAGATATGCCTCGGCTGCATCACGGGTATAGTCAGACTGCGGAGCCTGTGAACAGTTTGCCACATGAATGTACTCCTTGAGTATGGGAAACTTTTTCCGCCACATCTCGATGTCGTAGGGGGGCTGATCCGCTGAAGCCGGATTCACAGAGACACCCTGCCTGGACCCTCCCCTGAGGGCTGCTCCGGCAAATTCAGGCACAAAGGCGGCCGCCCCGGACGATTCAATCTGGCCCTGGAATCTCGGTTCCTGCTGCATCATACTTTGAGCGTTTGTCTGCTTTATCTCAATTCCCAGCAGATCAGCCTGTTCCCGGGCTATGCCTGTGACTACATCTTCAGTGCCTACCGTTATTTCACGTTTTCCCTGCAGATGCATCCGTTCAATGTCTTCTCCAGTAATAAACTGTTTCATATCATCGACCTTCCGGCTAGTGTGTTTTCTCGTACTCTTCTGCAGAATTATACCACAGAATAAACATTATGCAAGTAATATAGACTCATTTATTTCTTTTAGAAACTATTTGAATAAATATATTATCGTTTTGGCATACTGGAATCACTCCGCATCAGAGATTCTGTCTCAACACTTCGATCATAGCATAAATATCATCCGCATGGTTGAAAAAATGCGTGGAAACCCGAATCCCGCCTACCCCTGCGGTATAGCGCATTGCCAGGTAAATCCCAGCGTCAAGCAGCTTGGCGAGTATTTCCTTGTTTTTTTCTGCATCTGCATCCACCTGAAACACGGTGATCCCGGAACGGTGCTTCGGCCTCGGATCAGAGATGATATCCACCCCGAGGGCCTCCAGCTCCCGATACACCAGATCGCCGAGACGGCGAATCTGCAGCTCACATGCATCGATTCCAAGCTCATTGACCAGTTTAAGTGATTTTCCCAGGGCAACCGCCCCAGGGTAATTTGATGTTCCGCCGGTTTCAAACTGCTTAGCAGTACGGGGAAACCGGTACTCCCTGAAGGGAGTAATATCCGGGGTCCGGAAATACTCCCCCCATCCTCCCTGAGGGTCTTCAAGCGCAAGATACCCCTTCAATGGTGCATCCAGTTCGTCCAGGGCCCGCTGAGAGACATACATTAAACCGCATCCGTAGGGTGAGTTAAGCCATTTATGCCCTCCGGCAAAGACAAAATCAGCATACCGACGGCTTACATCAATTTCCATGGCTCCCATTTCATGGATCGCATCCACCACAAGCCAGATTCCCCGCTGTCGGCACATCTCTCCCAGAGCATGCATATCCAGTCTGAAGCCGGAGGACCACTGCACCGAAGACACGCAGATGACCTTCGTTTTGTCAGAGACCGCCTGGTCAAAATCGCTGCTTTCAAGCACCCCCTTCCCTCTGCTGCAGACAGGC
>PWKH01000016.1 GCA_003559765.1 Spirochaetaceae bacterium
GTAGAAGCAATCTTGGGATTTACGCATACTTCAGAGAAGAACATGCAGTGTATGGTGAAATATTCAAACCTACAGGAGCATTAAAAGACAAAGATTCTATCGAGTTAACAGGTAGATATAGATTTCCCTGGATTCCGGCCTTTGGTGATTGTACGTATTATGTTATAGAGATTTAGAGGAGGGAAAACCATGTATAGTGATAATGAATCGTGGAAAAAGTTGCAAACCTTATTACCGATAAAAAATCGCATTGATGGAATATTAAAACCTGAGGAAAAGTATATTGAAGTAAACGGAATGGAAATACATATCGATGAATATGAAAAGAAATCAGAAACGACCATTGTTGTATTACATGGAGTTGGGGGTAATGGGCGCTTGGTTTCTTTTTTCGCAGTGCCTTTGGCGAGAGCTGGCTATAATGTTATTTGTCCTGATTTACCAGGGTATGGGTTTAGTAATTACAAAAGAAGCATATCTTATACCGATTGGATAGAAGTTGGAAGCAACATAGTTGAAACTGAACTTTCAAAGGGTAAAAACGTGTTTATTATTGGTTTGAGTGCTGGTGGAATGCTAGCTTACAATGTTGCGTGTAAGCATCAAGAGATTAGTGGATTGATTTTTACAAATATCCTTGATAATCGTGAAGAAGAAGTGAGAGTTTACTCTGCAAAAAATAAATTCCAAGCTAAATATGGAATAAGATTTCTAAACCGACTTCCACACTTTATAAGAAATATTAACATCCCAATTAGCATGGTTACAAACATGAATGGACTTGTCAACAATAAAGAAATGTTACGTGTGCTATTGAAAGATAAGGTTGGGGCTGGTAGCAATGTTCATGTGAACTTTCTATTGTCAATGATAAATAGCACGCCAATTATTGAACCGGATGAGTTTAAAAAAGTTCCGGTTTTAATGGTTCATCCGGGAAATGATTTATGGACACCAGTAAGAATAAGCGAGATATTCTTCAATAGAATTGCCGCCAATAAGTGTAAAGTCATTCTTGAGAACGCAGGACATTTTCCGGTGGAAGAACCCGGGTTAACACAAATGGAAAAATCAATAAGTGATTTCATAAGGCGCTATGCCTAACACTGTGTTTGCAGAAGGTCCAATCTGGAGCTCAGGGCTATCGCCAAGTACGAGAACTTTAGGTGGAATAATTGGGGGAAGGAAGGAAATCGAATATGGGGGTTAGGATATTTGAGACATTGTTTGGATATACCGTTTGAAAACAGACAGTACCTCCGGAAAAGTTAGGACAGCAGTTCCGAAATAAGTTATGACAGGGAAGCAACCGCCTTATGAGGCGGTTGCGACGAGAATCGTTCATACTTCTTTGGACCGAAAAATTCCCGCATAGACAGGCTTTCACAAACGATGTTCAAGGTGGCTACTGAATTATGGACGATACGATCAATGATTGCTTCAGCCGCTGCGTCCCCGCCCAGCTGAGCATGCCAGCTGGCAGAAGTTCCCTGAGAACAAATAATCATGGCCGCACCATGGTGTACTGCCTCTACAAGCTTCCAGAGCAATGTTGCCTGATGTGTGGTAACAGGATGAAGACAGAAATCATCAAGGATGAGTAAATCTACCTGGAGATAATGATTCCAAATACTGGAAAGCTCATTTTGCTCAGCAATCACAAGCTCATCAAGAACGATCGGCGTGCTTGCATATCGGACCTTGAATCCCTGTTTACAGGCTTCATGCCCGAGGGCTTGAGCAAAATATCTCCATATTCTCAGTATGGAGTTTCTCACCGATTCATCATAAACTCGCTTACGCCCGGCCTCCTGCCCTTTCTCTCCCCGATTGGCTGCCAGCATTCTTACACCAACCGGCTGCCCAGGCTGGTACTTCCACGTGACTTTCCCTTCATTGGCAAACGCATGAATCGCATACTTTCGGTTATATCCGGTGACCTCTGCAAACTCGTTAAGAATTCTTCCCTTCTCTTTCTTCCCTGCTTGTTGGTATCTCTTTGCAGTCTCCCGTACCAGCGCATTCCTCTCGTTCATTGTCAGCCCCATGCGTTCCCTCCATGTCTTGGACATGAAGGATTCTAGTCCATTTGGGTTAGATTTTTTATATAAGCATTACGGCAGGCTGTGTTTATCTGGGTGGTAAAAAATACCGCAGACTCCAGTATCGGAACCTGCGGTAAGGGTACGTTGTACCCGTGCATCCCCCCCATCACAAGGGTTTTGCGGCCTGTAAGGCACTAATCAGATAACGGCTTATGACAGAACCACCAGTCATATCCGTCATACTGCTCAAGACGTTTTTTTGCATCCGCCATGTTCTTCGGGGGCGGAACAATAACCCGGTCGCCAATGAGATCGTTTTCCGGCCAGTTGGCAGGTACGGCGACTTTGTGTGTATCAGAGATGATCATGGCTTTGACTGCCCTGACGATTTCATCCATGTTTCTTCCAATCTCCTGGGGATAATAGAGCACCAGCCGCACCTTGCTCTGGGGGTCGACTACGAATACCGCCCGAACGGTATTGGTTCCCTTTCCGGGATGGAGCATGCCCAGCTGCAGGGCAATTGCGTCGTTTGCGGCAATAATGGGGAAGGTGATCTCAACATCCAGGTTCTCCTGGATCCACTCAACCCACTTGATATGGCTGAAAATCTGGTCCACGGACATGCCCAGCAGGGTTACTCCCATGTCATCGAATTCCTTGATCCGCCTCTGAAATCCGACAAACTCGGTGGTGCACACCGGGGTGAAGTCAGCCGGATGGCTGAAGAGTACGAACCACGTTCCCTTCAGATCACCGGGCAGGTTCATCGGTCCGTGGGTTGTCTCTACGGTAAGCTGGGGAAATGCATCTCCCAGCAGGGGCATGTTCCATTGTCGTTCTTCCATACTATTCACTCCTCTTTTCTGGTATTATACGTATATAAAGCAGAATCCGTGCCAACTTTTTCATATGATTCTATCTATCTGTTATGTAATAACTAAAGAAACGTCCTGAAGGTTGTTCTTGCAGAGTACCGTTATATCGGTTAGAATGGCACCTGTATTTCGGTGGCATCGATATATCGGTGAAAGGAGCAGGTATGGATCTGAAGCACATGCAGCTGCTGAAGCCTGAGCATACCCTGGATATGATCCTGGAGGCACTGGAGGATCTGGTGCAGTATGAGCTGGCGGTAGTGCTTACCTATGACGGCAGCGACACCCTCGCAGTGAGCAAGGTGAAGGGGGAGCTCTACACCCCGGAGCTTGAGGACTACCGGATATCCCTGAAGGAGCGGGAGGATCTCGCCCGGATCATCAGCCGGCAGCGCACCTATCTGTTCGGCGAGGATGAACAGCACCTTGACACCTACTATGATGTGCTTGAGATGCCCGATCATCACTCCTGCCTGGTTTCTCCTTTGTTCGTTCAGGATGAGCTGGTGGGGCTGATGACCCTGGACCACCGCATCTGTGGAGTGTATTCCGAGAAAATTGTAAGATTCATTGAAACCCTCTCCAAACTCATCGCCGTCAATCTGGCTCAGAGCAGCGCCTCCCGGGCACTCAACGCCCGGAACCAGGAGCTCCTCCGGGAACGCAATCATCTGCTTAAACACAGTTCCAGGGAGCTCAAGGACCTCATCGGCACCTCTCCCGCCTGGGTTCAGGTGCTCGACAACATCAGGCTGGTGGCCGGCACTCCTGCTCCGGTGCTCATACAGGGAGAGACCGGAACCGGCAAGGAGATGGCTGCCAGGGCGATCCACCGGCTCTCCTCCCGGGCATCCGGCCCCTTTGCGGCGGTGAACTGCTCAACTTTGACTCCCTCCCTTGCCGAGAGCGAGCTCTTCGGTCATGAACGGGGGGCCTTTACGGGAGCCCACGCCCTGCGAAAGGGGAGGTTCGAGATCGCCGACGGAGGAACGCTGTTTCTCGATGAAATCGGGGATCTTCCCATGGAGATCCAGCCCAAGCTGCTGCGGGTGATCCAGGAAGGATATTTTGAGCGGGTGGGAGGAGAACAGTCGGTCTCCGTGGATGTGCGGATCATCGCCGCCAGCCATGTGGATTTAGCGGAGGCGGTAGAAAAGCGGAGCTTCCGGGAGGATCTCTACTACCGCATCAGCGTCTTTCCGATCCATCTGCCTGCACTGCGGGACCGGGGAGACGATACCCTGCTGCTTGCAGAAACCTTTCTCCAGGAGATCCGGGGACGCAGAGGATACGGCAATGTACGCTTCAGCGATACCGCCCTGGAAATGCTCCGGAGGCGCAGCTGGCCGGGAAATGTGAGGGAGCTGAAAAATGCTGTTGAACGTTCCGCCCTGCTGAGCCGCGGCGGAATGATCCGCCCTGAGCATATCTGCAGGGACAGCCGCCAGACGGCAAGTTCCGTCGCCTGCTGCAGCGAGGAACTCACCGATCTCGACAGCGCCGTCCGGAATCATATCCGTCAGGTGCTGGTCCATACCAAGGGGAGGATCTACGGGGATGAGGGGGCTGCAAAGATTCTCCAGGTGAAGCCTTCAACCCTGCAGAGCAGGATGAAACGCCTGGGAATCAGCCCCGAAGCTTTCCGGTGAATTATACATATCCCTGGTCGATCATGGCGTTGGCAACCCGGAGGAACCCGGAGATGTTCGCGCCGTCCACGTAGTTGTCCTCGTCGCTGTACTCCTTTGCACTGCGCCGACAGGTGGTGTGAATCTTCTTCATAATCTTATGGAGCTCGTCATCCACCTTGGAGCGCTTCCACTGGATGCGGGATCCGTTCTGAGCCATTTCCAGTCCGGAAACGGCAACTCCTCCGGCGTTGGCGGCTTTGGCGGGTCCGAAAAGGACGTTGTTTTCAATAAACAGTTCAACCCCTTCTTCGCAGGTGGGCATGTTCGCTCCCTCAGCAACCAGGGTGACGCCGTTCTCCACCAGGTGGCCGGCATCCTCCAGGTTGATCTCGTTCTGGGTGGCGCAGGGAAAGGCGCAGTCGGCCTTCCGGTTCCACAGCGGATTGGAGGTGTCCCGGGGGTTGTAGCGGTAGTATTCTGCATGGGGATAGCGCTCCTTGTATTCAGCGATCCGTCCCCGGTGCACGTTCTTCAGCTCCTTCACAAAGGAAAGCTTCTCGTGATCAATTCCGTCATGGTCGATCATGCAGCCGGTGGAGTCGGAAAAACTGATCACCTTTGCTCCCAGCTCAAGCAGTTTCTCCGCGGTGAACTGGGCTACGTTCCCCGATCCTGATATCAGGCAGGTCTTTCCCTCAAGGGTTTCAGACCGGGTCTCCAGCATGTTGGCACTGAAATACACCAGGCCGAAGCCGGTGGCTTCCGGCCGCAGGAATGAGCCGCCCCATTCAGATCCCTTGCCGGTCAGCACTCCCGCAAACTGGTTCTTGATGCGCTTGTACTGTCCGTACATGAACCCGATTTCCCGGGCTCCGACGCCGATATCCCCGGCGGGAATGTCGGTATTCTCCCCGATATGTCTGCTCAGTTCGGTCATGAAGCTCTGGCAGAACTTCATGATCTCCAGATCGCTTTTTCCCTTGGGATCAAAGTCCGTTCCGCCCTTTCCTCCGCCGAGGGTGAGGCCGGTGAGGGAGTTCTTGAATACCTGCTCGAAGGCAAGAAACTTCATGATGCTCAGGTTGACCGAAGGATGAAACCGCAGTCCCCCCTTGTAGGGCCCGAGGCTGCTGTTCATCTCCACCCGGAATCCCCGGTTCACCTGCAGGGTCCCCTGGTCGTCGATCCAGGGTATCCGGAACATGATCACCCGTTCGGGTTCCACAATCCGCTCCAGGATTCGGTGATACAGCAGGTTCGGATAGGAATCCAGTACTTTGTCCAGTGAATGCAGCACCTCGTGGACTGCCTGGTGGAATTCCTTTTCTCCTGGGTTTTTGGCTATTACGGTATCCATAACCGGTTTAACAATATGTTCCATGAAATCTCCTCTTCAATTGGTTTTGTTTCAGCGGGACCTAGAGTATACAGAAAAACGCAAACATATTCAATTTTTATGCGGTTTTTATGCATAAAAATTCCATAGTACTTTTTTTCTCGAAATACTGTAACTCCATGGTAGAATATAGTATGCTCTGGATAAAGCATAGCATAAGAGGAGGGGCCGAATGAAGTTGAAGGATCTGCAGCAGGCGGCGTTTGATGCAAATGTGGAAATTGTGGAGCATAAGCTCGTACTGCTGACCTGGGGGAACGCCAGCGCCTATGACACCGATCTGGGGGTGATGGCCATCAAGCCCAGCGGCGTAAGCTATGACATCCTGAAGCCTTCGGATATGGTGCTCGTGGACGTGGAGACCGGAGAAGTGATTGAGGGGGGCCTGCGCCCTTCATCGGATACGCCCACCCATCTGGAAATATACCGCGGCTTTCCGAATACCGGGGGGGTGGTCCATACCCATTCCCACTACGCCACCTGTGCCGCCCAGGCCCGGCGGGACATCATGTGCCTCGGCACCACCCATGCCGACAATTTCTACGGGGACATCCCGGTTACCCGGCAGCTTACCCCCGAAGAAATCGGGCAGGACTACGAAGCAAATACCGGTAAGGTGATAGTCGAGACCTTCCAGGAGCGGGGAATTGATCCCGGGTATGTCCCCGGGGTGATCGTCTGCTCCCACGGCCCCTTTGCCTGGGGGAACTCCCACCAGAAGGCTGTGGAGAACGCCGTAGTCCTTGAGGAGGCCGCCAGAATGATGGTCCACACCTCCCTGCTCACCGGGGAGCTTATTCCGCTGCAGAAGGAGCTTCTGGACAAGCATTTTCTGCGGAAGCACGGGGTAAACGCCTACTACGGCCAGGAGGACGGCTCCTCCTAAGTCTCAGGTCAGGACTGCCGGGTCGGAGGACAGCGCCTCAATGCACTGGTCCATCAGTTCAAGGTCGTCCAGGACATCCAGCACCGTATAACGGTGCCGAATCAGCTGGGCAGTTCTCATGGTCTCCAGCGCCTCTTCCTTGGGTATGCCGATATCTTCGCTGCGAACCGGGCAGCCCGCCGTCTTCATCATCTCCCACAGATCCCCGTAGGGGGTCAGCTGATCCCGGATGTCCCGGCAGAGCTCGGGCCACTGCTGCAGCAGCGCCTGCCTCCGCTCTTCCCTGCGCCGGGGGGAGCGGTGCTTCATTTCCATGGTGGAGCGCAGCTGTTCGTATCCTTCGATCCGGCTGAATTCATCGGCGAGCATCCTGCTTTTATACTCCATTCCCTGGGTGGTGCTGGACTTTCCCTGCCTTGGATCAGTTTCCAGGAGCCACTCCATGGCTGCGGTGATGATCAGTATGCCGATGCCGACCTTGATGCCGTGGGGGATCGGTGCTCCCTGGAAGGTATGGCGCCGCATTTCCCAGATATGGGAGATCAGATGCTCCGCCCCGGAGACCGGCCGGGAACTTCTCATATGCTGCATCGCAATGCCGGCAAGCGTCAGCCCGATGAACAGTCCTTCGGTATCTTCAGGATCCGAGAGCCAGTGCCGCAGATGCTGCTGCACCAGCGACCATCCTGCCGGGTGAATCGGGTCCTCACCGGTGCGGTCTGCGAAGATCCAGTCCGCTCCGGCGGGAATCTTCGAGGCCAGATCCGCATACCCTGCCGCCCTGAGCTCCGCCGGGGCCCGCCCCATGATATCGGTATCCCCGATAATGATTTCCGGGGCAGGGCAGGGGATGGTGATCTTGCTGCCCCCCTTCAGCAGGGCCGCTCCGTCGGAGGCGTAGCCGTCCACCGAGGCCGCAGCTGCCAGAACTGCGTAGGGCCGGTCAGCCAGATAGGCTGAAAGCTTTACCAGATCATTGATGGTGCCGCTCCCCGCCGCTGCCGGAAGGGCCCCGGGAAACCTGCGGAAATAGGCCGCCAGCTCTCCGGTATGACCGTAGTCGGCCGCGAGGACCGGTGAGCCCGGGAAGAGGTAGGGCTCGTGCACCGTAATTCCCCGGGAGCGCAGCAGGTCCGTCATCGCCCTGCCTGCAGCCTCCCAGGTATGATCGTCCGCAACGGGAATCACCGATGCTCCGGGATGCAGCTTCTGGAGCACCTCCGGCAGCTGCTTCAGCGCACCGGATCTGCAGATGCACACCTTGGTCGAGGAGGCGTAGGTGAGGGCGTCTGCGAGCACTTTGTTTCTGTCCATATCGTCTGTACCTGCTTATCTGTAAGATTTTCTGCTTCATGGTAGGCTCGATGGAAAGGATTTGTCAACTAGAGAAACAGAACCAGCAGAAGATACACCACGGCGATGCTGGATCCTATGGGAATGATCAGCCCTCCGAAAAACCACCCGGTGAGTGCGGCGGCGGCAATGCCCGCCAGCCCCAGCAGAGGGGCAAAGGAGAACTCCAGCAGCACTCCGGGAAACAGCAGTGCTCCCAGGGCGGCGATGGGGATCATTGACAGGAATTTTCTCAGCGGCCGGGGCAGCTGCTTCATCCAGGTGAGAAAGAAGGGGAATGCCCGGGGCAGATAGGTGACCAGCGCACAGAGCACCAGCAGGGGAATAAATTCACGCGTCATGGACATGCTCCTCGGCAGTTTCATGGACCGCTTGCTCAGGTTCATCCGGCAGAACTGCCGCGCCGACGGCCCCTGCCAGGGTGATCGCGAGAATGAAGCCCCATCCCGGGGGTATGCCGAGCACCGCCACGGCAGCGGTGTTGATCAGCCCGGAAAGGGCGGCAATTCCCAGATAGCGGTACTGCCGCTTCACCTCCTGGATCAGAAGGGTGGTGAACATGGCGTAGAGGGTGATCCCGACGCTGATCTGGACGTCCGGCGGAAGCACCGAGCCGACCATGAATCCGACGGCGCTGCCGCTGACCCAGCCTGACCATGCGGGGATCTCCAGCCCCGCCATGAACGCAGGGGTGACCCGGCCGGATCTGGTGGAGGCAACAGAGAATACTTCATCAGTATTTCCGAAGGCGACCGCCGCCTTCTGCAGATTTCCCGTCGGGGTCAGCTTCTGGTAGAGGGAGGCGCTGAAGAGCACGTGACGGAGGTTGACCAGCAGCACGCCGATGGTGATCTCGATGATCAGCGCTCCTGAACGCAGGAGGTTGACGGCGAAAAACTGGCTGGCCCCGGCAAAGGTGGTCATGGAAAAGAGCACCGTGTCGCCCAGCAGCAGCCCCGCTGAGCGTGCCACCAGCCCGAAGGCGACCGCCGCGGGGAAGTATCCGATGAAGATGGGAATGCCGGCCTGCAGTCCCGAGGTGAAGGTTCTGTTCATAATCGTCCAGCCTATACAAAACCCGCAGGGAGTGTCAAGAAAGCGGGGCTAATCGTCATGGAGCATGGCGGAGGCGAATCTCGGTTCGCTGGTCACGTTGATTCCCAGTTTTCTCAGTCCCGCCTCGTCACCGGGGGAGGGAAGATGGGTCAGATGGACTTCGGTCTCCGAGAGCTGGTGGAGCTGATCCATCGCCGCCTGGGCTGAGGGATTAGCCGTGGCCGACATGGCCAGGGCGATGAGCACCTCGTCGGCATCCAGGCTGATCCGCCGCCCCTGGAGGACGCTGCGCTTGAGATACTGAATCGAATCCATGACGTTCTTCGGGATGATGTCGATCCCCTGGGGAATCCCTGCCAGATGCTTCCCTGCGTTGAGCACCAGGGCGGAGGAGGCATGGAGAATCTCAGAATTGGCCCCGGTGATGATGGTGCCGTCCTTCAGCTCTAAAGCTGCCGCACAGACGATCCCGTCCTTTCCCTTGCCCTTCTCCTTGGCCGTCTTTCTGGCTTCCCGGGAGGCGGTCACCATGGGACGGTCGGAAGGCTCCAGATTCAGTTCATCCATCAGCAGCTTGATCCGGTCAATAGTCTGCTTTAAGCCGAACCCCATGGCGTACTCGCAGGATGAGCGGAAGTAGCGCCGGATGATTTCCTGTCTCGATGCTTCGCAGACCGCATCGTCGTCGGTGATCCCCTCTCCGCAGCAGTTCACCCCCATATCGGTGGGTGACTGATAGAATGAGCGCTCCCCGGTGATCTTCTCTATGATCCGCTTGAGCAGGGGAAAGGCCTCAAGATCACGGTTGTAGTTCACCGCCCGCTGCTGGTACGCATCAAGGTGGAAGTGGTCGATCTGGTTGACGTCCCCCAGATCGGCGGTGGCCGCTTCATAGGCAATATTCACCGGATGCTTCAGCGGCAGATTCCAGATGGGAAAGGTCTCGAACTTGGCGTAGCCCGACCGCTCTTCCCTCTGGTGATCATGGTACAGCTGGGAGAGACAGGTCGCCAGTTTCCCGCTTCCCGGTCCCGGTCCGGTGACTACCACGATGGGCCGGGAGGTCTCGATATAGGGATTTGCTCCGTAGCCCTCCGGGCTTACGATGGTGTCGATGTCAGCAGGATAGCCCCGGGTGGATCGGTGGGTATAGGTGGTAATCCCCCGTCTCGACAGCAGATTTATGAACTGCTTTGCCGCAGGCTGGTCGTCATACCGGGTGATCACCACCGCCGCCACGTTGATTTCCCAGAAGAAGAAGTCGTCGATCATCTTCAGAGCGTCGGTGTCGTAGGTAATGCCGAAATCACCGCGCATTTTCTTGCGCTCAATGTCTCCGGCATGGATGCAGATAATCACATCGATGAGCTCCTTCACATGGCGGAACGCCTGCATCTTCACATTGGGGTCGAATCCCGGGAGCACCCGGGCTGCATGGTAGTCGAAAAGCAGTTTTCCTCCGCACTCCAGATAGAGGGTGCCGTCAAACTGCTGCATCCGCTTCTGGATCGCCGCCGTCTGGGCATCAAGATAGCGCTGGTTGTCGAATCCGGTTCGTCTGTGCTGGTCCATAACAGATCAGATTAAAGACAACCGATGCCGGTGTCAATTGCTCAGCCGGAGATATTCCCGGAGTTTCAGATACGCCGGTGCGGCGATGACTAAAGCCGCCAGGCTGGCCGCCGGGTTGAGGGAACCGGTGGTAAAGACCGCCGGGGAGGGCAGCACGGCCCCTTCGTAGGAGAGGATCAGGAGACTGAACAGGTTGTTGGCCGTATGGATCCCCGCCGCAGCTTCCACCCCGCGGTCGTGGATGGTGAGGGCCATGAGCAGGCAGCCGAAGAGAAAATAGTATCCGTAAATGAATACAGCGCCCCCGAAGGCCTGGATTTCCGGGTTCTGCAGATGCGCTGCAAGAAACAGCGCTCCGGAAAGGGGAATGAGCACCCCCGGATTTCTGACTCCCGGGATCCCTGAGGCCCAGCGGCGCAGATAGGAGCGGAACAGCAGCTCTTCGCTGCCTGCCTGGACCGGGGTGAAGATGAGCACCAGGGGCAGGAAGGTGAAGAACTCCGGGGCTGAGAAGGTGAGCTCTGTCTCCTGGGGAAAGATCAGCATCCCGAAGGCGGAAATTACCCCCAGCAGCACGAGCCACAGCAGGATGGAGCCTGTGAACAGGCGGAATCTGATGTGCCGCTTGTCGGTGAACAGCCCTCTGATTCCCAGATCGGGAATTCGGGAGGCGGCAAGGAGAATCCCTGCGGCAAGCATGACGAACCCCGCCTGGGCCAGGAGAAAATATCCGACGGGCTCCCGTCCCGGCTCCCGGAGGGAGAGGTCGGGAAACCACATCTGCAGCACCGGGATCAGGGATGCCGTGAGACTGCTTCCCAGCACCAGCCAGAAGATGAGGATGATGATCAGTCCGATCCCGTAGGAGAGGTTTCTCCGTTCCATGGAATGCATCATACGTGAAACAGCCGATTCTGTCACGAAGTTCTTTCTAAACTCTGGGATATCAAGTAAGATGGGGATGATGAGGGGATTACCGCAATGGCAGAATTTACGCCGCTGGTTGAGCGGATCGAGCGGCTGCTTCCGAAGCATCCTTCGGAGGCGCTGGAAGGGTGCAGGGAGCTCAGGGGCATAGCCCTGGAGAAGCGCAAGTATGATCTCTTTGCCTGGGAGGAGGGACTGCGCGGACGGGGCTATCTTGCCGTGAAGGATGAGCGTCTCGGCAGGCAGACGGTGGCCGGGGCGCTGCAGTGGTACCGGCAGCGGAATCTGCTTGTCCGCAGCAGTCAGCTGATCAATGCCGTCGGAGCTGATTACTATCAGCTTCGGGAATATTCCAAGGCCCGCACCTGGCTGGCAGCGGCTGTCCAAAGTGCAGCCGACGCCGGGTCACCGGAGGTGCTCTACAAGGCACTGTTCAATCTCGGAAGGACTGATCAGCAGGAGGGGTTTCTCCCCTCGGCTCACGCCTATCTGGAGCATGCCCTCCGGATTACCGATCAGGTTCCCGCCGCACCGGGGCGGATACAGATCTGCTTCACCCTGGGGGAGGTAAGCTGGAAGCTCGGCAGTCTCCGGGAGGCTGAGTCGATGTTCCGGGCGGCCGGGCAGCTGGCCGGGGAGCAGCAGGAATGGAAGGCCGCCCTGCAGGCTGCCGGGAGTCTGGCTGAACTGCTGTGCCGGCAGCGCAGGTGGGAGGAGGCGAAGGCCCTGTATGAGCAGAGCGCGGCCGCCGCTCGGAGCAGGGGCATGGAGCAGCAGCTGCTGCTGAGCCTGAGCTCCCTCACCCGGGTGCTGGCGACCCTGGGGGCAGGGGAGGCGGCGCTGAAGACGGGGCTGGAAGCCGTAAGGATGGCCGAGTCCTCAAAAGCCGGCAGGAGACACCCGGAGGTTTTTGAAGTGTATAAATATCTGGCGCTTGCCAGCCGGAAACTGTATAACGACCAGGAAGGGGCCTACCGCTGGTACGTGAAGTACCGTAATGCCCTGGATGAATATCATGGATAGCAGAGGGGGCGTATGGATTATCAGATACTTGAGGCAGCTGATACGGTGTTCGTATTTCCGACGGAAGTGGCCGCGCGGTTCTGGCGGGACTGGACGGCCCGCCATGGCGCCGCCGGGGCGGTGCGAAGCGACCGGTTCATATCCTGGGACACCTTTCTTGAACAGATCCTTCCGGCAGCCGCTCATCTGAAAAAGGCGGACCAGCATGTCCGCCATGCCGCCTCGCGGCAGATTCTGTCGCGAATGGGGGAATCTGACGGAGTGCGGCTCTCCTGGCTGATACCCGAGTCCTGTCGGCAGGAACACACCCAGTTCTCCCGGATGATCACCGCCCTGCTGCCGAGGCTGGAGGAGCTGAACCACAGCACCGCTCTGCCTCCGGAACTCCACGCAGATATAACCTCCCTCTATGAGCAGTATTCAGCCATGCTCAGCACGGGGGGATTCTATGAGCCGGCCTTTGAGCAGTACCGGCCGGACTGCGCTTCCCTCGACTCCCGCCGGCGGGTGATCTGCTTCCCCGAGATGATCACGAGGTATGATCAGCTGCTCGGGAAGCTGGAGGATGTATCGTGTATTAACTCAGCAGAGTGGTTTGAGCACCGCAGAACCGGGAAGCTCCGGGTGTTCTCCAACAGCGCCCAGGAACTTGCCGCTGTCACCGGCTGGATTGACCGGCTCCTTGACTCCGGGGTGCTCCCCTCGCAGATCCATCTGACCGTAGGGGAGTTTGACTTCTGGCGGGCGAAGCTGGAGGAGCAGTTCGCCCTCAGGGGCATCCCGGCGGTGTTCAGACAGGGAGAGCGGCTGGCCGCCCATCCCGGGGGACGGCTGTTCTTCGACCTTGAGACAGCCTGCACCTCAAAGTGGTCCCTGGAGGCGGTGAAACGGCTTTTTTTAAACCGGGCATATCCCTGGAAGCAGGGCGGACAACTGATGCGGATAGCCGAGACCGGTATCCGGGAGCGATGCATCCGGGAGGATATTCCCGGATCCGCCAGTCTGTGGAAGCAGGCCCTTGAGCGCTCCGGGGACCCGGAGCTGATCAGAATCTGGCGGCGGTTCACCGGCCATGTGCGCCAGCTCACCGAGGAGCAGGATCCCGAGGGGCTGTGGAGGTCCCTGACGGGCTTTCTGGATACCTGGCTGGATCGTGAATCCCGCCGCAGCGATGAGTTCACCCTGGTCTTCGACTTCTGCATCCAGCAGGCCCGGGATCTGACCCGCGCCTGCAGTTCTCTGGGACTTGAATCCTGCGGCAGCCTCTACCGGCTCTGGCTTCAGGTGATGCAGGATCAGCGGTACGTGCCCCAGCATGCCGATGAAGGGGTGCAGGTCTATCCCTACGGCCTTTCAGCGGGGATCTGCCCGGAGTATCACGGGGTGGTCAGCCTGACCCAGGAGGCGGTACGCAGCAGGGGCAGCAGCATGCCCTTCTTCAGCGATGCGGCGGCGGATCTGCTCGGGCTGGAGGTGCGCGACATCACCGAGGATATCCTGAATCTCTATGACCGATCAGCTTTCGGGCAGCTCTATCTCTCCGGGTCCCAGGAGACCTTCTCCGGACATGCCCTGATCCCCTCCCGGTTTACTTCTCCGGAGGCTCATGAAGCGGAAGCAGTGCCTGAAGGCTGCGATCCCTATGCAGGGGAGCGCCGCTGGTGGGCTCTGGAGGGAAACTTCCCCCGGGAGTGCTATCCCCTGCAGCGGCAGGGCTTCTCCTTTGCCGAGACCGCCCTGTTTTCTCCCGACCCCGCTGAGCTGTTTGACCGCTCCCTGGGGAATGAGAACCGGGAGTACCGGGAGATCGTCAGCGGATGGTCCCGCCGCAAGGATCCGGGGTACATCAGGGTCAGCCCCTATTCCCTGGACGCCTTCATCCAGTGTCCCTTTCTCTGGGTAATCCGATTCCTGCTGGATCTGGAGGATTTTGACCCCAGTCCGCCGCTCAATGATCCCAGGATGGAGGGTACGCTGCTTCACCAGTGCCTCCAGGACTTCTTCCGGGAGGCGGTGGCCGTCGGAGGGCGGTTTGAGTCCTCCCGGATTTCCTCATACCGGAAACAGCTGGGCCGAATTCTGGAGCGGAATCTGGCCGCATATGCCCGGCGGAATGTCTGGATGATTCCGGCGGTGCGGCAGCATCTGCATCGCCAGTTCTCCCTCATGTTTGATGATTTTCTTGAATTTGAAAGCAGACACTTCAATCAGTGGAGCTGCACTGAGACGGAGCTCTCGGTGACCTGCCGGGATGATCAGGCCGGCTGGAGCGCATCGGGAAAGATCGACCGGATTTCCCGCACACCGGACGGCCGGGGTATCGGCATCATCGACTACAAGCGGAGCAGACCCAGAAGTACGGGCAGCTACGCCGGCGGGGACAGCCCCCCTCCCTCCTACCAGCTGCCCTTTTATGCCTGGATGATCCGAATGAGTCAGCGCTATCCTGAACCGGTGGTGTGCGCACTGTTCTACTCGCTGCGTGACGGCAGCGGAAGCGCCGCCTATTCAGTGCTGAAGGATTTTTCAAAGGGGGGGGCGGTCACTGATCCCCAGGTGTTCTCGGATCTCCTGGATGAGACGGGAAGACAGGTTGCCGATATGAGCGAAGCGGTTCGGCGGGGGGACTTCACCGGCGGGGATTCAGCGGATCCGTGCAGGAACTGCGGAGAGCGGATGCTGTGCAGAAGGAGGTACTATGTCCGATAAGCTGATCATCGATGCGTACCAGCAGGAGGCGGTGGATGCGGAAGCCAACAGCATCGTCACCGCCGGGGCGGGCTCAGGCAAGACCCTGGTGCTCTCCCTCCGGTTTCTCCGGCTGCTTCGTCAGCACCGGGTCGGGATTGACGAGATCCTGACGCTGACCTTTACCCGGAAGGCAGCTGCCCAGATGCGCAGCCGCATCCGCTCCAGGCTCATGGAAATGCACAGCGATCCCCATGTCGCACAGCAGCTTGAGCGGTTCGATATGGCTGCGGTCTCCACCATCGACAGTTTCTGCGCATCGGTTCTGCGCAGCGACTGTCTGCGCTACGGTATCTCCCCCGGGTTTGTCCAGGACAATCAGCGCTGTCAGGAGTTTGCCCGTCAGTGCGCCCTGGACCATCTCCTGGAGACCCAGGAGCATCCGGCCGTCGGCAGTCTGCTTCGGCATATCAGTTTTGAGGGGATTATCGATGAGGTGCTCCTGCCCTTTGCACTTCAGCACAGCAGCATGGCCGATCCCCTGTGTGCGGAAGCACAGCAGCAGCAGCAGGAGGCATACCTCCTGGAACTGCTGGAGCGCTTTGCTCAGGAACTTCTTGATATCCATGAGGGGGCTGCGGCCCTGGACGACGGCCGCTCCCCCGGAGGGACGCAGACGGTCCTGGATACGGCGGCTGAGTGCGCCTCCCTGCTCCGTGATGCTCCCTGGCTGTTTGCCCGGCAGCTGCCGGATGAGCAGCAGATCAGGCAGCTGATGGAGGGACTGGCCCGGCTCGATAAGATGCGCAGGCCCACGGGGAAGCATCCGGCGGCACGGTACTTCAATGATCTTGCGCTCCGGTGGAACGAACTGGCCGAAGGAGTCTACCAGGGACTGCTGCAGCTGGCCGACCGGACCGCCGCTGTGCAGATATTTACGTGGCTTGAGCAGTTTGAACAGCGTTTTCAGCGCCAGAAGCGCTCCGCTGAACTGCTGACCTTCGGGGATGTGGCTGAGCTGGCGGTGGACGTGCTGAAGCACAACCGGCAGCTGCGGCAGTGGTACAAGCGGAAGTTCAGATACATCATGATTGATGAATTCCAGGACAACAACTCCCTGCAGAAGGACCTGCTGTATCTGCTCGCAGAGCGGGAGGATTCCTGCAGCGGGGATATCCCCGGAACTGCAGACCTCGATCCGGGGAAGCTCTTCTTCGTTGGGGATGAGAAGCAGTCGGTCTACCGATTCCGCGGAGCCGATGTGAGCGTCTTCAAGGGACTCAAGGAGGAGATCACCCGCAGCGACGGGAAGGTGGTGGAGCTGAAGAAGAACTACCGCAGCTCCAGCGGGCTCATCGATCTGTTCAACCGCATCTTTGCATCGGTGATGGGTACGGATAATCCTCCCTGGGAAGCCGATTTCAGCGAACTGATTCCCGGACTCGGGGAGGGGAGATTTCAGCCTGCGGTGACGCTGATGTTCCACCCCCGCCGGGAGGAGCACAGCGGGGAGACCGCCCCCGACCAGGAAGCTGAGGCCTGGCACATAGCCCAGCGGATCCGGCAGGAAGTGGAGCAGGAGCGCCGGGAGATCATCGGCGAGGACGGCAGGTCCCGGCCGATGCGCTATGAGGACATAGCCCTGCTGCTTCGGATTACCTCCAGCCAGCTGATCTACGAAAAGGCCTTCAGGAGGGCAGGAATTCCCTACAACTCCGAGGAGCCGAGGTCCCTGTTTCTGGAATCTCCGGTGAACGATCTCTATCTGTTCCTGCAGCTGGCCGCCTACCCGATGGACCGCAAAGCCTATGCCGGGCTGCTGCGCTCTCCCTTCTGCCGTCTCGATGATATCCATGTCATGACGCTGATCTCAAGCGGACTTGCCCCCTTTGAGCTCCCCGAGGAACTCTCTCTGGAGGAGCTGCAGCAGGAGAAGCTCGACAGGTGCCGGGAGCTGTATCGGCGGATCACCGAGTCCGCAGACCGGGTTCCTGTCAGGCAGCTGATCCGGGAACTGTGGTATGCCGGGGGATACCGCTATGCGGTGCTGCGCCGGGGGGAGTACCATCCCTATCTGGAATTCTACGACTACCTGTGCGAACTGGCCGAAGGATCGGACAGCAGCGGCGACACCCTGGCGCAGTTTGTTGACCGGATCAGGGTGCACCTGGGAAGCAACGAAAAGCTCCAGGAGCTGAAGCTGCTGCGCACCGGCACCGGCGGGGTGAGCATCATGACTGTCCATAAGGCCAAGGGGCTGGAGTTTCCCGTGGTGATTCTGGCGAATGCCGGAGGAGGACAGCGGGGAAACCGAAGCGGCGGGGTCTACTGGTCCCGGCGGGGAGGACTGTCGGCGGATTCTGATCAGTTTCTCTTTCCAAAAAAAGACCGCCGGAGGATTAACTTCTTCAACGAGGCGGAGCAGGAGCAGCGGCGCCTTGAAGAGGAGGCGGAACTGAAGCGGCTGTTCTACGTGGCTCTTACCCGGGCCATGCAGTGGTGCATTGTCTCCGGGGTTCGCACCAGGAACAACAGCAGCGTGCTGAACCCCTTGAACATGCTTCTGGAAGCAGCCGGGGCTGACCTGGAGGAGCCCGATGTCCGGCAGCTGGAGCAGCAGGGAATTGCGCTGGAATATATCCCGCCGGTCACCGAAGAGGAGCTTCGCACCTACGGAGCTTCCCGGAAGCGCCGGGACCCCAGGGAGGCGGCGGAAGCCCTTGCCTCCGCGAAGCTGAAGCAGCGCTTCCAGCCGAAGGTCAGCGCATCGGTTACGGATCTTCACCAGTATGCGCCGGAGGGGCTTTCCCAGGAGGAGCCTGCAGGAGCAGCTGCGGGGGATCCCCTGGTCTTCGGCACCCTCTGTCACCGGATCATCGAGCACCGCATCAGCAGGGGAGAGATCCCTGAGGCTGATGAGCTGGCGAAGGAGTTCGATGACGACATCTCACCGTACTGGCAGGAGGCAGTCAGCCTGGCGGAGGGATTTTTCCGCTCTCCGGCGGGGGATCGGGTGTTCCGGTCCCTGGAGGCCGAATCGGAGGTGCCCTTTGTCCTGCTGAGCGAGGGGGAAGGGCCGCTGCTGCTGCGCGGACAGATCGATCTGCTGCTGCATTTTCCCGAAAGCTGCGAGGTGATCGACTTCAAGACCGACCGGTATGTTAATCCCGGGGCCCATGAACTGCAGCTGCGCACCTACTGTGATGCCGCCCGGAGGCTGACCGGCAGGAACGCCGAGGGAACCTTGTACTATCTGCGCACCGGGGAGACCTGGAGGCTTCCGGAAGGCTTAAAGCAGGAAGGGGACCTGTGACTGGTATTCACGGTAGTTGGCAAAGAGCTTCGCAAAGA
>PWKH01000151.1 GCA_003559765.1 Spirochaetaceae bacterium
GCCCTTGCAGGGGCCTGCCTCGGCACCGTGCTGGTGCTTCCGTCCTGGCTGCTGGTATGCTCGCCGAAACAGCCTGGTCACGGCGCTTCCGACAGTGAGTCAAGCAGCTCCTGACTGAGCATATCAATCAGCTCCTGTACCCGCCGGGTCACCTGTTCCAGGGGAACAAGCTCCTTTTCTCCGTCTCTTCTGAGGGATACCTCAACTGCCCCCTGCTCCAGGGTCCGTTTCCCAATAGTGATCTGCACCGGCAGTCCGAGGAGCTCGGCATCGGTGAATTTCACCCCCGGTGAATCCTTCCGGTCGTCATAGAGCACCTCAATTCCTGCATCCAGCAGTTTTTCATAAAGCTGCTGCGGCTCCTCTCCGGATTTCATCAGGCTCACCAGATGCACCTGGTAGGGAGCAACGCTGATCGGCAGGATGAGCCCCTTCTCATCATGGTACTCCTCTGCCAGACAGGCCAGCAGTCTGCCGACTCCGATGCCGTAGGATCCCATGACCACAGGTTTTCGTTTTCCCTGGATGTCCTGGTAGCTGCAGTCCAGGGCTTCGGAGTATTTCGTGCCGAGCTGGAAGATATTTCCCACTTCAATGCCCCGGCTGGAGCGCAGAGGCATACCGCAGACTGTGCAGGCTTCCCCGTCGACAGCGCTGGCAATATCGGCGGTAATGCCGGTATAATCCCGCCCGTAATTGGTGTTCATGATATGATACCCAGGCTTGTTTGCCCCGGCGGTGAGGTTGGATGATTCAGCGGCACTGTCGTCCACGATCACCAGGCAGTTCTTCGATCCCACCGGAGAGCCGTATCCGGGCTCCATGGAGCAAGAGCGGATCTCCTCATCCCCGGCTCCCCGCAGCTCCTTTGCTCCGGCGGCCTTCTGCAGTTTCGCCTCTTCAATTTCCAGATCTCCCCGGATTACCGCGATAATCAGCTTCTGATATTCCTGGAGATGTTCATCGGTAAAGGTTCCCATAACAAACACCGCCTTGGCGGTCTTCCGTTTCGGAATATCCAGGAAATCAGCCAGGGCCTGGATGGTGGGTGTATCGGGGGTCTCTACTTCCTGCATCTCCAGCATATCCTCGGAATAGTATTCCTTGGCAAATTCGGCCACCTGCCGGTTAGCGGTATATCCGCATTTGTCGCAGAGGATAATGGTATCCTCTCCGATGGAAGTGAGGTACATGTATTCATGGGCGACCTTGCCCCCCATCATGCCGGAATCGGATCCGACGGCAATCACCGACAGACCGCACCTCCCGAAAATCCTGAAGTAGGAGTCATAATGCGCCTCATACTGCTTCACCATCCCTTCATGGTCCGCATCGAAGCTGTAGCTGTCCTTCATAGTGAATTCCCGGACCCTGATGAGCCCTGCCCGGGGGCGGGGATCATCCCGCCACTTCGTCTGAATCTGATACACCAGCTGAGGAAGCTGGCGGTAGGAATCAATTGCACCGGCCGCGACCGCGGTGACCGACTCTTCATGGGTCATAGCAAGCACCATATCTCTGCCGACGCGGTCCTTGAATCTGCTCAGCTCCTTATCGATGGTGTAGTACCGTCCGGTTTCCTTCCAGATTTCTGCAGGGTTGACCACCGGCATGGTCAGTTCCTGACCTCCGATGCGTTCCATCTCATCCCTGATAATGTCCTCGATCTTCTTCAGCGACCTGAACCCCAGGGGAAGATTGGAGAAAATTCCTGCTCCCAACTGCTTGATGAATCCCGCCCGCAGCAGGTACTCATACCCCCTGCTTTCCGCTCCGGCGGGCGCCTGGCGGAGTGTCCGTGAAAAGAGCTGAGACATTCTCATATGACGATTCTCCTGTCTGTTTTTTTGTTTCGGTTCAGCCTATCAAATTCTCCTCTGATAGACAACTGCGCCCGGCGATATATCCGGTGGACCAGGCGGCCTGCAGATTGTATCCCCCTGTCTCTCCGTCAATATCCAGGACCTCTCCTGCGAAGAACAGGCCTTTGACCAGCCGCGATTCCATTCGCTGCGGATCAACTTCCCGGAGGCTCACTCCTCCGGCGGTGGCAGCAGCACGGGAGAAACTGCCGGCAGAAGCTATGGTGAACCGCGTCGAGGTAGCGGCTTTGATGAGGGCAGCCAGATCTGTTTTCCTGATCTCTGCGGCTTTCCGCTTCGGATCCAGTCCCGCCTCAGCGGCCAGAACTGATGCCATCCGCCTCGGAAGTCCCAGCCGGTGCAGGGCTGAGGCGATTCCCGCAGATCCGTTCTGCCTGATCAGTGAAGCCGTTTCAGCTGCATCCCATCGCCCTGCGCTCAGATCTGCTTCAATTTCATCTCCGTCGTGCATCCGGCCGCAGCGGTTGATGATCACCGGACCCGACAATCCCCGCTCGGTGATCAGCAGATCATCACGATGCTTCAGCACCAGTGCTCCCTGCCGGAACACCCGGATTTCTGCAGGACGCAGGGTCAGACCGGAGAGCTCCCTCCAGGGATGGTGACTCAGGGTAATTCCGTCGAGGGCCGGCACCGGAGGAACAATGGTATGTCCCAGAGATCGGGCAAGACGGTATCCGTCCCCGGATGATCCGGTGGCCGGATATGACATCCCCCCGGCTGTCAGGATCACCCGCTGCGCCTCGAAGCTTCCGCCGCAGCGCAGCAGCAGGGTAAACCCCTGATCATTCCTAATAATTTCCTTGACGGCGCTGCCGCAGCTGAAGGACACCTTCAGCTCCCTGCAGCGCTCAAGGAGTGCGTTGAGCACATCCCGGGCGGATCGTGATGAAGGAAAGACCTTGCCGCTCTCCTCCCGGATGCAGGGCACCCCCGAGTCCTCAAAAAACCTGATCACGTCCCCGGGAGTTCTGGCGGCCAATGCCTGACGGAGAAAATTCCCCGCCTCCCCGTAGCAGGGCAGCAGGTCCCGGTAATCACCGTCATGGGTCAGGTTGCACTGGCCGGATCCGGTGAGCAGGAGCTTCCGTCCCGGTTCGGCGTTTTTCTCCAGTACGGTTACCTGACTGTGCCGGGCAGCCTCGAGAGCGGCAGCCAGTCCTGCAGGCCCGGCTCCGATGACTGCAGTTCGGTCAGGCATCGTTCTCCGGAAGATCCAGCTTCACATGCAGATCCTTCAGCTGGGCCTCATCCACCTCTGAGGGGGATCCCTCCATGGGGGATACGCCGACGGAATTCTTGGGGAAGGCAATGACCTCCTTAATGGTCTGCTCTCCGGCCATGATCATCAGGATCCGGTCCAGTCCAGGAGCTATCCCGCCGTGGGGAGGGGGGCCGTACTGAAATGCGTTCAGCAGAAATCCGAACCGTTTTTCCGCTTCCTCTTCGGAGAATCCGACAATCCGGAATATTCTGCGCTGGATTTCCGGGTCATGGATTCTGATGGAGCCGGAAGCGACTTCATTGCCATTGAGCACCAGGTCGTAGAGATCCCCCTTCACCTCCCCGGGATTCTGCTCCATGGTGTCAAGGTACTGCTGCTGAGGCATGGAGAACATGTGGTGGGCCGCCTCCCACTTCCTGCCTTCTTCATTCCACTCAAAGAGGGGAAAATCGATCACCCAGCAGAATGCGAAGGTCTTCGGATCGGTCAGTCCCAGATCTTTTCCTAAACGGCTGCGCACTGCCCCGAGGGCGGTGCAGGCAGTTCTCCAGGTATCAGCGACCATGAGAATCAAGTCTCCGGCCTCAGCCCCGAGGGCGGCAAGGATTTCCTCCTGCTTCTGTGCAAAGAATTTCGAGACCCCCCCTTCCAGTCCGTTTTCAGTGACCTTCATCCAGGCAAGGCCCTTCGCCTGGTAGATTTTCGCCGTATCTTCCAGCTGAGTGATCTGCTTGCGGGAATAGCCCCCGCAGCCCTTGGCCGTCAGGGCTTTCACCGCACCGCCTGCCTCAAGGACGGAATCAAAGGCCTTGAAGCCGCTGCCCTCGACAAAGGGGGAAAAATCCTGAAGCGGAAGACCGAAGCGGATATCCGGCTTGTCGCTGCCGTAGGTGTTCATCACCTCATGGTAGGTAAAGCGGGGAAAAGATTCGGGAAGCTCAGTCTGCAGGGTCTTTCTGAAGGCATACTGGAACAGCTCTTCCGTGATCCTGAGGACATCATCCCGGGTGACGAAGCTCATCTCAACATCGATCTGGGTGAATTCAAGCTGCCGGTCGCCCCGAGCGTCCTCATCGCGGTAGCAGCGGGCAATCTGGAAATACTTATCAAGACCTCCAACCATGATGATCTGCTTGAACAGCTGAGGAGACTGGGGAAGGGCATAGAACTTGCCCGGATGCAGCCGTGAAGGGACGAGAAAGTCCCGGGCGCCTTCCGGGGTTGATTTGATCATCGTGGGGGTCTCCACCTCATAAAACCCGCGTTCATGAAAGAATTCCCGCACCGCAAAGATCACATCATGGCGAAGCTTCATCCGCTCCTGCATACCCGGGGTCCGCAGGTCGAGATACCGGTAGGTCAGCCTCAGGTCTTCCTTGGCATCGCTTTCCTGCTCTATCATGAAGGGGAGCGGGGCACTTTTCGAAAGCACTTCAATATCTGTTATCTGCAGTTCAATCTCCCCGGTGGGCATTTCAGGATTGACCATCGAATCGGGTCTCTTCCTGACTCGCCCCTTCACGGCAATGCAGTACTCCATTCTCAGAGATCCTGCAAGCTTCTTCAGTTCAGCCGGGGCATCCTCGTCCACCACGGTCTGGGTGATTCCGCAGCGGTCGCGGAGGTTGATGAACTGTATCCCCCCGTGGTCTCTGCTGCGATGGACCCATCCGTTGAGTACCACGTCCTTTCCTTCATCTGCCAAGCGGAGTGCTCCGCACGTTGCGGTTCGTTTCATGTATTCCATGACGGGGATAGTACCACACGGGAGGATGATCGGCAATAATCTGCTGCACCTTCAGGACAACAAAAAACCTGCCCGATTTCCGGCAGGTTTTTCTCCATGCTGTCAGTTGTTTCTGAATCGATCCTCCCAGGCCTGTTCCTTGTCCTGCTGGTCCCGGAACACCCGGTCCTCCATCCCGCCGACCTTGGACTTGAGATTGTCGAACTCCTCCTTCAAGTCCTCGGCAGTCGGCCGGCGGCTTTTCCTCCGGGAATCATACCCCTGCGGTTCAGGAGGCAGTATGAACGCCGCCAGCAGATAGATCACCAGTACCGGTGCAAAGCCGGTAAACACCGCCAGCAGAATCACCGCCAGCCGGATCGGTCCCACCGGCAGATCCCGCCAGTCAGCAATCCCCTGGCACACGCCGAAGATCTCTCCCTTTCTGGAACGGTACAGCCGTCCTTCGTATCCTGCCATCATTGCCTTCTCCTGTTATCCTGCTCATCAACGATAGTCTCAAGGTTTTCTATCCGGCGGCGCAGGTCCTTTAGCCCGTGGTACACCTCTTCAATGAGCTGCTGGTCATCCGCTGTCGATCCCTTGCCGTGCTTCTTCCCCTTGCTCACCGTGACGACGATCAGGGTCACACAAAGTATCGGCAGGCCGATCACGATAAAGACTATCAGTGCTTCATGCATCACGTTATTCCTTTTTTGCTCCGCCTCGGCTCTTCATGCTCTGCTTCAGCTGCTCAAGCTCCTCTTCCACAACCCCGGAGGCCTCCATCCGGCTGAACTCGTCCTCCAGGGTGCTGTTTCCCCCGTAGTCTGCCATCTCAGCCTCTGCCTCCATCCGCTCAATCCGGTTCTCCAGCTCGGAAAACCGCTGGTAGGCCCGCACGTCACTGGCGCTGCGGATGGTATCCTTCGCCTTCTTCTGCTCGGTGGCTTGCGCTCCCCGCTGCACCAGCAGCTTGTGCTTCTGCTTCACCGTCTGAAGCTTCTCCTCCAGCTGCAGGATATTCTTCCGGCACTCGGAGATCAGCCCGTCATACTGCTTGAGGTCCCCCTCCAGCACGTCCTTGTCGCTCTCGCATCTGCGCTTCTCGATCAGCGCTTCCCTCGCCAGCTCGTCGCGTCCTTTCTCCACCGCAAGCTCAGCACGCTGCTGCCACAGGTCAATGCGCTGCTGGGTATCTTCCAGCTGCCGCTGGGCCTTCGCCTTGGCCGCCAGCTTCTCCGCACAGGCTGACTTCAGTTCGATGAGGGTGTCCTCCATCTCCTGCATCATCAGCTTGATCATCTTCTCAGGGTTCTCCGCTTTCTCCAGCAGGGTATTAATATTTGCTCCTACAATGTCCTTAAACCGGGTAAATACGCCCATCTTGTTTCCTCCATTGGTTTGCGTTCCTGCTTACTTAAAGCAACTTCCATGCCAACTTTTTTCCGCAGGAACCTGCATTGATTTGGTAAAATATACCGATTCATACTGGCAGAATTGGCGAAGTATGGTAGAATACACCAATATGAGTGAACAGGGACAGTACCAGCGGACCATGACCGAGAACCTCGGTGAATCCGAGGCATTTCTCGAATTTCAGCAGCGCCTCAGCCGTGCCGCCGCCGTAGACCGGCCGGTGCTGATTATCGGGGAGCGGGGAAGCGGAAAAGAGATGGCCGCCTCCCGGCTGCACTACCTCTCGGAGCGCTGGCAGAATCCATTGATCACCATCAACTGCGCTGCCCTGCCCCCCAGCCTGATTGAGACCGAGCTCTTCGGCCATGAGGCGGGCTCCTTTACCGGAGCTACGAAAACCCGGAAAGGGCGCTTCGAGGAAGCGGATCTCGGAACAATCTTCCTGGATGAAATCGGGCTGATTCCCCTGGAGGTGCAGGAGAAGATTCTCAGGGTGGTGGAATACGGCACCTTTGAACGGGTGGGCAGCTCAAAAACCTTCGAAGTTGATGTGAGGATTGTGGGAGCAACCAATGCTGACCTTCCCGAGCTGTGCAGCCAGGGAAAATTCAAGCAGGATCTGCTCGACCGGCTTTCCTTTGAAGTCCTGTTCCTTCCCCCGCTGCGGGAGCGGCGGGAGGATATCCTGTTTCTGTCACATCATTTCATCAACCGGATGGCCCTTGAAATCAACCGAGGCACTATTCCGGAGCTTTCTGCGGAGGTAACCTCCCGGCTGCTGTCGTATCCCTGGCCGGGGAACATCCGGGAGCTGAAGAACACCATGGAGCGGGCAGTATACCGGACAGAGGGTGATGTGATCAATTCGGTGACGATCAATCCCTTTAAAAACCCCTTTCCTCCCGTTGATGCACCGCAGAAACCTCAGCAGGAAGACCGGGGGTTTGACATCAGCCGATACCCCCTGCATGAGTTCAGTGAAGCCCGGGATCAGGTGGTGCTGTTCTTTCTCAGTCGGGCGCTGGAGGAGGCAGAGGGAGTGCAGACTGCAGCGGCGAAACTGCTGGGCCTGACCTATGACCAGTTCCGGGTGCTCTATCGGAAATACCGCAGTCAGCTGAAATGAATTTGTCCGATTCCGTCAGGACAGCGGATGCTGTCCTTCATCCGGACTGCCCGCACCGCAGCACCGTAGACGGCTCCGGTAGTCAGCCCCGACTCTCCGAAGAGGTCCATTGGTTCTCCCGGATTCTGAAAGGAGTCCTCCAGGCCCACCCGCTGAACCGGAACCGGGAAGACAGATGAGAGCAGCTCGGAAACTGCAGACCCCAGCCCTCCCAGCTGTGCATGCTGCTCAACCGTGACGATGCATCCGCATCGTTCAGCAGCCGAAAGCAGGGTCCGGGAATTCAGGGGCTTCAGGGTGTGGCAGTCGATAACAGCCGCTTCAATATGCTGCTGATGGAGCATCTTCGCAGCCTGCAGCGCATACCCGAGCATGCTGCCGATGGTAATAATTGCGACATCTCTGCCTTCCCTTGCAGTTCTTGCCCTCCCGAGGACAAAGGGAGTTCGCTCTTCTGTGTAGACCGGCGCAAGGGAGGGCTGAAGCCGCAGATAGACAGGACCGATATGTTCAGTTACAGCAGCAGCCGCCTGAAAGGCCTGCTTTGCATCGCAGGGTGCGGCAACGGTGATCCCCGGGATGGTGCGCATCAGAGCAAAATCTTCAAATACATTCTGGATCATCCGGTTCTCCGACCCAGCGGCACCGGACCCTTCAGAAATAATTTTTACGTTCAGGCCGCTGCAGGCGGCAGTGACCCGGGCAGCCCGGGCCTTTCCTGAGATATCGGCACCTCCGGTGGTGAACACCACCGGCAGCCAGCCTTCAAAGGAAAGTCCCGCTGCTGTCCGGATCATATCCTCTTCAGCCTGATCAAAGAACAGACATCGGTCAGGAAATTCCTGGCTGAATCTCATCACGCTCTGAGCCGCAGCGGCGGGGCACAGCACGATGAGATCCCGCCGTTTCCGGGCTGTTTCAAAAAGAGCTTCAAAGAAACTGTGCACCATGGGCAGAACTTCATCAGTCATTACAGATACCCTCCGAGGGGACATGGCCATACCCGGCTGCTGAACTGCCGAAAATATTATGATTTCTTCTGGTCTGCAAACCTTCGTTCAATGGACTGCTCCATATGAAAGCGCATGGCACTGCGGGCCTTGCGCTGATCTCCGCTGACAATCCCGTCAAGGATTTCCTGATGTTCTGCGAAGGTGTCCCGCCGGGAGGACAGCATATCTCCGGCATCCCGGTTCATCATGATGATGTCAGGGGTGATCAGCCCGATGAGCGAAGTGAGCACGGAATTGCGGCTGCTCTCGGCAATGCAGAGGTGAAACAGATGGTCCTCCTCCAGCCCCCGGTTCCCTTCCTCTATGCGGTGCCGGAAATCCTGGTGCCGCTGCTGCAGAGCCGCTTTCTCTTCAGCTCCCGCATGGCGGGCGGCAAGCTCGGCACTGTGCATCTCCAGAATGGTCCGGGTTTCTAGCAGGGAGTGGTAGTCTTTTTTATCAAGATGGAGGATGTTGGCGATCAGCCCCTCCAGGGCCTTAACCCCAAGGGAAGCAATGACGGTTCCCTGCTTCGGCAGGGTCTGAACAATTCCGTAGAATTCCAGTTTTTTCAGCGCCTGGCGTACATATCCTCTGCCGACGTGAAACTGCTGGGAAAGTTCCCGTTCAGAGGGAAGCTTGGTCCCTGGCTTCAGCACCCCCTGGGAGATACGGTCCTGAATCTGCTGGATGATCATGTCAGAAGGATGGTGCATCTCTATCTTCTGAAAAAGATCCAGAGTATGTTCTTTCATAACCCCTCCCAGGGACGCAGACATCTGGTTAACCAGAAACTGGTTAACCAGATATATCCATCGTAAGCCCTCCATCCGCACCTGTCAATCCGCAGACTCACAGATTTTTTTGCTGCTTCAGGGATGCATCACCAGGTCCTTGTCGGCCTTCGCAGCCAGGGAGTAGACGGTGTCAACCATATTGCCTACAGAGAGCCTGCCGGCTTGGGTAAGCGCCTGATAGGCATCATAGCGGTCCCAGCCGTACTCGCACATCCAGGCGATGAGCTCAGCATAGGCAATCCGGGCTGCATCCTCCATCGGCCTGGCGCTTCCCACGGTTATGCATTCAGTCGGGCTTTCAATGCGCGGCCAGGAAAGCGGGGTGTCGGGGATGATGGAAAACCGCAGGGTCACCCGGGCGGAAATCTCCAGGGCGACACCGCACAGTTCTCCCTCCCCCTGGTTCGCATGGCAGTCTCCAGTAAACACGTATCCCCCTTCAACCTTCACCGGAAGATAGATCCGGCTGCCCGGCTTCACATCGGGGACGTCCATGTTTCCTCCCTGGTCGAAGGGAGTTAAGGCCTTGATGACCTCCATATCCGGGGCGGCGGCAATGGTCCCCAGAAAGGGCTCCCAGGGGAACCGGAGTCTGGGATTGGTGTCGCATATCAGCATTCCCTGCTCATCAAACCGGTAGATCCACACCTTTTCAGGCAGGGGGTCATTGAGCAGACGGGTAGTCTCAGTCCCCGTCAGCCCGCCGAAGTACTGCTCCATGCAGCTGACCGCCCAGTCCCTGGCCGGCTCAATGCTGATGATGTCGACTGCCAGGATGTCCCCGGGCATTGCTCCCTCTATGTACAGCGGCCCGGTCTGGGGGTTGAGATACTTCCCCAGCACCTGAGACGGAAGGTCAGCTTCAGTTCTGATCCGTCCGAGAAAGGCGTCCTCGGTAAAGAGGGTGACTTCCTCTCCGGGGCGCACTGAAGCAATCGGTTCGAGATATCTGCTGAAGGCGAAACTCCGGGGGGTTTTCTGCTCGATCATCATAACAAATCTCCTTGCAGTAGGGATGCTCCATCCATCCTACCATGGAAATTCATCCATGCGGACTGTCCTCCCGGATATCCGGGAGGATTCCGCCGCAAAGGCCATCTGATGGGAAGGCAATGCCTCTCTTGCCGGAAATATCTTTGCGTGGTTCCGGGTGCGCACCGCCTCTAAAAAGCTGCGCATCAGCCCTGCATCGCCACCGCCGTGGATGCCCCTCGTGTGTCCTCCTGCAGGATAGAGCAGCTGCCGGCTGCAGTCTGTGAAATCCAGAAGCTCGATTTCCTGTTTTTCAAAATGGGCTCTGATCTCCCCATGGGTGCCCATAAGCTTCATGGTCCTGGAGATGTCATGGGTGAATGCCGAAAGCACAAAGGAGGCGGTTGCCCCGTTTTCAAAGGTGAAGATGCTCGCCTGGTGGTCAACCACGGTGTTGTCGCAGCGGTAGACGCATCTGCCGTAGGGGCCCTTCTTCAGGGCCTGCAGGCAGGCTTCCAGGCTCTGATCAGCGGATATGACCGTGGCCGGCCATGCATGCCGGGAAGGAAGATAGATCCGGTCGGCCGCATAGGGGCAGGTCTGCAGATGGGGGCATCCTTCGAGACAGAAGTCCGGGGCATTATCCGGGGCAGACTCCTTTCGGAAATGGGTCAGGCTTCCGGCGGAGCTGACGCTTCGGCAGGGGGAGTCTGCGAACCAGTGAAGCAGATCCAGATCATGACAGCTTTTTGCCAGGATCAGGGGGCTTGATGTATCAGACCTGCGCCAGTTACCCCTGACGTAACTGTGGGCGAAATGGGAGTACCCGATATTCTCATTATGCTGGATGGCCGTGAGCCGTCCGACTGCTCCCTGGTCAAGGAGCTGTTTGATTTTCGAGAAAAAGGGAGTATGCCGCAGCACATGGGCAACCGTCAGGATCACCCCCGCCGATTCCGCCTTTTCAATTATCTCCCGGCACGTTTTCGGATCTGCAGATATCGGTTTCTCCAGCAGAACATGGTATCCCCGCTCGATGCACTCCTTCGCTGCATCTGCGTGATCCCGGTCGCCGGTGCAGATCAGCACTGCATCACAGAGATGCGGCTGATCTGCAAAGTGCCTCCAGTCGGAAAACTGTCTTTCCTCCGGGATACAATGCTCCTTCGAGATGAGTTTCAGTCTTTTCAGATCAGGCTCCGCTGCTGCATGCACCTGCACTTCATGGGGATGCTGCAGGGCATATCCTCCGTAGATCTCTCTTCCGCGGTTTCCTGCTCCGATTACAGCTATTTTCAATGGTTTCATAGGCGGTCTGCTCCCTGCTTCATCATAGCATCAGCAGAAACGGCTGTAAAAAGAAATGAAGGCAGTTTTACCATGGAACTGTAAGCATCTTTCGGCTATGCTTTTAACGGCAAACGCGGTACAATACCTGCATGAATGCACTGTACATGGTGGCAACCCCCATTGGAAACTTCGGCGATATTACCTTCCGGGCCCTGGAGGTGCTCAAGCAGGTTGATGTAGTCGCCTGCGAGGATACCCGTCGGACCGGAAAGCTGCTGAACCATTTTGGAATCAGCACCCGGATGATCGCCTGCCATGCCTGGAATGAGCAGGCCTCCGCCCAGGGAATCGTGAACCTGCTGGATCAGGGCAGGGATATCGCCTATGTGAGCGATGCCGGCACTCCGGGAATCAGCGATCCCGGCAGCAGACTGGTTAATCTGGTGCGAAGCGAAGGCTATCCGGTGATCCCTGTACCTGGGGTTTCCGCGCTGACCGCAGCGGCCAGCGTTTGCTCTTTTCTGGGCAAGTCGGTGCTCTTCGAGGGGTTTCTCAGTCCCAAGGCGGGGAAAAAAAGCAGGCGGATCGCCGAGCTTCTGGAGCGGGAGGAAGCCTTTGTGCTCTATGAGTCTCCCCACCGCCTGGTGAAAACCCTGGGCATCATTGCTGAAGCGGCTCCCCGGCGGCGGGTACTGGTCGGTCGGGAGATGACGAAGCTCCATGAAGAGTATATAGAGGATGCCGCCGAGGCGGTGCATCGGCAGTTTGCCGAGCGCCAGTCGGTGAAGGGGGAGTGCGTCATCTGTGTTTCCCCTGCGGAGCCGGCATGATTACCATCAGGAAACTGCGCAGACAGCATCGGCAGCTGCGGCTCAAGCTTGCCGCACAGGCGCTGAAGGAGCTTGCGGCCTCCTGGGAGCATGATGCGCAGCGGTTTTATGAAACCCGGGGAGCATACCTCGGGGAGCTGCTGGATCTGCTGGAAACCGACGGAGTTCAGGGGGAGATGGTGCGCCGATGCAGGGAGGCCCGGAATTCCCGCAGCCGGTATCTGGGACCAGCCATGGAGGATCTGCAGCATGCCCTGCTTGCACAGGCCGGGGTGCAGACCGGAGAGTGGGACCTTGATATCCCGGAGGAATGCGCCCCCCGGGAAGTGCTCCCTTTTCGGGTATATCTCGACCGGGTGCGATCCCCCTTTAATGTCGGATCCGTGTTCCGTACGGCGGAGTCCTTCGGGGTGCGGGAAATCCTGCTTCATCCGGCCTGCGCCTCGCCGCTGCATCCGAGAGCCCGGCGCTCGGCCATGGGCTGTATTGACCGGATTCCCTGGAGAACTGCTGAATACGATGAAATTGAAGGGGCGGTGTTTGCTCTGGAGACCGGCGGCAGGGAAATCGATGTATTTCCCTTTCCCCGGGAAGGGACCGCAGCGGTCGGTTCCGAGGAGCAGGGCGTCTCCCCGGAGCTGCTCGAAATAGCGGACCGCAGTCTGGGACGGGTGAGCATCCCGACTGCGGGAGGAAAGCGGTCACTGAACCTGTCGGTAGCCTACGGCATCCTGGCGTTTCAGTGGTACCGGGCTACTGCTTCAGCGCCTTTTCAATCGCAGGCTGATTGAACCCGACGATGATCTTGCTGTTGACGTCAATCACCGGTACTCCCATCTGGCCGCTTTTGCGCACCATTTCATCAGCCTTTTCCCGGTCCTGAGCTACGTTGTACTCGGTGAACTGCACATGGTTCTTCCGGAAATAATCCTTTGCCATATTACAGTATCCGCATGACGGAGTAGTATAAATAGTTACTGCCATATCCTTCTCCTTTTCATCTTGGTATGAGATTGTTTTATACATTACAAAAATAATAATGTATAACCGGGAAGTCAACTGTTTTTCTCAGCGGCCGCTTGTGTTCAGTTCTGCTGTCGGGAAAGTTCGTAGAGCCGCTTCAGCCGATCCTCAATAATCCGGTTGATCGTATCCGGGGGAAAGGCTCCCTTGGCGCTGCGCTTTCCCGCAGGACGTTCGGTGAGAATCTGCATGCCCTCATCAATAGTCTCCACCGGAAAGATATGGAACTTCCGCTGCTCCATGGCCTGAAGCACCTGTTCGGGAAGGATCAGATTCCTGATATTCGATTTGGGAATGATCACTCCCTGATGCCCTGTCAGTCCCAGGCGGCTGCAGAGGGTGAAAAAGCCGCTGATTTTCTCATTGATGCCGCCGACCGGCTGGAACTCGCCCATCTGGTTCACCGAACCGGTCACGGCGATGTCCTGACGCACCGGCAGTTCCCCGACGGCCGACAGCAGGGCGAAGAGCTCGCTGGATGAGGCGGAATCCCCTTCCACCTCGGCGTAGGACTGCTCGAAGCAGATTCCGGAATAAATAGAGAGGGGAAAGTTTCTGGCATACATTTTACGCAGATATCCCTCAAGGATCAGCAGGCCTTTATCATGGATTTCTCCTGACAGGCCGGCTTCATGTTCGATGTTGACGATGCCCTCGTTCCCCGGGGCGACCGTTGCGCTGATCACCGCAGGAATTCCGAAGCTGTGGTTCCCCCGGTCAATGATTGCCAGGGCGTTCACCATCCCCACTTTCTTGCCGCTGAGGTGAATCAGGATCTCTCCGCCGAGGATCTGATCCATGATCTTCGACTCCACCAGGCTGGAGAGGTAGTAGCGTTCGCTGAGGGCTTTCTTCACCGACTCTGCATCTATTCCTGAGCTGCCGGACTGCTGGGCCCAGTAGTTCGCCTCCCGCAGGGTGTCGGCAATCCGGGAGAACTGCGTGCTCAGATACCCGCGCTGCTCGGCGAGAAAGCAGCCGAACCGAAGGATCTCGGCGATTCCCTCGGGGGAGATCGGCCGAAGGATCTCCTCGCTGACCACCATGTTGATGAAGCCGATGTACTTCCCGATATTCTGCTGGTTCACCGGCATGGAGTAGTCGAACTCCGCGGCGACTTTGAACAGCTTCGAGAAGTCCGGATCTTCGGTGTAGAGATCCTCATAGGTCTCTTCGTCCCCGAGGATGATGGCCTTCAGTCTGATATCGATGGGATCCGGCTTGATCCCCGCGCCGGATGCCGCCGAGGTGGTATGCAGCAGGATCCTTCCGGTGGTCAGCACCCGCTTCAGCTGCACCCACAGGTGCTCCTCCTTGAGCAGGTCCGATGCATGCATCACGATATATCCCCCGGAGGCTTCAATCAGGGACCCTCCGTGGACCGCAAGAAAGGGCGGTGACAGTTCCTCCTTGGAGCGCTGGTCGATGTAACCGAAAAGATTCGCCGCGGTAGGATGGTACTCAAATACCACCGGGGAATGGGTGGTGTTATTCCGGTCAGCCAGAATGTTCACCGAATAGCGCAGAAACATCTGAGCATGAAGCACCGTATCGCTGTCTGCGCCGGTGAACAGCGGGATCAGTTCCTTGAGATCCTTGGTAAGTCCATGGAGAAAATCTGCAATTGGAGGTTCGGGAAACTCCCTGATCAGTAAGCCGATTTCTTCGGATATCCCGTCAAGGACTGCCTGGGCATCGATGCGTTTGGACTGCAGGATCTGCAGTTCATCAATCAGCAGCTGCTGGATGGAAATGGTGAGCTTCCGCATGGCATGGGAGAATTCCACCGCCCTGCCGGCGGGAAGGTAGATGATCCTGGGGCAAAAGGGCTTTTCAAAATTATGCACGCAGATGATATCCTGCAGCCTTTCGGTCACCGGGGGAGCCTGGGAGAGCAGATGGCGCACCGCCGTGGTCCTGCCGGAACCGGGATCTCCGGTCACGAATATATTGTACCCCTTGCTGGGGATATCAAGGGCCATCTTCAGAGCCTGCAGGGCCCTGGGCTGTCCGATGATGTCGCCGTGGAACGGCTCTGCCGGGACATGCCTCAGCTCTTCGGGGGAAAAGGAAAACTGAGCCTCCTCGTAGGTCAGCTCCTGTATGGAAAAATTAAATCTGGCCATTGCAGTCAACTATACGTAAGGTGAGCGAAGGTTGTCAACACTCCTTCGGTGCCCTTGCAAATTTATCACACAGCACTATAATGAGGTTCATGAACATACGGGATTTTTCGCAGTGGCTGAACGAACAGCTGAACCTGAGTGAGTTCAGCAGCTCCGACGCATCCATGAACGGCATGCAGGTGTCGCGAAGGAGCCGGGAGATTTCCAGACTGGCCCTGGCGGTGGATGCCTGCGCTGAAGTGTTCCAGCGCTCAGCTGACCAGGATGCCGATGCCCTCCTGGTCCACCACGGACTGTTCTGGGGAAAGCCGGTTGCCGTCACCGGAGGGCACTACCAGCGGCTTTCGCTGCTGCTCCACCATGATATCGCCCTCTTTGCAGCCCATCTGCCCCTGGATGCTCATCCGGAGGTGGGAAACAATGCCGCAATCGCGGCTGCCCTGGGACTGAAAGATACAGAACCATTCGGGGAATACCATGGGCACATGATCGGGTGCAGGGGAAATCTTCCCCGGCCGATGACCGTCAGCGAAATCCTCGAACAGCTGGAATGGGATCAGGAGGATGATGTCTGTGTCCTTCCCTTCGGCCCGGACCGGCATACTTCTGTCGGCATCATCTCCGGCGGGGCGGCAAAATCGGTGCAGGACGCCATTGACGCAGGGCTTGATCTGTTCATTACCGGTGAGAACTCCCACCAGGTCTACCATGACTGCCTTGAAACAGGAATCACCATGATCGCCGGCGGGCATTACCGAACGGAAGTGTACGGTCTGCAGAAACTTGCTGAGCGCATTGAAGCCGAGACGGATATCACGACGGTGTTCGTCGACGTGCCCACCGGCCTGTAGAAGGAGCTTTGCTGAAGATGAGCCGATCCGCCGTCAGTCCGTTTCTGCTGTCCGCAGGAATTGTCATACTAGATCAGGTCACCAAGGCGGCCGTCTCAGCCCGGATTCCCCTCAATTCCATCGGTGCTCAGTATTTTGGAGATCTGCTGAGGCTGATCCATGTGCGTAATGAAGCCATAGCCTTCAGCATCGGCACCGGGGCGTCAGAACCGGTCCGGATCATCCTGTTCATCCTGCTCCCGATTCTTCTGCTGGGGGTGCTGGCCTGGATGATCCTGAAAAACAGCGATCTTACTGCGGTGCAGAGGACCGCCTGCGCGGTGATCCTCGGAGGGGGAGTCGGCAACATCATAGACCGGATCTTCCGTTCGGGGGGAGTGGTGGACTTTATAGACGTAAAATTCTACGGGCTTTTCGGGCTTGAACGGTGGCCTGCGTTCAACGCTGCCGATGCGGCCATCGTCGTCGGGGGCATCCTGCTCATCGGCACCATCCTGTTTCACAAGGAGCCGTCTCATGAATAAAAAGGTCAATACCGCACTGTTCATCCTGGGAGCAACCCTAATCAACATGGTGCTTATTTTCCTGTTCATCCTGCTGTTCGTGATCATCGTCGGGATGCTCTTTCCCGAACCCTCGCCGGGTGCCGCCCAGCTGATGTTCCTGCTGATATTCGTGCTTTCTTTGGCTTCCAGCTTTCTGATCTATCATAAGTCAATGAAGTGGATCGCCAGGAAGGTCGACATGGATAAGTACTTCCATCCCATCTTCCGCTCCCGAAGGAAATAGCGCGGCCTGACACCGTATTGACAACTCTCTGCAGCTGTATGACAATCAAAGGAACAACGAAGCAGTTTATGCGAGGGAGAAGTTGACTATGAAAACCATTTACGCACGCAGAAGCATACGGACATTTACCGATGAGCCGGTTAAGCAGCAGGATCTGCTGAAGATCATTAAGGCGGGGATGAATGCCCCCTCGGCGGTGAATCAGCAGCCCTGGGAATTCGTCATTATCGACAGCCAGGATATCATCGACGGAGTGCTGGAGGTGCATCCCAATGCAAAGCCGGCAAAGAGCGCCCCGGTCTCGATTCTGGTGTGCGGAACACCCTCCCGGGAGAAATCGCAGGGGTACTGGCCCATCGACTGTGCCGCTGCGGTGGAGAATATGCTCCTTGAAATCACCGACCTGGGGCTGGGAGCCTGCTGGCTGGGAATCTACCCCCGGGAGCCGCGGGTAAAGAAACTGCAGGAGATGCTCAGGGCTCCCAAAGACGTTATCCCCTTCGCTCTGATCGCAGTGGGACATCCGGCGGAGGAGAAACCGCCGAAAGATCTGTACGACGAACAGCGGATCCATAAGAACAGCTGGGGAGAGCGGCTGTAGAAAAATTTTTCTCAGGTGTAACATAGGTGACACCAATTACTGATCTGTTCCGTTATCCTGTGGATATCAATACTGATAATACAGGAGAAAATGTGTATGTCAATGTTTTGTTTTCAGTGCCAGGAAGCGGCAAAAGGGAGCGGATGCACCGTCAAGGGCGTCTGCGGAAAGACCGATGATACCGCCCGGGCGCAGGATCTGCTCATATATGTACTGAAGGGAATTTCCTGGTGCCGGCAGCAGGCGGCTCAGGGGAAAGTAGAAACGGAATCCGTCGACCGGTTTCTCATGGAAAGCCTCTTTGCGACGATCACCAACGCAAACTTCGATACCGGGGCGATTGAAAACCGGATCGATGAGGGGCTGAAGATCAGAGACCGCATTGCCGGCAGCCTTGCCGAAGCGGGAGTCTCCCTTGATTTGGCCCCCGATGCGGTAACCTGGAGCCCGAAGTCAAAATCTGAATACGACATCAAGGCGGCCATTGCAGGGGTGCTTTCCACCAAGGACGAGGATGTGCGCAGCCTCAGGGAACTGCTCACCTACGGAGTCAAGGGCATTGCCGCATACTATGAGCACGCCCGTAACCTCGGCTATGAGAACGAGGCAGTGGTCGCATTTGCGGAAAAAGCGCTCTCGTCAACCCTGGATGACTCCCTGAGTGCAGACGACCTGGTATCCCTGGTCATGGAGTGCGGGAAGAACGGCGTAGATGTGATGGCCCTGCTGGACCAGGCAAACACCGGCACCTACGGCTCCCCGGAGATGACCAGCGTGAACATCGGGACTGCGGACAATCCCGCCATCCTGATATCCGGCCATGACCTGAAGGACATGGAGGAGCTGCTGGAGCAGACCGCCGGCACCGGCGTGGATGTGTATACCCACAGCGAGA
>PWKH01000051.1 GCA_003559765.1 Spirochaetaceae bacterium
GACTTTTCCCGACATTCTTAATGCTCTGGAAATCAACCTTGAGCATCATGGGATAGATCATCAGCCAGATCAGGATTGCGATGGGAATTGATACATTGGCGTACTCAAACCGACCGAGAAACTCCGGAATACCTGGCAGATATCTGCCGATGAGAATCCCCGCCGCCATGCACAGGGCAACCCACACAGTCAGGTAGTGCTCAAAAAAACTGATGCCGCTTAATTTTTCCTTAGCCATAAAATCTCCTATTGTGGTACATACGTCTGCAGCTGCTGAGCTGCTGATTTGTTGCATTTCTCTGCGGGCAGAGCATGGGGAATCCCCGGTTTTCCTGCTTCACCCTGCAAGTCCTGCGGACCGCAGGAATACTCAGAAGTTCAGCACTATTCGAAATCCGCCGATCCCGTTCAGTTCTGCTCATGATCGGACCAGTGTTCCCTCCCCGTCCATGGTGCAGCAGTTCCAGACTACAGCTGGTGCTGCATGCAGACCCGATGCCTCTGCACCTTTGCAATATCCTCAGGGTCCTGACTGCATACGAGCGTTCCCTTTTCACGGTCCCGGGCTATCTGTCCGCAGTCCTTCAGCGTCTGCGAAACCCAGTCAAGCGCACCTTGTACTGCAGGTCCCGGGGATATCGGCTCATAATAATAGATCCACCGGCCCTGCTTCCGGCTCTCTATCAGCCCGGCTGCCTTCAGGATGGACAGATGCTTTGATATCGTGGAAAATGCGCTTCCGAGCACTTCCACTATCTGACAGACACAGACTTCCTTTTCTCTGATCATCATCAGTATCCGAAGCCGGCTCTCATCTGCTAATGCCTTGGTTATGTTCAGGGTGTGCTTCATTCCTACCTCTATATTTCGCCAAATAACGAATTAATAGCAAATATAATGACCCTCCCATGAAGTGTCAACTGCTGGCAAGCACTAAAATCCTGGAAAAAACGTGCCGTACACCATGCCGGCACCGGTCGACATCACCACCACCAGCAGCACATACACCAAGGTCTTTCTCCATCCAAGCTCTCCTGATATCACAAGAATGGAGGGAAGCGACAGCGAGGGACCTGCCAGCAGCAGCGCCAGGGCCGGACCTGAGCCCATGCCAGCTCCGATGAGTCCCTGCATGATCGGTACTTCCGTCAGGGTGGCAAAGTACATCAGCGCCCCCGCAACCGAAGCAAAGAGGTTGGCTGGAAGAGCATTGCCTCCAACCAGCGAGGCGATCCATGACTCTGGGATCAATGCCTGCTGTCCCGGTCTGCCGAGGAGAAATCCGGCAATCATAACCCCACCAAAGAGCAGCGGCAGGATCTGCACGGCAAAGTCCCGGGTCGCCCCGACCCAGTCGCGCAGATCAGAGCGGGAGAACCACCGCACCAGGGCATAAACGAGCATCAGGGCAAACACTCCGGTGATCAGGAATCTTCCGGCATACACCGCCTCCCACAGATCAATCGATCCGTCGCCGGGGGCCCAGTTGAGAAACACCAGGATTCCGATCATTGAAGCCATAAAAAACACCATCTGCCCGAGGGTCCGGGGTTCTGCATCCCCGGGGTTCTGGAACATGGCGGCATTGGTGGCCCGCTCATTATCTTCGCGCCGGTATATCAGGTGCATCAGCAGTCCAATCACTACGGCAAACACGACAGCTCCGACTGCCCGGGCGATGCCAAGCTGCAGGCCCAGCACCTTAGCAGTCAGGACAACCGCAAGCACATTCACCGCCGGTCCTGAATAGAGGAAAGCGACAGCCGGCCCGATGCCCGCCCCTTTCTTATAGATTCCCTTGAAAATCGGCAGCACCGTGCATGAGCACACCGCCAGGATGGTTCCGGACACGGCAGCAGTACCGTAAGCTACGGGCTTTTTGGCATCAGGCCCCAGGTACTTGATTACCGACTGCTGATTGAGAAAAACCATGATCGCACCGGCGATAAAGAACGCCGGTATCAAGCACAGCAGCACATGCTCCCGGGCATATTCAGAAAGCATGAGGAATGACTCATGCACGGCAGACTGAATTCTCGGTGCGTCAAAGGGGACGAAAAAGGCAAAGATAAATATGACTGTCATTACCGCCAGGAGACGGTTTTTCTTTTCTGCGAATACGTGCTTCATCATGTGGTTCCTCTGTTCACTTCAGCAGACCGCCGGATGTACGTGTGAACTTCCGCAGGAGCATCAGACCGAAGGATGAACGATTCAGTGCTCACGTTTCTGAAAGAATCGCTTCAATTTCAGAAACCGTCAGCACTTTTCCGGTCTTCTTTACCTCACCGTCGACAGCTAGCCCCGGAGTCATCATGATACCCATTTCCATCATCGCATCGGGATCCTGCACCTTTTCGAAATCCGCCTCAAGATTCAGGTTCTGCGCCGCTTCCCGGGCATTTGCCTCAAGATTTCTGCAGTTCGGGCATCCGCTTCCAATAATCTGAATGGTCATATACACCTCCTGTTCTTATTTGGCAATTTAACCAATAAGAAAAAACATGTCAATACATTTACTCTTTGGCAATATTGCAAAATACCCAATATTTCAGTATTATGACTGCAGGAGGAGTTATGGGAACAATCGATAATCCGCGTGTCCAGGAACTGTCACAGATTCTGAAAGCCCTGGGCCATCCGACACGGCTGTTTATCATCGAGGAAATTGCCAAGCAGCCTGCCTGCGTCTGCGAACTGAAAGAACGCATCGGTGCTGATACCTCCACAGTTTCCAAGCATCTTTCCATTCTCAGAAACGCCGGCCTCGTTGACATACAGAAAGCCGGTACCATGGTCTACTACTCCCTCTCCTGCAGCTGCGTCGAAGACTGCATCCAGGCACTGTATCCCCTCATAAAACTGAAACAGAAACGCTACTCTGACATGCTTCAGTAAGCATGGGGTATCGGAGTACATTTTTTAGTTGACTATGGAAACTTTATGCATTATAGTTTCCATAAGAAACTATAATTCGGAGGTACCCTATGCACAATGAAATACACCGTCTGTACAGCCTGCTGCAGGAGCTGTCCTGGGAGTTCGGAAGCTCGAGCTTTGATACCGTCTGCTGCGGCAGTCTCACCTACATGGAATTTATGACGCTGAAGCGGATTCACTCCCATCGGGAGATTCCGGTTCTCAACCTGGCAGAGGAGATGGGAATGACCAAGGGAGGGGTCAGCAAAGTGGTCGACCGGCTTGAGCGGAAAGGATATGCCGCTCGAGTGAAAAACCGGTCAGACGGCAGGGTCTGCTGCGTCGTCCCCGCACAGGGGGCTGAGACCGTGCTGGAGCAGGCCGCGGAACAGTATACCCGCATTCTGCACAGAGCGCTGGATCATGCCGATCCCGGCGATATAACCGCTGCGCTCAAGGCGCTGGAATTTCTTTCCCAGGCACTTCGATCGTCAAACCGGAAGGAGCAGAGCCATGGACGTACTTGCTGAGACGCTGCAGCTGTTTTTCTCCATGCTGCTGAAACTGACCGTCCTGTTTCTCAGTATCAGCACCCTCACTGCTCTGCTGCTAACCTGGATACCCCATGAGAAGATCAAAATCTGGATGACAGGAAAAGGTGTCTTCGGCAATATCATCGGAACCGGTGCAGGGGCAATGACTCCCTTCTGCGCCTGTTCAACGATCCCCTTGACCCTCGGATTTCTGCAGGCCGGGATACCCTTTGGTTCGGTAATGTCCTTCCTGATCGCTTCCCCCCTGCTCAATCCCCTGATCCTGGGAATTATTACGGTGTTCATCGGCGGCAATGCGGCACTGTGGTATTTCCTTATTGTTTTTCCCGCATCCGTCGCTTTCGGCATCCTCGCCGAACGGCTCGGCGGAGCAGTCTTCGTGAAACGGGTGCGCATACCCAGCAAAATCCATCAGGATGAGGATCTCCGGAATACCCCGTTCTACTCCCAGCTTTCAGCATCCTTCAAAAAAGCCTTCAGAGATTTCCGCACGGTATTCCCCTTTCTGCTGATCGGAGTTGCTGCAGGCGCAGGTATCTACGGATATGTGCCCGACGATCTGGTCATGCGGTTTGCCGGTCCGGGCAGCCGTTTTGCTGTTCCGGCAGCTGCAATCATCGGCGTGCCCCTGTATGTCAGGGCCGAAACGGCTATCCCGATAGCCGCTGTACTGATGCAGAAAGGCATGACCTCCGGCGCGGCGGCGGCACTGATTATCGGAGGTGCGGGAATGGCACTCCCCGAGATGAGCCTGCTGGCTGGGATCTTTCGCAAGCGCCTGGTTGCGGCGGTAATAGCGGGCATCTTCTGCACTGCCGTTATCGGCGGGTTTATCTTCAATATGATTGTATAGGAAACACCGGATATGAAACAGAAATCATGGAAAGAGCTGCTGAAATTTCTGCTTGGTTGGAACAGCGGGAAGCAGAAATCATGCTGCGGCAGTGCTGCTGTCGAAGAAATCCCTGAAGAGAGCACACAGTCCGGAAGCGAAAACGAGCAGCAGAAGTCTGACCGCACCTGCCGGAGTCCATAATAACTGATTCAGACGCACGTTCCTTGCACTGCCGCAGATTTTGAACTACACTGGCGTACAATATCATGATGCATCCGGAGGAATCCAATGAAGGGATTGATTCTTGCTCTGCTGATGGCGCTGCTCCCAATCGGCGCATCGGCTTCCGTTCTGCCGATAGTTCAGGCCGCTTACGGTGGAAACAGCAAAACGTATCCTACAACCCGTATAGCGATGATCTTTGAAGCTAACAACAATAATTTCTGATAACGTGCCTGCCCATTATTGCTAAGCCGGATATTCAATCGGATTCTTACATCCCAAATTCCTCCCCAATTTATAACATGGATAAAGAGCATAAGCTTTCAAAACCGAAGATCATCGATACCTACAATAAAATCTGAGTTTTGCAGAGATTTTTAGTACAAACTTAGGAACTGTTCTTTTTCTTTCTCTTCGGTCGTGATGAGGGTCTGCATGAAGAAGGGATTTCAAAACCGAAAGCATCAAAAATATCA
>PWKH01000086.1 GCA_003559765.1 Spirochaetaceae bacterium
CCACGGCATTGTTCCGCTTCCACCCCCGGGGCACGAGAAACCGGAAGAGCACCGAGGTCAGGTATCCTGTCACCAGAAGCGTCAGCACAGCCAGAAGCGCTCCCTGGGGCCCTGCGGTCAGGATATCGCCCATGGAAATATTGGCTCCCAGGGCAAAAGCGAAAAAGGGAATGGAAAGCCGCACCCCGGGGGCGAGAAAATCCTGAAAATCGCTGTCCAGATTGCCCAGAACCATGCCGATAAGAACAGGCATAATCGACCCGAGGATAGCAAGAAAGCCGATATCAGCCATGCCGGCGGCTCCGATTCCGATGAGGATGAAGAACGGACTTGCCGTGAGCATGATCAGCGCTCCGCTGGCCACGTCATCGTCATCTCCGTACCGCTCGGCAAGGGCCATGTACAGCCCCCCGTTGCCGCAGGCAAGGGCGGTAATTACCGTGATGGGATGCAGAGAGAAGAGCGTCTCCTGACCGGTAAGGAAAAAGGCGAACAGATATCCTGCACCGATGCCCAGCACCACCTTTGCGGCGGTGACGAACACCCCCTTGTAGAGGGCGATCCCTGAGCGTCTGAAGGAAATCTGGGCTCCGCTGCACAGGAGCACCAGACCAATGAAGGCAAAACTTCCGTCACGGAACATGCCGGTGGTGAAGCTGCCGATCTCAAGGAATCCCGGGACCCAGGTGTTCACGGCGCTGCCCAGCAGAAAGAATATGGTCATGAGTCCGCCGGGAAATTTCTGTATCGTCTTCAGCAGCGGGAGTTGTCGTTTCATGGGTACATGTCATAGGGGATTACCAGGGAAGTGTCAAGAGAAGAGCGTCTGTTATGCAGTTGCTGTTCCCTGCCGGAGGATGTATACTCATACCCATCCCCAGGATCAGAACAAGGCGGTCGGCAGGAATGGGCAGACGGAATGATGCGGATGCGGTAAGCGGCATCAAGCTGTATCACAGAATTTTTCCCTATCTGATGGACAAGCGAAACGATGCCTTGGTGTACTATCCCGTCACTATCGACATGACCAAATCTCTGCAGTTCATCCGCCGGCGCAATATGCATGCCGGGGAGCACAAGTATCAGCTGTTTACCGTGATTGCGGCAGCCCTGGTCCGCACCATCGCTCTGAAACCGGCACTCAACCGCTTCGTGGTCGGTCACCGATTCTGGCAGCGCCGGGAGCTTTCCTTCAACTTTGTCGTGAAACAGAGCTACAGCGAAACAGGGGCTCAGCGGAATGCCTTAGTCAGATGCGAACCCGATATGACCTTCGAGGAGATCGCCGCCTTAATGCGCAACGCCGTCAGTCAGGCGAGAAATGACGATGAGAGCCGCGAAGAGCGGGTTCTGGCGGCTTTTTTCCGCCTTCCCCATCTGCTTCGCAGACTTCTGCTGAGCGTGCTCAGAGGGCTCGATGCCGCCGGCAGATATCCGAAATCCCTGGGACGGATTGACGGGCTGCATGCAAGCGCCTTCATCGCCAATCTGGGAAGCATCGGACTTCCCAGTCCACTGATGCATCATCTCTACAACTGGGGAACCACTTCCCTGTTCGTCAGTTTCGGCAGGCTGGAGCGCACCAGGGACGGATACCGGGAGAGCGGCATCATGAAATTCGGCTTCACCATTGATGAGCGGATTGCCGAGGGATACTACTTTATGCGGTCAATGAAGCTGTTTCAGTACTTTCTCGAGAATCCCCACATGCTTGAGCAGCCGCCGGATCTCTCGGAGGCTACGGCTCCCGGGGGGGAAGCTTCTCCATAAACAGCTCCCGCTCCCGGCCTTCCAGGGGGCAGGGCTTTCCCGCAAGCATGTCCTTCAGTGCATCCAGCTCCTTCCGGGAAAACCGGATGCCGCCGAGGACATGCTCCTCAAAGGCCTCGCAGGCAACAGGGCATACCCTCCTGGCGAGGGCATAGATCACCTCGGCATATTCCCTGATCTCCCGCTGGGCATGGGCGTCCATCCGCAGCTTCAGGAAATGAAAGAGGTTGTGCAGATCAATCTGCCAGTACCACTGAGTATAAATGCTCAGGGGAAGATTGATCCGCGCAAGCTCCCGGGCAAGGCCCTGGTCAAGCAGCCTGGTGTAGGCTGCATAGGAACGGTTCTGATCATCGGCCATGAGCCCCCGAATCTCCTCGCTGACTTCCGGAGAAACCGGTTTTTGCTCCCGACCCTGTTTGTTGTCGCTGCTCTGCAGCGCTACCGCTTCCGGAGCAGGAATATAGCACTCCTGGTCAAGGACGCTGTAGCGGCCGGAGATTTCGTTCACCCGGGCGGTGCGGTGGCGGATCCACTGGCGGGCGACGAATATCGGCATTTTGATGTGAAAGGTCATCACCACCTGCTCGAAGGGCGAGGTGTGCTGATTTCTCAGCAGATAATGGATCAGCCCCCGGTCCTTCCGGAAGGTGGTTGTTCCGGTCCCGTAGGAGACCCGGGCTGACTGGACAATCCGGTCGTCCGATCCCATATAGTCCACCAGCCGGACAAATCCGTGGTCCAGCACGGGGAAGGATTCATCAAGTATTTCCTCAGCTGCAGGCACGTTTGCATGGGCCACAGGCATCCTCCTCAATCAGTTCAGCGGGAAACCTCGTCGAAGCTTCGCTCTGTCTCCCGGTCAAGCACCAACGTCTCAAGGTTGGCAATCCGTTTTTCCTGTCTGCCCAACCGCTGTTTGAGCTCCTCGAGCTGTCTGAGCAGCTCCGGCTGCTGCTTCGATGAGCGTCTGCTGTAGATTTTCACAATTTCAACTGCCGATCCGGCTAATACGATCAGAACGATCGCAGTCCACAGGTTCATATTCCCTCCTTCTAGCAATGAGCTACTGTAGCAGATTCTCCCGAATTAGATAAGACCAAATCGTGCCAGCAGCACCGCCGTGCCTGACGCACAGGCCGTTTCAGTACGCAGTATCCGCTGTCCCAGGGTAACGGGGATCCATCCTTCCCGGGCGAACAGCTCCTGCTCCTTCCTGCTCCATCCCCGCTCCGATCCGACGGCCAGCCGCAGGGGGTAATCCTTCTGCTGTTCTATCCGGGACAGCGGAACTGCCCCGTCTGCGAGATCAAGCACCAGCTTTGTTCCCTCCTTTGCCTCTGAGAGGGCATCCGCCAGGCGGGGATACAGGGTAATCTCAGGGATTGAAGTCACCCCTGCCTGGGAGGCTCCGTCAAGCAGATGGGTCCGGTACTTCTGATCTTTCCAGAGACTCGCACTGAAATAGGATTTCTCCCCCAGGTCAGTTCCGCAGATCTGCAGCTCCCGCACCCCCAGGCTTGCCGCCTCCCGGAGAATGCGCTTCATGCAGATCGGCCGGACACAGCCCACGGTAAGCACCGCCGGGTGGGGCTCCGCAATCCCCCCGCCGGGGCTCCAGGTGAAGCCCACCTCCCTGCTGTCTGAAAACTCCAGCCTTCCCTGTCCTGAGGGGCCGCTGACCACCCCCATGGAAAAGGCATCCCCGGGCTGAAGCTTCAGAATCCGAAGCATATGCTGCGCCCGGCAGTCATCCCGGGGCAGCCGATGCACTCCGCCGGATTCCCGGGGCAGCTGCTCAAACAATATGATATTCATGCTCCCTGGTTATATCATCTCCTGCGGCTTGAGCAAAGAGGAGAATGATGATACCACTGTCTTCATGGATTCACTGCGCGTCGTGGTCTCCACCGAAACCGATCCCTTTTTCAACCTGGCGGCTGAAGCCTGGCTCTACCGCAGCATGGATGCTCGGCAGCAGATGCTCCTGCTGTGGAGAAACTCCCCCTGCGTGGTCATCGGGCGGTATCAGAATCCCTGGAGGGAATGCAGACTCCAGGCGCTGGAGCGCGACGGGGTTGAGCTGGTCAGAAGGCAAAGCGGCGGCGGGACGGTCTACCATGATCTGGGAAACACCAACTTCACCTTCTTCTCCAATCGGGAGCACTACAGCAAAGAGCGCAACACCGGGATTATTACTGACGCCCTTGCCGGTCTCAATATCCAGGCTGAAGCCTCCGGGAGAAACGACATCGTCGTCTCCGGGAGGAAGATATCAGGAAGCGCCTTCAAGCTCTCCGGCATGAAGGCCTTTCACCACGGCACCCTGCTGATCAATGCAGATCTTAGGCGCCTGCAGGAGTATCTCACCCCCCGAAGCAGCAGGCTCGACGCCAAGGGGATCCCCTCGCAGGCCTCCCCGGTGGCGAACCTCACCGAATTTGTTCCCGGTCTGAACCACGAGACTGTATGCGATGCGGTGATCTCCTCATTCTCCGCAGCCTACGGTGCCGCCTGCAGAACTGAAACCCTGGACCGGAAGGATCTGCTGGGAAATTCTGAGATTACCGAACTTGTGCGGGAACTGAAAAGCTGGGAGTGGGTCTTCGGAAAAACCCCTGAGTTCACCCACAGGATAACCGAAGCGGGGATCACCCTCCGGGTGAAGCGGGGGATCATCACCGATGTGGAGCCCTCCGGCACCGCCCCGGTTCTCATCGGGAGGACCTACAGCAGCAGCGCGGTGCTGGACTGCCGCAGCGCTGCTGACAGACAGCTGCGGCGGATCCTCGAGATCACCGCCTCAAAAATCTGACGGTCAGGTCGCAGAAGGCACTTTGGCGAATATCGTATAGTCCTTGGGAACATAATCCCGGAGAAGGGTGAACTCGCTGGTATGCTCCCGGACCATCTGCACCGCTTCCTCGGGGTCGAAATAGTAGTAGATATCCCGCTGCACCGAGTGCTCGGGATCCAGGAGGTTGAACACCACCCATTCCCGGGCCAGGGCGAAAAAAACGGGGAGCGCCCGCTTCAGCAGCGCATGGTTGTCCCCCAGCCGGAGGTTGAAGATTCCGGAACTGTAGATTACGTCAAAGCTCTTCGGTTCGAAGATGGTTTCCTCAAACAGATCTCCGGAAACAAAGTTGCCCGAGGGATACCGCCGCCTGGCCTCCTCCACCATTTCAGGAAGAATATCGATGCCGGTATAGG
>PWKH01000137.1 GCA_003559765.1 Spirochaetaceae bacterium
ATTATACCGGGCGGCAGTATACAGCTCGTTGCAGTTCATCCGGAAGCTTCCGTCCCCGGCGATATTGACTACCTGCCGGTCGGGTTTGGCCAGCTTCGCACCGATGCTCGCCCCGGTGCCGTAGCCCATGGTTCCCAGCCCCCCGGAGGAGATGAAGGAACGGGGCACGTAGTACCCGTAGAACTGGGCCGCCCACATCTGGTGCTGGCCGACTTCGGTCACGATGACCGCCTTGTGCTCGGTGAGCTCGCTGAGCACCTCGATAATCTCCTTGGCCCTCCGGTTCTGGGCGTTCACCCGGATGGGATACTCCGACTTCCACTGCATGATCTGGTCAAGCCAGCCCCGGGAATCCCGCTGCTCAATCCGTTCGATGAGCTTATTCAGGGTGGACTTCACGTCCCCGATGAGATGATGATACGTCCTGATGTTCTTGTTGATCTCCGCCGGGTCGATATCGATGTGCAGGATCTTCGCTTTCTGGGCGAAGCGGTCCGCCCGGGAGACCACCCGGTCGCTGAACCGCGCCCCGATGACGATCAGCAGATCGCACTGGGAGACGGCGATATTGGAGACCTTGGTGCCGTGCATCCCGATCATCCCTGTGTACTGCTCATGGTATGCCGGGAAGCTGCTCTGCCCCATGAGGCTGCATCCCACAGGGGCCTTGAGCTTCTCGGCGAAGGCAAGAAGCTCCGGAGAAGCATTGGAATTGGTGGTGCCGCCCCCGGAATAGATAAAGGGCCGCTCGGCTGATCTGATCATCTCAACTGCCCGCTCAATGTTCTCAGGGGTATAGCAGTCATACTCCCGGCTGTTCTCCCCGGGCTCCTGGAAGGTGTATTCAGCGGCATTGGCGGTGATATCCTTGGGCACGTCGATGAGCACCGGTCCGGGACGTCCCTCCTTGGCAATATGGAAGGCCTCCCTGATGGTTTCAGCCAGTTTTTCCACATCCTTGACGATATAATTGTGCTTGGTGATCGGCATGGTGATGCCGGCGATGTCCACTTCCTGGAAACTGTCCTTGCCCAGCAGCGACAGCGGCACGTTCCCGGTGATGGCCACCATGGGAACCGAATCCATAAACGCTGTGGCAATACCGGTGACCAGGTTGGTCGCCCCGGGACCGGAGGTGGCAAAGCACACCCCGACTTTCCCGCTTGCCCGGGCATACCCGTCCGCCGCATGGGCCGCCCCCTGTTCATGGGACGTTAATATATGGGTGATCGCATCCCTGCTTTTATACAGTTCATCATAGATATTCAGGACTGACCCTCCGGGATATCCGAATACGGTGTCCACCTTCTGTTCCTTCAGACATTCAATGATGATCTGCGCTCCTGTCAACTTCATAACTCCTCCCTGCTGTTAACGCTGTTTCAGCACCGCGCCGGTGTTGGCCGAATCGACCATCCGTGCGTACCGTCCTAAATATCCCTTGGCAACCTTGGGCTCCCGGGGTTTCCATTCCTCTTTTCTCCGCTGCTGCTCCTCCGGTGAGATAAGCAGATCCAGCTTCCCTGCGAGAATGTCTATGGCAATGCGGTCTCCGTCTCGGACCAGACCGATCGCTCCTCCCTGGGAAGCTTCAGGGGAGACATGGCCGATGGCCGCTCCCCTGGTGGCGCCGCTGAAGCGGCCGTCGGTGATCAGGGCGACGTCCTTGTCCAGGCCCATTCCGACCACCGCCGAGGTGGGAGAGAGCATCTCCCGCATTCCCGGGCCGCCCTGGGGCCCTTCGTAGCGGATGACGATGACATCCCCTTTCTGAATAATTCCGGCGCTGATGGCCTCATTTGCCTCCTCCTCGGATTCAAAAACCCGGGCAGGCCCTTCATGTTTGAGCATCGCCTCGTCCACTGCGGAGCGCTTGACCACCGCTCCGTCGGGGGCGAGACTTCCCTTGAGCACCGCGATGCCGCCGGTTGCGCTCCAGGGATGATCGATCGGACGGATCACCTCATGATTGCGGTTCACCGCCTGGGCAATCTGCTCGCCCATGGTCCTGCCGGATACGGTGAGCACCTCCAGGTGCAGCAGGTTCCGCTTTGCCAGCTCCGCCATCACCGCAGGCACGCCCCCTGCGGCGTGGAGATCCTCAATGTGGTGATTCCCCGCCGGGGAGAGGTGGCAGAGATTCGGGGTCCTGGAACTGACTTCATTGATGAGATCCAGGTCCATGGGTATTTCGGCCTCATGGGCGATCGCCGGAAGATGCAGCACGCTGTTGGTGCTGCATCCGAGGGCCATATCGACGGCCAGGGCATTAGCGAAGGTCTCCTTTGAGAGGATGTCCCGGGGTTTGAGGTCCCGCCTGATCAGCTCCATCACCTGCCTTCCGGCCTCCTTGGCAAGACGGTCCCGGTCGGCCATGACTGCGGGAATGGTGCCGTTGCCCGGCAGGCCCAGCCCCAGCACCTCCGTGAGGCAGTTCATGCTGTTGGCCGTAAACATCCCGGAACAGGAGCCGCAGGTCGGGCAGGCGGTGTCCTCAAGCATCTTGAGCTCCGCCTCGCTCATGGTTCCGGCGTTTACCGACCCCACCGCTTCAAACATCGTCGAAAGGCTGACTGCCCCCTGTTCCGGATGCCTGCCGGCAAGCATGGGGCCGCCGCTGATGAACATGGTCGGTATGTTGACCCGCGCAGCGGCCATCAGCATGCCCGGCACCACTTTGTCGCAGTTAGGGATCATCACCAGCGCGTCAAAGCCGTGGGCTTCCGCCAGTGATTCAATAGAGTCTGCAATCAGCTCCCTGCTGGCCAGGGAATAACGCATGCCCCCGTGGCCCATGGCAATGCCGTCGCATACTCCGATGGCCGGGACTTCAAGAGGGGTTCCGCCTCCCGCGCGTACGCCTGCCTTTACAGCACTGCAGATTCTGTCCAGATGGATATGTCCGGGAATTACCTCGTTGGCGGAGTTCACCACCCCTACCATGGGAGCCTCGATTTCCCAGTCAGTCATGCCCAGAGCCTTCAGTAATGATCGATGGGGAGCGCGCTGTACCCCTGCTTTTACCCGGTCACTTCTCATATTTTTGCACCTTCTCCTTTCGTATGCTCCTTGAATGCTCCAAGCAGCTCCATGGTAACCGGTCCGGCGGTCCCGTCCCCGATCACCCGCCCGTCAATCTCGGTTACCGCAATCAGTTCGGCCGCGGTACCGGTGAGAAACACCTCATCGGCGCTGTAGACGTTGTACAGGGTAAAGGCCTTTTCCTGCACCTCGTATCCCTTCTTTTCTGCCAGAGCGATCACCGTGCTTCTGGTGATGCCGTCGAGAATTCCCAGATGGATCGGCGGCGTCCAGATGCATTTGTCCTTGATGATGAAAATATTGTCCCCGGTGCATTCAGCCACCAGACCCTCTTCGGTGAGCATCAGCGCCTCAGGGGCTCCCCGGTTGTCCGCCTCGATCCTGGCGAGGATGTTGTTCAGATAATTCAGGGACTTGATCTGCGGATCAATAATGGTAGCCCGATTTCTCCGCTGAACAGCGGTGATCACCTTGAGTCCCGATTTGTAGAACTCCGGCGGATACAGGGAAATGGTTGCGGCGATGCAGAAGATCGTCGCCTTGGGACACTTTGAGGGTGAAAGCCCCAAATCTCCCTTGCCCCGTGTCGCCACCAGGCGGATATACCCGTCGTGGATGCCGTTCTTCCGGCAGCTTTCCAGGACGATCTCCTTGATCTCCTCGATGCTGTTGGGAAGCACTAAAGAAATCGCCCGGGCGGCATTAAAGAACCGCTCAATATGCTTATCGAGCTTGAAGACATGCCCGTTGTAGGCTCTGATGCCCTCAAAAATACCGTCCCCGTAGAGCAGACCGTGGTCAAACACGGAAACCTTTGCCTCGTCCTTCGGAAAAAACTCACCGTCAATATAGATCCATTCTCCAGCAGCCATTCTGCTACCCCCTCGAAATATGTTGTGAGATGAGATCCCCCATCTGCTTCGTGCCGACGGGTTCCATCCCCTCACTCATGATATCCGCAGTTCTCCACGGTCCGTCAAGTACCGATGCGACAGCTTTTTCAATCACATCGGCCTCGTCGGTCAGTCCGAAGGAGTAGCGCAGCATCATTGCCACAGAGAGCACCGTTGCGATGGGATTGGCCATATCCTTTCCGGCGATATCGGGGGCCGATCCGTGGATCGGTTCATACATCCCGAAGCTGTCGGTCCTGAGACTGGCCGAAGGCAGCATGCCGATGGAGCCGGTGATCATGCTCGCCTCGTCGGAGAGGATGTCCCCGAACATGTTCCCCGTGAGGATGACGTCGAACTGCTTCGGATTCCACACCAGCTGCATCGCCGCATTGTCCACATACATGTGGTTGAGTTCAATTTCGGGATAGTCGGCGGCCACCTGCTTCACCGTCTCCCGCCAGAACCGGGAGCTCTCCAGGACGTTGGCCTTATCGACGCTGGTGACCACTTTGCCGCGCTTTTTCGCGATATCGAAGGCGACCCGGGCAATGCGCTCGACCTCCTTCCTGGAATAAAAGAGGGTGTCAAAGGCTCCGTCGTCCCGTCGGCCCTTTTCGCCGAAGTAGATCCCTCCGGTGAGTTCTCTCACCACCATGATGTCCAGTCCTCCGGGGACCTTGGTCTGCTTCAGCGGACAGGCATCCGCCAGCTGGGGATAGAGAATCGCCGGGCGGAGGTTGGCGTACAGTCCTAATCCTGCACGCAGTCCCAGCAGCGCCGCCTCGGGGCGCATGTCCCCGCCCAGGTCATCCCAGGCCGGGCCGCCGACTGCGCCGAGGAGCACCGAGTCGCTTCGCTGACATCCCTCGAGGGTCCGCTTCGGCAGGGGCTCGCCGGTCTTGTCAATTGCCGCACCCCCCGCAAGGTAGTGCTCGAAGGTGATCGAGTGGTCAAAGAGCTCTGCGGTCCGGTGAAGCACCTTCTCCGCCTCCTTGATGATATCAGGGCCGATCCCGTCTCCGGGGATCA
>PWKH01000083.1 GCA_003559765.1 Spirochaetaceae bacterium
CCAAGGTCCTGCAATGATGCCGCCGCCGGCGACGATATCCTGCTGATAGCATACTACTGCCTGACCCGGAGTGACCGCTGTCAGCGGACGGTCAAAGCTTACCAGATAGGTGCCGTCCTCCCGGGGTGTAACAGAAGCATGGTGCTCGGTAATCCCGTGGCGGATTTTTGCGGTGACCCGCAGCGGGAATTCCAGGGAGTCAGGATGCAGGAACCAGTTGAAGGATTCAGCTGTCAGGCTCTGCTTCATCAGCGCCTCCTTGGGGCCTACCGTAACGGTATTGGCCTCACCGTCAATTGAGACCACATACAGGGGATGCGGTGCGGCAATGCCGATCCCCCTTCGCTGGCCGATGGTGTAGGATACAATGCCCCTGTGGCGGCCGAGCACCCGGCCTTCCATGTCGATGATGTCACCTTCTTCGGGGGGGACATCGAAGAGGTCCCGGTAGTCACCGGAATAAAAGTCCTGGCTTTCCTCCTTTTCCGCCGCCGGAAGGCCGTAGGAGCGGGCAAACTCCCGGACTTCCTCTTTGGTATATTCCCCGAGGGGAAAGAGAATAGACGCCAGCTGGTGCTGCCGGAGCTGAGACAGAAAATAGGACTGGTCCTTCCGTTTGTCCTTCCCCCGCAGCAGGTGGCAGCGCTGAGAGGATTCATCGAACCGGACCCGGGCATAATGGCCGGTGGCAAACCGGTCAAAAGAGACATGTTCGGCACACCGGTCCACCAGCAGCTGGAACTTCACCTTCTGGTTGCACCGGATGCAGGGATTCGGAGTTCTTCCGGCGAGATACTCCCGGCGGAAATAGGTGAGGACAATCTCCTCATATTCCTTGGTGAGGTCAACTATCTCAAGGGGAATCCAGAGATGGTCCGCCGCTTCCTGAGCTTCCCGCAGGTCCTCGGCTTCGTTTCCTACGAAGCAGGCGGAAACTTGGACATCCTGAGGAAAGGACAGCCCCTGAGCATGGACCATGGTCACGCCGATTACCTCATGACCCTGATCCTGTAAAAGCGCCGCAGCGGTGGAGGAATCAACCCCTCCGCTTAAGCCTACTGCTATCTTCATATCGTAATCCTTATTGTTATCATATCGTATGATTCTAGATTACTGAAATTCCGCCCGTGAGGCAATGCAGCGATTTGCTTGCATTTCCTCGAGTAAACTGGTATGACATTGTCCATGGAACACAGCAAAGCAGGAAATCCGCAGATACGACTGATCGCCCTTGATATTGACGGGACGCTGCTCACCGGCGACCGCGCGGTCTCAGACCGAACCAAAGGGGTGATTGACCGGGTGAAGGAGATGGGCATCTATGTGGTGCTGATCTCAGGGAGAAGCTTCTCAGCGGTCAAGCCGCTGTACGATCAGCTGCAGCTGCATGCTCCTGTGGTGTGCTATAACGGCGCCGGCGTGTTCGACGGGGATACAGGGGAGACTCTGTTCTCTCGGGAGATTGATGACTGGCATACCAGAAGGATCGTAGATGCCGCCCGCAGCCGTGATATCCATGTGCAGCTGTTCAAGGGCGATGAGTTCTACTATGAACGGGTGCGGCCGGAGGCGGTGAACTATGAAAACCACATCAATCTGCGGGGAACGGTGGTGAATTTTGATGAAATGGAAGATCTTCGGGTGCTCAAGGCGCTGTGCCTGGGGGAACATGAGAAACTCCTGGAGCTGTCCGATGATATCCGGCGCGCGTACGGCAGCAGGATTTATCAGGTGTTCTCCTTTCCCACCTTCCTTGAAATCATGCATGAACGGGTGAACAAGCGGGAAGGGCTCAAGGCTGTCAGCAGGCAGTTCGGCATCGACCCTGAATCGATAGTCGCCTTCGGGGACGGACAGAACGATATCGAAATGCTGCAGTTCGCAGGCATCGGAGTAGCCATGGACAATGCCTCCGATCCTGTCAAGGAAGCGGCAGACAGCATTGCCCCTTCAAATAACGATGACGGAGTCTCGAGGTTTCTTGAGGATCTGCTGGGACTTTAGAAAAAGTCAGCTGGCTGCTGTATAGTCAAAACTAACTATTGTATGCTTATTTCCTGTGCAGTATTTTTATCTTGAGATAGGAGGCTGAAGGAGTGAGTGAGCGGACAATATTCTTTAAAAATGAGGTTCTCAGAAACGGAAAACCCCATGATACGACAGAGCGGCTGAATGCACTGACCCATGCAGTGGGCGCCGGATTAAGCATTGCCGGTCTGATATTCCTCCTGGTGCTGACTTCAGCCGGAGCAGGAGGAGCACTTCGGTATGTTTCCTTTACCGTCTACGGATCTTTTCAGATTCTGCTGTATTTGTCCTCAATGCTGAGCCACCAGTTCACCGACATACCGAAAGTCTACAATCCGATGCGGGTGCTGGATCAGTCGGCAATTTATCTGCTGATTGCAGGCACCTATACTCCCTTTGCCCTGCTGGTGCTGCCCGGCGCCTGGGGCTGGTGGATCTTCGGGATCGTCTGGGCCTTGGCTGTGCTCGGTATTCTGATGAAGTCCCTGGTCTTCAGAGATCAGCACCTGCTGACCGATCTGCTGTATCTCCCCATGGGGTGGCTGATTATTACCGCCATCAGACCGCTGATAGCAAACAGTCCGCCGGGAATGCTTCGGTGGGTAATCATCGGGGGGCTGTGCTACAGTATCGGGATTCCCTTCTACATGACTAAGAAAGTTCCCTTTTCCCATGTGATCTGGCATCTCTTCGTCCTGGCAGGGGGTATCAGCTTCTATCTGGCCTTTGCCCTGTATCTGACGTAACGTGATGTATCTGAAGATACTCCTATGCAGCCGGTGAAGCTGCAGTAAGGCGGCGCGCAGTTTGTCCGGCTGCTACTGCTGCATCTGGTATCCCGGTGGCAGCTGCACCACCTCTTCGGTTATCTGCATGGTGAGTTCAGGATGGACCGCTTCGATGAGCTGTTTGTCAGCGTTGTAGAACTCGATTCTGAACTGCATCTCTCCCGGTTCGGTAAACTTGAAATGGTTGTGCACCAGCGCCGCGGTCAGCAGTTTTTTCGGATTCTCCCGATTCATGTTCACCGGACGTTCGGGGAAGAATGTGGTATGCTTGCCGTTGAGGGTGATCTTGAATACCATAGAGTTCGGGATTTCCCCTTCCAGGATAATCTTCATGAAGAAGCCAATCTTCATTAGTTTCGGCCAGCTGTTCTGACGTTCCGGGGCCACCCGAAAGGCAATTCTGTCATCATAGACTCCGATGACTGAGTGCTTCTGTCCGAGTTCCATGCGGATATCATCACAGACGAGAAATGTCAGCAGTTTCATAGTGCTTCCTTCTTATGCTTCTCAAGCTACTCACAGTGTCGGATATTTTGCCTGTTCTGTCAAAGCTTCTATTTTATGCGGGTACCATAGTTCTGATAATAAAATCACACAGAGCGGTTCAGTAAAAATACCTGATGCATGTCCATGGTAAAGAATGCTTCAGCATGGATTCTGTGGAGGAAGCAAAATAAATAATCTAACGGACTTCTTTTTGAGTGCTGCCGAATACTGGGGATTTTCGGTTCATAGGGCTGAAATTCCTGCAGCAGCACATGATCGCCATGAAACTGCACATGGAGGAATCAAAAAGCTTCGCAGGAGACGGCAAAACACCGCAAAAGGCAATTGACAAATATTATCTCAACAGATAGTGTGAAGCCAATGAAAGTTTTGTTATAAACACTATATGTAGTTCATGCAGGATAAGGGAAGTCGGGTACGGTTGCCCGCGCGGTCCCGCCGCTGTGAAGGTCAGGATGCTGTTATATGCCACTGGAGAAATCCGGGAAGGGGACAGCGTCCGCAGAGCCTGAGCCAGAAAACCTGTCTGCATAAACACGTCGTCACGGTGTATGGCAATGACGTGGAGATGATGCGGCTGCGCCCTGTCCTCCTGTCAGTGCTGTATGCTCAGGCAGGAGGAAAGATGCTTACCTATGTTATCAAACGGGACGGCCAGGTGGTTTTCTGCGACGGACAGAAAATCTCTCAGGCAATCGAAAAAGCCGCACGAGCTGCGGGTGAACAGGTTGAATCAGATGTGCTTGCCCAGGCTGTGCTGCAGAAAGCTGCAGCCTTCGGAAAAGAGCGGCTGGAAGTTGAAGCAGTCCAGGATATTGTTGAAAAGCAGCTGATAGAAAGCGGAGCAGCCGACACTGCAAAAGCCTACATTCTGTATCGGGAAGAGCGAAGAAAAGCCCGGGAAGGACAGATTCTCATAGACGCTACCCAGCGGATGTTCCGTGATTATCTTGATGATCATGACTGGCAGATTAAAGAGAACGCGAACATGCGCAAGTCAGTCAACGGGATGAACAATTACATCAGGGAGACCTTCACAAAACAGTACTGGCTGCATGAAGTGTATTCAGAGCCGGTGAGAACGGCCCATTTGCGCGGGGACTTTCATATCCATGACCTGGGGTTCTTCGGACCGTACTGCTGCGGATGGGACCTGCAGCAGCTGCTGACCATGGGGTTCGGGGGGATTCACGGGAAAATTTCTTCAAAGCCGGCAAAACATCTGCGTACCTTTCTCGGACAGATTGAGAATGCCACCTTTACTGCCCAGGGAGAGAGCGCCGGTGCCCAGGCATGGTCATCAATAGATACCTTCTGCGCTCCCTTCATCAGATACGATAAGCTCACCTTTAAGGAGGTGAAGCAGGCCGTTCAGGAGTTTGTGTTCAGCCTCAACGTACCGACACGGGTAGGGTTTCAGTGTCCCTTCACCAATCTGACTTTTGACCTGAAGGTGCCCGAGCGGATGAAAACCCAGCCGGTAATCATCGGGGGTGTTCCCTTAGAGGAGACTTACGGAGATTTTCAGCAGGAAATGGATTTGTTCAATCTTGCCTTCTGTGAGGTGATGATGGAAGGAGATGCCTGCGGCAGAGTGTTCACGTTTCCGATTCCGACCATAAACATCACCCGGGATTTTCCCTGGGAGAGTCCTGTTGCTGATGCCGTCATGGAGATGACCTGCAAGTACGGAATTCCGTATTTTTCCAATTATGTGAACAGCGATATGTCTCCTGATGATGCGCTGTCAATGTGCTGCCGCCTCAGACTTGATACCACAGACTTGAGAAAACGGGGGGGCGGGCTCTTCGGATCCCATCCTTTGACCGGTTCAATCGGGGTAGTCTCGTTAAATCTGCCGCGCATTGCCTATGAATCACAGGATGAAGCAGGTTTTCGGGAACGACTGCTGACGCTTGCTGATCTGGCAGCAGAAGCGCTTGAGCTGAAGCGGAAGGTGATAGAATTTGAAACTGAGCGGGGTTTATATCCCTTCAGCGCGAACTGGCTGAAGGACATCAAGACCCGGGAGGGCTCCTACTGGGCAAACCATTTCAGCACCATCGGACTCGTCGGTATGGAAGAGGCCGGGCTGAACTTGTTCGGTGATGCGGGAAGCTTAACTGTACAGTCCGGGCAGGAATTCGGACTGAGGACCTTGCAGCTGCTGAGAGAAAGAATTTCTTCCTATCAGCACAAACGGGGGCATTTCTTTAATCTTGAAGCAACTCCGGCTGAGGGGACCAGCTACCGGCTGGCAAAACTGGATTGTCAGGAGTATCCTGACATTGTTACCGCCGGAAGGGATGTGCCGTATTATACGAATTCAACGCAGCTGCCGGTCGGGTATACCGATGATCTGTTCGAAGTCCTGGATCTGCAGGATGATCTTCAGTGTCAGTACACCGGAGGCACGGTGCAGCATCTGTATATCGGTGAGAGAATCCGTGATGCTGCTGCAGCAAAGAGACTGCTGAAAACTGTTTTTACGAAGTATAGACTCCCCTATGTTTCCATCACCCCGACATTTTCAACCTGCAGCGATCATGGGTATCTGGACGGTGAACAGGAGATATGTCCGGAATGCGGCGGAGAAACGGAAATCTGGACACGGGTAGTCGGATACCTGCGTCCTGTTCAGGATTTTCATGCCGGTAAAAAGGAAGAATATCAGCAGAGAAAGCTGTTCGTGATGAATGAAGCATAACGGGATACGTATATGCATATTGCGGGCATGGTAAAAACGACGCTGCTGGATTTTCCGGGGCGTCTTTCCGCCGTTCTGTTTACTGCCGGATGCCGGTATGACTGCTTCTACTGCCATAACCGGCCGATACTTCAGCTGCAGGACAATTCAGATGGTGCTGCAGCGCCGATAGATCAAGGGGCTCTCCGCCGGTTCCTGGAGAAGCGTGCAGGACTGCTGGAAGGGATTGTTGTCAGCGGAGGGGAGCCTGCACTGCAGGAGGATATCGGTGAATTCTTCGGATACCTCAAGAGCCTCGGGTATGAGACGAAGCTGGATACAAACGGGAGCCGGCCGCAGGTCATACAGTCGCTGCTGAGAGACAATCTTGTAGATTATACTGCTGTTGATGTGAAAGCCCCCTGGCACCGGTATCAGGAAATCTGCGGAGAGCAAGCCGACTGGGAAGCAGTAAGTGCATCATTGGACATCCTTGCATCAGCCTCTGTGTCCTGGGAAGCGAGAACCACTGTGTGCCCGACTCTCTCAGAGCTGGACCTGCATGAGATAGCACAGCAGCTGCCCCCGGGGGTTCACTGGCGGTGGAATGCATATAAAAAGCCTGCAGTTTTCAGAAAGAGAGATGCCTGGAGGATTCATGCTGATGCACCATCCCCGGGAACCCTGTGCAGGTGGGCAGCAACAGCGGCAAGGAGCACATCAGCTGTTATTGATTATCAGTACGGATGATGATTGAAGGAGTCCGGCAACGATAATCCGCAGTTTCCATTCACCTGGCAGCACGGGTGGATTCCGCACCAGACACGAGAACACCTGCAGCAGATACTGCTGCAGGCGGAAAACATGAATTCCTGTGAAGGCGAGGTGCCGCCGGTATATCAGGCACCTGTTTTGGAATGTATGCCTTATAAAAAGTTGTCATGTTCTTTTCCGGTCTTTTAGCTGCAGGATGAGCTGTATGAGCATGATGATAAACATCCCGATGACAGCAAATGACATATAGGGAACAAACTCCAGATGGTGATGGATTCGGTGCAGTTCCGTCCGAATTTCCCAGAATCTGAATTCATCAAGCTTCTCTGTTCCTGCCTGCAGGATTACTGCAGTGTCGGCCGTTTCTGCTGCATCTTCGGCAGCAAGGGCCGTCATGGCGAAGGTCAGAACGATCATCAGCAGTAATACTTTTCCGCTGAACATAAAAAATCTTTGTGCCATAGGGCTTACTCCTTGTGTGACGGGTTGATTCGACTCCTGTCCAAATGCACAGATCACCCTCTGGGCAATTTGTTTGTGCTGAAACAAATAACACCGGTATAGATAGTATTAACTAATATAATTAGTTAAGTCTAAGTATAGTAGTATATGAAATATCTCCTGTCAAGAATTATTGAGAAGTTTTTTCCCTTTTTTGCATGCAGCAAGATGACTCAGCAGGAACTGATGGACAATTATTCAATCTCCGTACTATCATAGACCTAGGGTTGTATGAAAAACGAGGGAGGTCCCATGACTTCGAAGGAACGGGTGCTGTCGGCATTTCATTATTCTGAACCGGATACACCCCCGGTTGATTATTTTGCCACACCGGAAATTCATCAGGCCCTCTGCAGGTATTTTCGGGTGAAGGAACATGATGAAATTCTTGACAGGCTTGATACCGATATCCGGCTGGTGAATCCGCCCTATATCGGCCCTCCGCTGCCGGAGTATCATGACGGCTCGGTCATGAACATATGGGGGATTATCAGAAAACCCATGGCCAATGAATACGGGGACTATTTGGAGCCGGTCAACCTGCCCTACGGGAATTGGACTTCTGCAGAGGAGGCTGAGCAGTTTCTCTGGCCTGATCCTGATCATTATGATTATGAAGCTGTTTCCCGTCTGTGCGACCGCTATCCAGGCAAGGCGGTATTCACAGGAAGCTTCAGCGTCCAGGACTTCATAAACAGCATAGCCTACGGTCGGGGAGTGGAGCAGGTGCTGATTGATATAGCCCTGGAGGATCCGGTGTATCTCTGCATTGTGGAGAAGCGGCATCGGTTTTATATGGAGCACATGGAACGTATCCTGCAGGCTGCAGGAGGAAAGATCGATGCAGTGCTCTGCGGCGATGATTTCGGATCCCAGCGCGGCCTGCTGATTTCCCCGGATTCGTTTGATGCCCTCTTTGCGCAGAAGAAGCAGGAGTTCTTCGATATGGTGCACAGCTTCGGTGCCAAGGTTTCCCATCACTGCTGCGGGTCCAGCAGAGCCCTTATCCCCCGGTTTATCGATCTCGGAATGGATGCCCTTCAGACCATACAGCCCCAGGCAGCGGGAATGAATCCCTACAAACTGAAAGATGAGTTCCACGGCAGGCTGGTGCTCCACGGTGCAGTGGATGTGCAGGGATGGCTGCAGCAGGCATCGGAGACAGAAATTGAAGAGGAGGTGGAGAGGCTCAAGGCGTATGTCGGCAGAGGCGGAGGATATATTCTCTCTCCGTCCCACAATATCCAGCCTGACACCCCTGTGGAGCATGTGCTTGCCCTGTACCGAGCGGCAAACAGAGGGAAATAAATGGAGCCCCTGTGGCGAGGTCGGCAGCGGGTTATTCGATTTCGCGGTACTTGCTTAACCGGGTTGGTGAGTCGTCTGTTTTTCAGAGAATAAGCGTGCAGTGATGCATGAAAAGATCCAGGGTATATCACAAATAGCTCATGAGTCTTGCGGTCTCCGGGGAATGCCCTGGAAGTATTGAGTTTCAGTTCAGTGAATCGTTCCGGGGTGCAGATCATGCGACCCTCAATATCCTGTGTATTGGGATCACAGAGACACTGGTGAAGGTATTTGCGAATATCAGGGTTTCGTACTGTAATAAAAATTTACCCCGCACGCGATTCGAACGCATGACCTACGGCTTAGGAGGCCGTCGCTCTATCCTGCTGAGCTAGCGGGGCAGGACATATAAGTCATGGTAAAAAGGTAAAATAAATCAACACGGGTGTCAATACCCGGAAAAAACCAGTTGAAAACCCCGGGATCTTGTTTTATAGTGCTGAGGTATGAATTTCGAGGACATTTTCAAGCAGTGGGAGCGCAGCAGCCGATCTCAGAAGAAACAAAACAGCCGCTTTGATAACCTCTATGAGAAATATGCGCCTACTGAAGAGGACCTTCAGAAGGATGAAGGAGGAGCAGCTCAGCCGACACCAGGTCCCGCGGCTCAGGCTCTTGAGCCGGAGGACACCTTGGACCTCCACGGGCTCACTGCAGAAGAGGCTGAACGGCAGGTCCTTGAATTTCTGGAGGATGCTTCCCGGAGAGGACTGAGAAAAGTGCTGATCATCCACGGCAAGGGGCATCATTCACAGAGCCGCGAGCCGGTGCTGAAGCGCGTAGTGCGCACGTGTCTGGAGCGCTCTCCCCATGCAGGGAAAAGCGGCCGGCCGAAACGTGAGCTTGGCGGGTCCGGTGCTGTGTGGGTTATGATTAAGCGCTGAGGGGAAGCGTGTCAGGAATCAGCGTTCACGATAGATGATTCTGCCTCGGGTAAGGTCATAGGGTGACAGGGCGACCCGGACTTTATCTCCCGGGACTATCCGTATATAGTGCTTTCTCATCTTTCCTGACAGATGAGCCAGGATTACGTGTCCGTTCTGGAGTTCAACACGAAACATGGTGTTCGGCAGTGATTCCTTCACAATACCTTCTACTTCGATAGCTTCTTCTTTAGCCACTTCTCCTCCTCAATCGGCAGTTGCTTTTTTCCTTCGCTGCAGAATTCTATGTAAAGTACATTGTTTTGTCAACCTGTTGACAATTTGAGTAATATGTATTATCAAACACAGATTCATGTCCTACGGGCAATGAGGAGGTAGCGACTATGTTAAACAAAGCTTTTATTGATGAAATGGAACAAAAGCTCCTCACGTTGAAAGAAGAGATTATTGAGCAGTTCATGTCGGAAAATGAGGACTTCAAGGAAATGGTTGAAGATATGAGCATCAAGGATCTTGCTGATGTTGCTGCTGACGACATTGGAAAGCGTCAGCTGGAGGCTCTGAACCAGCATGAAGTAAAAACACTCCGTTTAGTTGAATCTGCAATCTCGCGGATCCATAATGAAAAATACGGGAAGTGTCTCAGCTGCGGAGCAAAGATTCCCCAGGAGCGACTGCGCGCAATTCCCTATGCCCTGCTGTGTATTTCTTGCAAAAGCGGCGAGGAGAAACAGAAGCGCCACACCAGTCAGGAAGAGTAATGCCGATGGGGCTGATTCTGTAATAAAAACAGAATCAGCCCGTTAGGCTTCATGATACAAACGGATTGATATGCTTTTCGGTCTTGATGTCCGTTTCGGGACCGTGGCCGGGAAAGACCCGGACTGCATCGGGAATGGTTTCTGCAAGCCGCTGCAGACTCTCAAGAAGCGCCTTCCCGTCGCCCCCTGACAAATCAGTCCGGCCAGCAGATCCGTTAAACAGCGTATCCCCCGAAAACAGAATGCCTGAACCGCTGTGATACAGGCAGACAGATCCCGGGCTGTGTCCTGGAGTGTGGATCACCTGCAGTTCGACCTGGGGAATCATCATACCGTCTTCAAGATATGCATCAGCCTTCGGTATCTGGGAAATCTGCGGTGTATACCGGGCAATCATTTTCGGGTCGATGGAGTAAATCATCTTCGTATGAGCTTCCAGGCATCCCGGTCCGGTGAACTCGGATTCAGATGCATGAATGTAGAGCGGACAGGAAATATCCTTCCTGTGAAGAGCCGCCGTCAGTTCAGCCGCGCCGAGCACGTGATCCAGATGTCCATGGGTGAAGATCACTGCCCGGGGATGCAGATGCATTTCAGCGGCGTACTGGGCAAGTTCAGCCCCTTCTTCACCCGGGTCTATAATGCAGCAGTCCCGGTCATTAGGACTGAACACATACGCGTTAGTCTCCAGTTCACCGACAATAAACGGTTTCAGTACCATCTTCGGCTCCTTTAGGTGGTCTTCTTTTTTGCAAAGTTCACCGTAATCGTTCTGCCCCGGAACTTCATGTTGTTCATCTGGTCTATTGCATCCTGGGCATATTCCGTAGAAACGTTGATGAAGGAGTAATTGTCCAGGACCCTGACGGTCCCGATGTCTTGATCCTGCAGGGGAAGCTGGCTTTTGAACAGCTTAATGAGATCCTTCGGAAAGACCTTACGATTTTTCCCGATGCTGACAAAGAGCGTGCTCATATGTTCCTGCTCATCTGCGGAGTCCGCCGCCGCTTCTTCTTCCTGCGGGGAATCGGCTTTTTCCAGCTTTTCGCGGAGCAGATATGCAAAAAGATATGAGCGGAGATGAAAGGGAACGTTTTTCCTCATGATCTTCTTAATTTGCGCCAGCTCTTCCGGGTGCTTGTACTGCTTTACTTCCTCAAGCAGCATTTTGATTTTTCCGCTGAGTACTTCAGCTTCCGAGGGTTTTAACTGATGAGATGTTTTCATAGGTACACTCTCCTGAATTGATTGTAGTTTTTCTTCCTGATCCGGCTGATGAAGTAAAATGATTTCCGGTACATCAGGAAACGAATCTGTCCCGGGTCTGAATGCCGTTTTCTGACCAATTGTCGGCACCCCGTAGACGACCATCACTTGGGATCCTTCAGCCATGGAGGGATGAAACTCCGAGAACGTGCTAACTGCCGCTTCAAAGGGAAAAGCCGCAGAAGATACTGATTGCTGAAGCTCCTGCTTCTGTGCCTCCTTTTCACAGACGATACATGGTTTACGAGCGCAGCGGCTGTAGAGGATATCGAGAACGTGTTCCGGATAGAGCTCTTCAACCCGGCAGGTTATCAGGTGCTGGTGAGAATTGTGCCATTCACTGCGTTCAAAAATTTTTGGATTCCTGGAGATTTCCTTGAGTTCCCCGATCTCCTGGGGTGAGGGGGTGAACAGATGCATTGATGCTTTCTGCGGAAGTTTTGCATGGACGAACAGAATATCCTGATCGAAACTGTTCAGGTCGCTTTCCGGTCCATTGGTGCGCAGAACCGTGAGGTTTGTGACCCCCGTTAACAAAAGGTTCTCCCTGCGGATATGATCGATCATCCGCTGGGGGGTGGAGATCAGTACTTCCGAAGAGCGTCCAATCTCCCGCAGGTCCTGCCGCACATTTCCGTTCAGCCCGATGACTGAGCAGCTCCGGTAGCTCTTCCTGGGATTTATGCTCAACATCCTGATGAACTGCTGCGCTTCCTTGAGCTCCTCCTCACTCATGAGCACCAGCCGCTGCGGAACCTCTTCGGCAAGGTTTCCCGGGCTCTGGGACTTTTTGAGGATTGAGGGGATTATGCCTCCCGGGATGAGACTGTCATAGAGTGAAATCTCAAATATGACATCCCTTGCGGCATGTGCTGAACACAGCGCCAGTGCCTGTTTGTCAAACAGCGTTGGGTTGTCCATTCCGACGTCACCACAGAGTATATCAAATTCTTCTAACAGCATGCACTTTGTCAGGGGCACTCATGGCATCCATAATTAATCAATTTCTATCAGCATATAAACTGACACTTGCTTTGTCAAGGAAAGTGTCTTGTGGTATGATACATATGCGAGGATAAGGAGCAAGCTGATGGAACAGAAGCGATCGCAGATAACCGCGAGCCACAAGGAAATAGAAGAACTGCAGCAGGAGCTGGACAGAAACTTGACTGAGCTCGGCCGGGTCATTTCTCCTCATATGAGCCCCAAGGAGGTGCCCCAGGAGGGTACGGTGGAGCAGATACGGTCCCTCCAGGGTGAAATTGAACGGGTAGATCAGCTGATCAGTGAGATCAATCAGGCGAACATGGGAGCCCGGAGCTCATCTGAGGAGATTTCCCAGATCGAACAGCGGCTGGCTTCAATTGAATATGAGAAAAATTCTCTCTACAGCCGCATTGGAGTGATTGCCTATGAAGAGTATACCGCAGGTGAAGCTAAGGAGGAATTCTCCCTGATTTTTGCATCAGTGCTTCATCAGAACGCCCGGCTGACAAAGGCTCAGAAGAGTCTTAAGGATATTGAGCTGCGGTATGTTGCCGCTTCCGTCTTCGAACGGATGACTCTCAGAATGCGGCAGAAAAAAATCCGCAGAGAAATAGAACAGCTGAACAAGGAGCGGGAGCAGCTGTTCCGCGATGCCGGGAAACAGATCTGTACGACGAAGCTCATCCGTGATATTAAAAGCAAGACCGCCGGAACGATTGCGGCGGAATATGAACGGCTGGAAAAGGCCTATGAGGCTCTCTATAAGCAGCTCGAGGAGAAAAAGCATGACCGGAGTAAGAATGAGGAAATTCTCTCCCATGCCGGCGTCGCCAACAATCTGGAAAAACGGATTGAGGAGCTCAAGGAGAGCAAATCTGTCAATGAGGAGAACCTGAACCGGCTGTATGCGGAGCTTGGGGCCTATGTGCTTGATCGTCCGGAAATTTACCAGAAGAAGGAAATCCCTGAGCTGGAGCGGACCCTCAAGGAGATCGCCTCCTGCCGGGAGCAGATCGAACATCGTCAGTACCGGGTGAAGCAGCTTGAAGCGGAAATCAAGGTGGAGGAACTCCGGCAGTTTATTGAACGGGACAACCAGGCAATTGAACGCAAGCATGCTCAGATCAGCAGTCTTGAAAAGGAAATTGAGGAAATAAAAAAACGTGTCAGCCAAAACTCCGAAAAGATCGAGGAGCTCAAGCAGATCATCAAAACCGAAACGGGTACGTCATAAAAAACGGCATATCTCCGGTACGGCACTGCTGATCATCCTTGCGGTCCTCACCGCGGGGACAGCTGCCGGGGGGCTGCTGTTCAGTCATATGCAGACCCAGACTGCAGAAAGCGGCATCAGAAAAATTGAGATCACCTACGGCATGACGGTCCAGGAAGTGGCCGAGCAGCTGCGCAAAGAGGGGGTGATCAGCAGCGTGTGGGGGTTCAGGTTCCATCTGAGAAGACAGGGAATGGACCGCTTCATTCAGGCCGGTACGTTTTATATCCCTGCAGATGTATCGGTCAGCGAAGTAAGTGAAATGATCACCCGGCCGGAGGGACAGCACGGTGAAGTCCGAATCTATCCGGGGTTTACCATTGAACAGATTGCTGAAATCTTCTCTTCCCGAATCAGCGGGACAGATCGGGAGCGGTTTCTGGAGGCGATCCACCGGGAAGCTGAATCCCGGGGATATCCCTTTGCTGAGGGGTTCTTCTTCCCCGGAGATTACCGGATTACCCAGGATCAGATTTCAGCTGATCGGATTGTTCATGAAGCCTTCGACCGGTTTGAAGCCTGGAAGCAGACCCATCGGCAGGATATTGCCGCATCTCCTTATACGGCAGAGGAGATCGTCATCACTGCATCAATGATCCAGCGGGAGGCCGGCAGCGCCGAGGAGATGCCGATGATCGCTGGAATCATCTGGAGGCGCCTGGAGCTTGACATGCCCCTGGGCATTGATGCCACCACCAGATATGAACTGGATAACTGGAGCAGTCCGATTCTCTGGGAGGATCTGCAGCGGATGACCCCCTACAACACCCGGCGCAGCCCCGGGCTTCCTCCTACGGGGATTTCAAATCCGGGCATCCAGGCGCTGCATGCAGCCCTGCACCCGGAAAGCTCCCCGTATCTCTATTATCTGCATGATCCCTCCGGAACGATCCATTATGCTGAAACCTACACGGAACATCGGAATCATATTGAGCGGTATCTGCGCTGAGGTTTTGTTGACTTATTGCAGGCGAGTAATTAGTATGGAATCTCTGTACGGCAGAGCACCGGTAACGCAGCCGACCCCTGCTTCAGGCTTTCTCGTCGGCAGCAGCAGCGGGAATGCCCGTGCCGCATACAGGCTGCATGTTCATATGGAGAAATAGGAGCAACTATGAGAACTGATTCCAGGGCTCTGTTGGAGCGGATGATTCAGAGAATTCCTTCTCAGCAGCGGCGGGGCAGGCGATGGGACGCCTTCAGTCATCGCCTGGAGAAGCACTTCGGAAGGCTCTTCTCCCTTCTGCTGGAATTATACGGAAGCAACTATGATTTCCTCTATTTCGTAGAAGATCTGCTCTTCGGCATGTGGAACTGCTGCCGTGAGCGCTCCGCCGGACTGGCGGAAATTGATGAGATCCATGAGCAGGACCCGTCCTGGTTTACCCGCCAGGATATAGTAGGAGCTATTGTCTATGCCGATCTGTTTGCCGGGGATCTGAAGGGAGTGCAGCAGCAGCTGCCCTGCCTTGAGGAGCTCGGCATCACCTATCTGCATCTGATGCCGCTGTTCAAGGCTCCTGAGGGGGAGAGCGACGGCGGATATGCAGTGTCCAGCTACCGGGAAGTGCAGCAGCACCTGGGAACCATGGACGATCTCAGAGAACTTGCCGCGATGCTCCGAAAGCGGGGAATCACTCTCGTGCTCGACTTCATCCTCAACCATACCTCCGACCAGCATGAATGGGCTCGCAGGGCAGCTGAAGGTGATGCCTATTATCAAAACTTCTACTATCTCTTTCCGGACCGGCGGGAACCCGATGAGTATAATGCCCATCTGCGGGAAATTTTTCCTGAAGCCCGGACGGGCAGCTTCAGCTACCGGGAGGATATCGGAAAATGGGTGTGGACCACCTTCAACTCCTTCCAGTGGGACCTGAACTATCAGAATCATGAAGTGTTCAAGGCGATGGCCGAGGAGATGCTGTTCCTTGCCAACGTCGGGGTCGGGGTGCTGCGGTTTGACGCCATAGCCTTTGTCTGGAAGGAGAAGGGGACCGTCTGCGAAAGTCTGCCGAAGGCGCACACGGTAATCAAGGCCTTCAAGGCGCTTGCCGCTGTTGCCGCACCCTCCCTGGTCTTCAAGTCGGAGGCAATCGTCCATCCAGATGAGGTGAGCCAGTATATTGGAACCAATGAGTGTGCTCTTTCCTACAACCCCCTGATCATGGCCACAGCCTGGGAAGGTCTGGCAACCCGGGATCCGAGGCTTTTCCGTTCCTCCATTATCCACCGCTACTATATTCCTCCCGGATGCTCCTGGGTGAATTATGTCCGCTCCCATGATGATATCGGCTGGACCTTTGATGACGGCGATGCGGCGATGATCGGAATCAACGGATTTTTTCACCGCCGGTTTCTCAATGAGTTCTATACCGGCAGGTTTCCCGGAAGCTTCGCCAGGGGGCTGCCCTTCCAGGAAAATCCGAAGACCGGGGACTGCAGGATTTCGGGAACCTGCGCCTCCCTGACTGGGCTTGAAAAGGGGATCGTGATGAATGATGATCAGGAAATTTCTCTTGCGGTTGCAAAGATCGTCATGCTCTACGGTCTGATGTTCACCCTCGGAGGAATTCCGCTGATATATATCGGTGATGAAATCGGTCTGCTGAACGACTACTCCTATGCTGCTGATCCGAGCAAGGCCCGGGATTCAAGGTGGGTGCACCGGGTTCCGATGGACTGGCATAAAGCTGAACTGAGACACCGGGAAGGGACAGTGGAGCACCGGATCTTCTCCCGGATACAGCGGATGATTCAGGTGCGGAAGCAGGAATCTGCCTTGGCCATGGGCAGTCTGAAGGTTGTTGATCACGGTCATCCCCATCTGCTTGCCTTTGTCCGGGAAGCAGAAGACCATCGGGTTATTGTCATGGCGAACTTTTCCGACAGACCCACCTGGATTTCTCAGAATGATCTGCTGCTCATGGAATGTCCTGAAGGAAGTGTTGATATTCTGGCAGATGCCGGTCTCCATGACAGTCTGGAACTGGCGCCGTGGGGCATGAAGTGGGTGAAGCCCCCGGCTTCTTAAACAGCATCGACATACGGCGGATTTCTTAGTATGTTTATGATCAAGACAGCGGAGGGATGCGGAGCATGATGAGATCGGATGAACACATAGCACGGGAGATAACATTGCAGCCCATCAGCAGGATTGCTGATGCACTGGGAGTCGGAGATCAGCTGATTCCCTACGGACGGTATATCGGAAAAGTTCCCTTGAACACCTATCAGGATCTGTCCCGCAGGGGAGTAAAGGACGGCAAACTGGTCCTGGTGACGGCGATGACCCCGACACCCATGGGAGAAGGCAAGACCACCAATACCATCGGCCTTTACCAGGCTCTCAAGCAGATGGGGAAGCAGGTGGTCACCGCCATCAGAGAGCCTTCCCTGGGTCCCTGCATGGGGGTGAAGGGAGGAGCCGCCGGCGGAGGTTATTCCCAGGTGCTTCCTATGGATGAAATCAATCTGCACTTTACCGGCGATATGCATGCGGTGACTGCAGCCCATAATCTGTTATCAGCTATGATAGACAATCATATCCACCAGCGGGCCGAGCCGCAGCTGCATCCCCAGAAGGTTGCCTGGAAGCGGGTCATGGATATGAACGACCGCAGTCTCCGGGAGATCCTCGTCGGCCTCGGAGGAAAGGGGATAAACGGCGTCATCCGGAACGACGGCTTTGAAATTACCGCAGCTTCGGAGATCATGGCTGCTTTATGCCTTTCGGAGGATATCCTTGACCTCAAACAGCGGCTCGGGAGGATTGTGATCGGGGAGACCTGGGATAAGGAACTGGTCACTGTCAGCGATCTGCAGGCCCAGGGGGCCATGGCCGCGCTGCTGAAGCAGGCGCTGGACCCGAATCTTGTGCAGTCGATTGAAGGGGTGCCGGTCTTCGTCCACGGCGGCCCCTTTGCCAATATTGCCCACGGCTGCAATTCCCTGAGCGCAACGAAGCTTGCCCTGAAGCTGGGTGAATTTACTGTTACCGAGGCGGGATTCGCCTCAGATCTTGGGGCGGAGAAATTTTTTGACATTAAGTGCCGCACCGGCGGGCTGACTCCGAACGCCGCTGTGCTGGTGGTTACCCTGCGGGCGTACCGCACCCACGGCATCGAGAACATCATGAAGCATGTGGAAAACATCGGCATGTTCAATGTGCCGGCGGTGGTTTCGATTAACCGCTTTCTCGACGATGATCCCCGGGAGCTTGAGGATCTGAAGGGGCAGCTCCGCAAGCGCGGAGTTGCCGCTGAGATTACCGACTACCGCGAATCCGGCGGTAAGGGCGGGCTGGAACTTGCCCGGCAGGTGGTGAAGCTGTGTGAACAGCCCTCTGCATTCAGTTTCCTTTACGATCTTGAATTGTCACTGACGGAAAAGATCGAGA
>PWKH01000028.1 GCA_003559765.1 Spirochaetaceae bacterium
CTTTCTGGGAAGCCCTCCCATGAACCTGCTTGATGCGGTCTACCGCAAGGGAAGGTTCGAAGCTGACCACTTCTCCTTTGATTCCCCCTTTGACCATGCGAAGATTGGAATAGCTGACAATACGCCGGTGATCCTGGGGGTGCGTCCTGAGCACCTGTTTATCAGTGACGGAAGCGACAACCCGGTCATTCCCGGGGAAGTGTATGCCATGGAGGCGTTAGGACCGGAAACACTGCTTTCTTTTCTGGTGGGAAATCAGCTGAGTGTCTGCAGAGTCTTCGGTGATGATCCCCCGGCGGCTCAGGACCGGGTAACGGTGCAGTTCAAGCCGAAGCATCTGCATCTCTTCGGCCAGGACGGCATGAGGGTAGATGTCTCGTGATATTCACAGGGCAGATTCAGCAGGGTGAGGGAGCGTTTGCTCCCTACCGCTCCATACCCGTCCCGGTGCCCCGCGGGGTGAGAGAACTGAGGGTGTCCTATGAGGTCCAGGCCGGGAGCATCCTGGATATCGGCCTTGCGGATCCCCGGTTCTCCGAATTCCCCGCCCGGGAGGGATTCCGAGGATGGAGCGGCAGCGCCCGCAGAAGCATCCGGGTTGCCGCAGACGGGGCAACCCCCGGGTACCTTCCCGGAGAAATCCAGCCCGGAGAGTGGACGGTGATTCTCGGGCTGGCCGAAGTGGGCCCGGAGGGGGGCCGCTACCGCATTGAAGTGACCCTTGAGACCGGTTCCGGCAGTGCTGTTCAGCAGAGGGAATGGAGTGACCGGAGCCTGGGGCCGGCGGGATGGTATCCCGGGGACCTGCAGAGCCATACCCATTACAGTGACGCCCGGGGATCCCTCCGGGACCTGGTGCAGGCTGCGGCCGACCGGAATCTGGCCTTCCTGGCTGTGACGGATCATAACACCACCAGTCATCACCGGGAAATCGCTGACTATGAAGGAGACATGCTGCTGATACCCGGCGAGGAGATTACCACCTACCACGGTCATGCAAACATCTGGGGGCTGAAGCAGTGGATAGACTTCCGCCTCCGCAGTGAAGGCGATGTTCATACGGTATGCGCTCTGGCCCATGAACAGGGGGCTCTGATGAGCGTGAACCATCCGAAGCACATACCCGGATGCATCGGATGCGACTGGGATCTTCCCTGGCCGGAGAAACTGGATGCTGCGGAAGTCTGGCAGGGGCCCTGGGTAATGCGAAACTGGGAGTCCCTTGAGCGGTGCGACCGGCTGCTGCGTGAAGGCCGGCGTTTCACCCTCCTCGGGGGAAGCGACCGGCACCAGCCGGGCTATCCCGACTTGGATCCGGCGGAGCTGCAGGCGGGAACTCCCACCACTTGGGTCTATGCTGATGAGCTGTCGGTCTCAGGAATCCTTGCAGGCATAACACGAGGGAGAGTGTGCGTCAGCGAATCCCCCCATGGCCCCTGTATTGACCTGTCCGTCGGCAGTGCGGAAATGGGGAGCGAATATACCGGATCATTCCCCGCCATGGCGGCTGCCGAGGTGACCGGGGCTAAAGGACAAATTCTCCGGTGGATCGGGCCGAACGGGGTAATCCGGGAGCAGAGCGTACCCTCCGATCCCTGGAGGGATGTGCTGCTGGTAAAGGAGCCTGCCGGGTTTATCCGGTGCGAAACAGCTGCGCCGGACAGCCGGCAGGAGCTGAACAGACTCATGGAAAGAGCCCCGGAGTTGGTGACCGGACGGGTGAGGGATTTTTTTACGGAGGCAGCCTCCTATCCCTATATCCGGGCATTATCGAATCCGGTGTTCTTCAGCTCCACGAGGAAGAAAAACAGGAGCAGCGAGGGATGACTTCAAGACAGCGGATGCTTGCAGCGCTTGATCTGCAGAAGCCCGACCGCCTGCCGGTGACCACCCATCATGTGATGGAGTACTATCTTGAGCAGTATGAAGGCGGAGCTGATACCGAAGCATTTTTCCGCAGACACGGGCTGGACCCCATTGTCTGGATGCAGCCGATACGGCCTGACGAGCAATCCGGCCAGTACCGGGCAGATCCTGCTTCAGGGTATCAGGGAATTGTAACTGACCAGTGGCGCATTACCGCTGAACTGATCGAAGAAACTCCCTATGAGACGCACCGCTGGAGGATAACCACCCCTAAGGGGGTGCTCTCTTCTGTGCTGCAGAGCAACGGCTATACCTCCTGGGTGAGCGAGCCTTTGATCAAGCAGAAACGCGATATTGATATCATCGGGGAGTATGCGCCGGCTTTTCACTGCGACCGGGAGGCGGTGAAGGAGATGTCCAGGAGGACGGGGGGAGACCGGATTATCCGGCTGACCGTGCCGCCCTTCGAGATCGCCGGTCAGCCCGGATGCTGGCAGGATGCCGCTGTGCTCTTCGGCATTGAACCTTTGATTCTGGAAACATTCGATGATCCTCAATGGGTTGGTGCGTTTCTGGAGATCCTGCGGCAGCGCAAGCTGAAATATCTCGAAAGTGCAGCTGGAACTGGGGCTGATCTCATAGAACTCGGGGGAGGGGATGCATCGACCACGGTGATTTCACCGAGGATTTTTCAGGAGTTTGCAGCCCCCCATGACGCTCCCCTGATTGACGCCGCCCGGCGCTCCGGGCTGCGGACGGTATATCATACCTGCGGCGGCATGATGCCGATCCTGGAGGATCTTGCCGCCATGCAGCCTGCCGCACTGGAGACCTTCACCCCTCCGGGGATGGGGGGAGATGCCGATCTGACTGAGGCCTACCGGAGAATCGGCGGGCGGGTCTGTTTTATCGGCGGATTTGACCAGGGCTATTTCTTTCAGCGCGCCTCAATTGCTGAGGTGCAGGCGGAAGTCAGACGCTGTTTTGAAGCCTGCGGAAAAGCAGGCGGGTATATCATAGCGCCGTCGGACCACTTCTTTGATGCACAGCCGCAGCTGATCAGCGCGTTTGCTTCTGCCGCCCGCGGATGCGTTTATGAGCAGGAGCATACCTAAGGGAGCAGACAGGACATGAAGGCAGGAATAGAGAAGAGAATACACCAGCTCATTCAGGAGATATATAACAGGCGCTACACCCGGAAGACGCCCCTTGCAGCCGAATTTACGGCAGACCGGAAACCGATTCCCTATGACCTGATAGATTACTCCAGGTTTCAGCCGATTGAACACGGCATGAAATGGGGGAATCTGTGGGACAGCAGCTGGTTCCGCTTCACCGGTCGTATCCCTGAGGAATACGAAGGCAGGGAAGCGGTCGCTCTGATCGATATCGGGGCGGAAGGCTGCCTCTGGAAAAGCGGATCTCCTTACTGGGGAATCACCTATAAACTGACCGATGAGGTGTTTGAACGCAAGCGGAGAATTCCCCTCTTTGATGAGGCTCCGCCGGGCTCAGAGGTGGATCTGCTGGTGGAGGGAGCCGCAAACGGGCTCTTCGGTGCGCCCCATGGAATGGGAGAGGAGGTCCATAATTTCTGTGTGCTCAATCAGGCGGAACTTGCCGTCTTTGACCGGCAGTGCTGGAACCTGGCCATGGATATGGACTACCTGCTCCAGCTGTACCAGTCCCTGGACCCCCGGGACGTCCGGGCCCGGAGGATTCTCCGCGGCCTGAACAGCATTGCAGATCTTGCTCCGGTATTCGACCATCTGCCTGAGGCAGCCGCTCGAGCCGCAGAACTGCTGCAGCCGCCGGCGGTTCCCAGTGAGCTAACCGCCTGGTCGGTCGGCCATGCCCATATTGATCTCGGGTGGCTGTGGCCCTATCGGGAGACGGTGCGCAAAGGAGGCAGGACCTTCGCCACGGCGCTGCGCATGCTGGAGCGCTATCCGGAGTATATTTTCGGCTGTTCCCAGCCTCAGCTGCTGGACTGGGTGAAGGAAGCCTATCCCGGAGTGTACAGTGAAATTAAGGATGCTGAGGAGGCGGGACGGATTGAGTGCCAGGGAGCAATGTGGGTGGAGCCCGATGTGAATATCCCCGGCGGTGAATCGCTGGTGCGGCAGTGCCTCTACGGGAAGGAGTTTTTCCGCCGTGAGTTCGGCCGGGATATCAGATTTCTCTGGCTGCCCGACGCCTTCGGATACTCAGCAGCTCTCCCTCAGATCTTGAAGCGGTCCGGGGTGGATTACTTTATCACCCAGAAAATTTCCTGGAACGAAGCAAATACCTTTCCCCACCACACCTTCCGGTGGAGGGGGATCGACGGGTCCGCCGTGACTGCACATTTCCCTCCTGCAGACACCTATAACTGCACCAATGAACCGGAGGTGCTCCGCGGTGCGGCCCGGCGGTTTGCCCAAGGTGATATCCATGACGGATTTCTGAATCTCTACGGCATCGGAGACGGCGGAGGCGGACCATCCCGGCGCCATATCGAATGGGGGCTGCGGGGACAGAACTGCGAAGGAGCAGTGAAGGTGAAGTTTGCCCCCGCCGAGGAGTTTCTCCGGTATCTGGACCGGCAGGACCCGGGGGAGATGCCGGAGTGGGACGGGGAGCTGTATCTGGAGCTGCACCGGGGGACCTACACTACCTGCGGGAAGATCAAGCGGTACAACCGGCTGCTGGAACATCGGCTGCGGGACGCGGAGCTCTTCGCCTCCGTTCTGACGGCTGTCTCCGGAGAGGCATATCCCCAGGAGGAAATCCGAGGAATCTGGAAGGAAACACTGCTGAATCAGTTTCATGATGTGATCACCGGAACCTCCATAGCTGAGGTGTATCAGGACGCGTACCGAATCAGTGAAAAAAACCTGAAAGCCCTTGAGACCATAGAACAGTCCCTTGCCGAACAGCTGTGGGAGCAGGAATGCGCCGATACGGTTACGGTGGTCAATACCCAGCCGTGGGAGAGACAGGAGCTGGTGCAGATCGGAGATATCCGGGGCTTTGCTGAAGTCCCTTCCATGGGGTTCAGGCAGTACCGGAAAAGTGAACTGACGGCTCTGTTTCAGGAGCAGATCGGTGAGGTCTCCTGGCAGGAGGATGCCGGAATTCTGGAGAACCGCCGAATCTCTGCAGTCCTTGCCCCTGACGGAAGCATTTCCTCTCTTCGGCTCAAGGAGTCAGATCGGGAGCTCTTCGGCCCCGGCGGCGGAGGAAAATTCCTTCTTTACGAAGATAAGCCCTATGCCTGGGATGCCTGGGACGTCAGCTCCTATTATCAGCAGACGGTCCCGAAGCAGGCGGACCTGCTCAGCCGGCGGACCGTCCTTTCAGATCCCCAGTGCGTGCAGATCGAGCAGGTCTTTCAGACTGGCTCCAGCCGGATCACCCAGGTACTTGAACTGAGATCCGGAGAATATCTGCTGCGCAGCACCTGCCGGGTGCTGTGGCAGGAGCAGCGCTCCATGCTGCGGCTTTCGGCGGAGGTGAGTGTCCGCAGTTTCGGGGCCTGGTATGAAATCCAGTTCGGGGCGCTGGAGCGGCCGACCCATCAGAACACCAGCTGGGATGAAGCAAAGTTCGAAGTGTGCGGTCACCGCTTTGCCGATATCTCTCAGCCCGATTACGGAATTGCGCTGATCAACGACTGCAAATACGGATATCGGATTCACCGCGGGACCATGGAGCTGAACCTGCTTCGCAGTCCCCAGTATCCTGATGCGACGGTTGACATCGGGGAGCATGTGTTCTCCTTTGCCTATATGCCCCATCAGGGCACCTGGCGGGAAGCCGGGGTGGTCAGACAGGCCCATAATTTCCAGTCCCCGCTGAAAGTGTTTTCCCGGAAGACTGCCGGCAGGCGCACTGAACTCTCCTGGTTTGCCCCTGATGCTCGGGCGGTGAAACTCGAAACGGTGAAGCCCGCTGAAAAGGGGACAGGGATAATCCTGCGGCTCTATGAGACCGAAGGGACCTCCTGCCGCTGCAGGCTGTCCTCTTCGTTCAGCTTCGGGGAGGCTGCCGAGGTGAACCTGATGGAGGAGCATATTGGGGCACTTCCTCTGACGGAAGCAGGGGAGATTGAGCTTGCATTCACCCCCTTTGAGATCAAGACGCTTTTCGTCAGGATGCAGTGAGCAGAATCCTCTTTTGTACTATTCCTCGGTGCCGAAGCGCCGGACGACCGGCCGTCTGGGGCCGAGGCCGTGCCGGCGGTAGAAATTCTGATGATCTTCCTCAGCTTTCCAGAAGATTACCTGGGGACGCAGCTGCGTGGCCGCTTCATATCCGGCTTCCTCCAGAATGCTGATCAGTTCCTCTGCTGTTTCCCGCTCTTTCTCACTGCTGTAGAAGAGCACCGAGAGATACTGCTCTCCGATATCAGGACCCTGCCCGTCAGTCTGGGTGGGATCATGGATTTCAAAGAAATGGACGGCAAGATCCCGGTAGGTCACCGCTTCAGGATCGTAGTACACCTTGACTGCCTCAACATGGCCGGTGCCTCCGGCGACGACCTCCTCATATGACGGATCCGCCAGGGTGCCTCCGGTGTATCCGGAGACTGCCTGAACAACTCCGTCAAATTCACTGAACCGGTATTCTATGCACCAGAAACATCCGCCGGCAAACACGGCTGATGCATGAGGCTTGAAGGTCAGCGCCAGGGAATTGATGCAGTACCGGGTGTCGGTTTCAGTGAAACCCTCACCGGTGAACACATGTCCGAGATGGGCGTCGCAGTAGGTGCATACCGTCTCGGTCCGGAAGCCGTCGGGTTTATACGAGACTGAACCGGGAATCTGGGCGTCGAATGCGGGCCAGCCGGAGGAGGAGTCAAATTTCGCCTCCGAGGTGAACAGCGGTGAATCGCACCGCCTGCAGTGATATGTCCCCAGTTCGTAGGAGTCATTATACTCCCCGGTGAAGGGTGCTTCCGTACCTTGGTCAACAAGGATGCGGTGCTCATCAGGGGTCAGATCACGGTAGGCCTGAATCTGACGCTGCGGCGGGATGCCAGTTTCCTGTTCCTGGGCAGCAGCACATCCTCCGGTAAGAATCACGGCTAAAAGAAGGACTGCGTATTTCATAACACACCTGCTTATCTGCTGGGCTGGTGATCAGCCCGGATACCTTACCTTACACCGATCGCATCCTCCGGACAATCCCTGCATACGCTATTTCTCTCAGCCGGGAGGCTGCCTTCCCGGACCGATAAGATATCCGACTGCCAGGGAAAAAATGCTTGCCGCAAGGCCGGGATAGAGCGGATCAATGGGAAGCGGGAGCATGTATCCGGCAACCACCAGGACCGGTCCCAGCAACACCGCCGCTGCTCCGGCTCGGGGTGCAATTTTGTCTTTCAGGAAGATAGCCGCCAGCAAAGGGAAGCAGACAGTTGCTCCCCTGAGACCCAGGGCAAGGTATCCCCAGTTGAGGATCAGCACCTCCCCGCTTGCAATGAGGCCGATGGCCAGAGCCAGCAGAGTCATCAGAACGATGAATACCCGGTACATGAGCAGGGAGGTATTTTCGCTTGTATGGGGTTTTATCCGCAGGAAAATATCCCGGTTGAGGATGGTGCTGACCCCGAGGGTGAGACCGGCACCGGTGGCAATGGTTACCAGAAGCAGGGTGAACAGCAGTATCCCTGCAAACAGCGGCGGAATGTACTGGAGAATGAACAACGGAAGCGCCTGAGCCGGGTTGATGTCGGGGAAATGCATGCGCATATGCAGTCCCACCATGATGCCTCCCAGTCCGATGATCGGTGCTAACAGGGAGCTCATGAGGGTTCCTGCCCGTGCGGCTCTCAGACTTCGGGCGGCGAATATCGCCTGGAAGTAAATCTGGCTTGAAAGAATCCCCACCAGCAGGGAGAAGGCGGAAGCCAGATCGGTGTTTACCCCCCTGCCGAAGAGACTGAACCAGGGGGTGGAAGGGAAATACGAGGTAACCGCTCCAATGCCCCCGGAGAGCACCACCGCGGCGGTGCCCAGCACGATCATCGCAGTAATGGTGAGGACCGTCTTCATAATGCCCATGAGTCCCGTGCCCCAGACTCCTCCGAAAAACACGTAGAGGGTAATCAGCAGCGCCGTGATTGCTGCGGAGAGCCTGAAGTCCAGGGTGAACATTGAAGAAAGCAGGGCAGCTGAAGAGAAGAACTGCGGCACCACATTGAGAAAGGTCCCCAGGGAGATGAAGAGTGTGGCGGTGACTCCTGCTGTGCTGCCGTAGTTTGCGGTAATGAACTGGGGGATTGTCTCCAGGGTGGTCTCCCGCATGGGCTTGATGAGAAACAGCGCAATGAGCAGACAGCCGATTCCGCCGCCCAGGGTGAACCACCAGGCGGAGAATCCGAAGAGGTAGGCCATCTGGGCTGTACCGATGGTCGCCGATCCTCCGACCATGGTGCCCAGGATCGTGCCCATGACCATGAATGGCCCGGAGCGGTAGCTGCTGACGGAAAAATCCCGGGAGTTCTTAACCTGTCTGCCTGAATACAGTCCGATGCTGAACACCCCGAGAAAGGTGATGATGATGCCGAGAACATGTAATCCGGTGAGCTCCATGACGGTAAATCCTCGCTGCTGCAGCAGTCAGTTCTGTCCGGTGCATGTCTGAACGACAGGGTGAACTTCTGCCGGTGATGCTGTTATGCTTCAGTACCCTGAGCAGGGCATGCAGCTTAACCTTACCGTACCAGGAGAGAAACGGCAAGAAGGCAGGGGTGCGTCATGAGCCGCTGAGGACAATGGTGTTTCCCGTCCGGTGCGAATTCAGGGCTGCGGTGAACAGCAGATGGCTCTGCCGCGTCTCTTCGGGGGTGACGCATCCGGCGAACCGGGAGAGGGGAGCACGATGTTCCAGTTCATGGAAGAAGGCCGCCCACATCTGCATCAGCGCATCGGACATGCCGAATTCGAATATGTCTCCGGTTATGGACGGGAAGGCAGTCTCATGGCCCATATCCACGGTGCGCCATTCCTGTGCTTTCCCGTCATACAGCAGATATGACAGGGTGTTGATCTGCTTTGTTGAAAAAGAGGCCGCCCCCTTTGTTCCCTTGACAGTCAGATACCAGGAGTTTTTCTCCCCCGGTGCAATCCGCTGGGTCTTCAGGGTCAGGGGAAAACGCTCCCCGCCGGGTGCCTCGGTTTCACAGAACAGCGTCGCATTATCCCATGTGTCGCAGGGAACCAGGTTACCCTGTTCATCCCGACGACGGGGGATAATATTGCTCAAAATCGCCCGGACGTTCAGGGGCCTCCATTTGGCCCGAAGGGGTACATGGAGGATGTGCATTCCCAGATCCCCCATGCAGCCGTAGGCGCCGTTGGTTTCGATTCTTCGCTTCCAGTTGATCGGTTTGTCGGGGTTGAGATCGCTTGAATGCATGAATCCTGCTTCTGCTTCGATGATTGTGCCGAATTGACCGGCGGCCAGCATGGAACAGAGCTTCTGCACGGCAGGAACAAAGGGAAACTGGGAGGAGCAGCGGACAAAGACTTCAGGGCGGCGTTCAGCCGCCTCCAGTATCCGCTCGTTCGCTCCTTTGTCGATGCCGAAGGGCTTTTCTCCCATGAGATGTTTTCCCGCCTGAATACATGCGGTGTAGATCTCTTCGTGCAGATGGTGCGGTACCGCGCAGTAGACTGCCTCCACTTCAGGATTTTTCAGCACCTCCCGGTAGTCGGTGGTCTCCTGGGTGACTGTGCCGAGGCCTTCCCGGTACCATATTCTGTCAGACTCAGGAAGGCTGCCTCCGCAGATGGAGATAATTTCCGGTCGCAGAGCTGTCCCGCTCAAATGACTCCACCGCATGGCGGCGCTGGCAAATTCTTTGCCCATCATCCCGGTTCCGATGACGGCGCATTTCACGGTCTGCTTCATATAATTTCTCCTAGGGGTATCCGAATGCTTGCTCTGTTTCGTCGATTGCCTCCTCGATGATATCGAGGCCGAGGCCTGCATAGTGCTCATCCATAATGATGGGAGGAGACATGCGCAGGATGTGCCCGGCGGGGATCCAGGCAAGTCCCTTTTTAAAAGCCTTCTGATATACCAGTTTTCCCGCTTCGTCGAAGGGAGTCTTTGTCTGCTTATCCGTAACCAGTTCGATTCCGAAAAGCATCCCCTTTCCGGTTACGTTTCCGATGATCGGATGTGCTTCTTTCATTGCCAGCATCCGCTTCATCAGCCAGTCGCCGACCCGGGCTGCGTTCTCAAGCAGGTTTTCCTGCTCAATCACTTCAATGGATGCCAGGGCGGCTGCGCAGGCCATGGGGTTGCCTCCGTAGCTTGATGAGGCGGAAATCTGATCCAGTGCCGGGGCATATTCCTCCCTGACCGCTATGGCGGTGACCGGGAAACCGTTCCCGAAGGACTTTCCCAGAGTCACGATGTCCGGGACCACCCCGTAATGGTCCGCAGCCAGCCACGTTCCGGTTCTGCCCATACCGGCAAGCACTTCATCATCAATCAGCAGAATTTCCCGCTGGTCGCAGAACGATCTCAGCTTCGGAAAGAAGTCATCCGGCGGAAAAATTGATCCTCCCCAGCCCTGGACCGGTTCCAGCACAAAGGCCGCAGCATTTCCTGCGGTGCCTTCCCTGATAAATTCATCATAAAACTGCAGGTATCTGTCAGTATCAACGGTTCCGTCGGCTGTTGTGAACAGCGGGCGGTACGGGTTCGGCCTGGGAAGCATGTAGAATCCAGGAGCTCTGAACGGTCCGTAGCTGAGCACATCTCCCCGGGCCATCTGGGCACAGCTTACTGCGGCCATGGTTTTGCCGTGGAAATCCCTGAAGCAGGATAGAAACTCATGCTTCCCTGTTATTGCCCGGGCCGCCCGGATACCTGCCTCTACTGCTGATGAGCCGTCGCTGTAGAGCTGAAAGGCGGAGAGATCTCCCGGAAGCACGTCGGCCATTTTCTCCATCAAGGCTTCCTTCACCGGGGTGGTGAAGTCATGGGCATTCATAAGGCGTCCGGCCCACCGGCTGACCGCTTCGGTGATCTTCGGATGGCAGTGTCCCAGTGAGGTAACATAAATTCCCGAAGAAAAATCCAAGTATTTGTTTCCGTCAACATCAGTCAGGGTAATTCCGTATCCTCGGTCAAAGCAGACTGGAAACAGCTTTACCTGACCGCTCAGCCCCCGCATATGATTGATGGTTTTTCTGTGCATCGCCTCAGATTTCGGCCCGGGCGGTTCTATGCGAATTGCAGGTATACCCGAAGCATCCGATTTCCACCAGTTCTTTCCCATTGCTGGTCCTCCTTAATGAGATCACGTAATCATCTCGATTCCCGCTTCCCGGTAGCGCTGTTTTATATCCCGGCTTTCAATGCTGTCTGTTATCAGGTGGTTGATCAGAGACACTGGAGCGTACTGGTAAAATGAGTCCCGCTCAATCTTTGAAGCGTCACACAATAGAAACACCTCCCGCGCCTGATGCGCCATAGCCCGGGTAATGCGGCCTTCCTTTTCATCGAAGGAGCTCATCCCGCTTCTGAGGGATATCCCGTCGGTACCAATGAATGCCTTGTCGGCGGAGCATTCCCGGATGATTTTCTCTGCAGTGCTTCCGTAGCAGGCCTTCCGGTCAGAGTCGACATCGCCTCCGACGACCGTGAGCTTTACGGTGCTGCTGCCCAGCAGCTCCGATACGACCGGAAGGGAGTTTGTGATGACCCGCACACTGCGGTGTTTAATCAGGGCTGCAAGCCGGAAGAGGGTAGTGCCGCAGTCGATGAAAATAATCTCCCCGTCCTGAATATAGTGCTGGGCAATCCCGCAGATCCGCTGTTTTTGCTCCCGATGTTTCTCAACCCGTCTGTTGAAGCTGAACAGTGCGGATGCAGCCTCTGACTTGACCGCCCCGCCGTATTTCCGGATTAACAGTCCCTGATGTTCCAGTTCATTGAAATCTCTGCGGACGGTCATTTCAGACACGCTGAACCGGTCAGCCAGTTCTTTCAGCCCGACCTTTCCTCGGCTTTCCAGCTGGGAAAGAATATACTTTTTCCGATCTTCCTGCTCCATGACGCCTCTGTTAGTTAGTTTGTTAACATATCTATCATAATCTAACATATAATATTTTGAAAGGCTGTTTTCGTTATCCCTGTGCTGAAACTAGAAGAAACCATCTTGACCGGAAAGTGAATTACAATGAGAAAAAGCTAACATAAGCAGTCGAAGCTAAAGTTTATGTACAGCCGCCGCAGGATTCGTTAATAAGTCTTTGACTCTTTTTCCTGCCGTTATTCCCCCTCTTTTTTTATTTAAAAAACCACAAATGCTTTCACATAACCACATATATACATATCGCTTCTGGTGATACCGGGTTATCGTGAGACTGCACCAGAGCCGAAACATCCTGAGGCGGCATAAGGAGGATCCTATGGCGGAGAATTCATCAGGTACCGCTGCTGAGTTTTCAGCTGGTACTTTAAAGCACCACCCCAAACGATATAATAACGAAGAGGTGCGGGCTGCGGTCTACATGATTATTCCCAGTCTCATCGGATTCGGGCTCTTTTTCTTCTATCCGGCCCTCCGCGGGTTACATATGAGCTTCACCGACTGGGACCTGCTGACCGAAGCAAATTTCATCGGGCTGGAGAACTACCGCAGGCTGATTGGAGATCAGTATTTCTGGAATTCACTGAAGGTAACGTTTCTCTACGTGCTGTATAATATTCCCATCCAGACGGTGATCGGGCTCGGCCTTGCGGTGTTTATGAACCATATGAAAAGTTCCACCGCATTCCGCGGTATGATTCTGCTGCCGTGGTTTATACCGAATGTCGTAATCGGTTTGTTATGGCTGCTGCTGCTCAACCCGGTGGTCGGTCCGGTCAATTTACTCCTTGAAGGAATGGGGTTCAGCAGGATTCAGTTTCTCAGACTCCCTGCAACGGCGCTCCCGAGCATTGCGGCGATAAATATCTGGCGGCATATGGGCTATACGGCACTGCTGTTCTTTGCCGGACTGCAGACCATTCCGGACAGCATCTATGAAGCGGCAAGAATTGACGGTGCAAGTCCCTTCCAGGCATTCAAAAAAATTACCATACCCCTGCTGAAACCGGTGATGACTTTTGTGGTGATAACCTCGGTGATCGGATCATTTCAAATTTTCGATACCGTAGCCGTTACTACGGAAGGCGGTCCTATGCGGTCGACAGAAGTAATGATCTGGTTCATCTTCGAGCACGCCTTTCAGCGGTTCAATATGGGGTACGGAGCGGCCGCTACGGTTGTGCTGTTTCTCATTCTTGTCGGGTTCACCGTCACCTACATGAAGACAACCCGCGGCGGCGAGTCCGATCTCGGTTAATCGGGAGGAGGGAATAATGGACGTACAGGTACCTGAAAAATCCAAAGGGGAGAAAACAGCTGCACAACAGAAAATTCGAGGATATGCGATTTCGGCGGCGGTTGCTGCCGTGGTGTTCCTGGTCATTATGCTGCCCTTCTACTGGATGATTCGGACATCGCTGACCTTCCCGGCGGCGATTTTTCAGTCTCCCCGCAGTATCCTGCCCCCGCAGTGGACCCTAGGAAATTTTATGCGGGTGCTTGGTCTGGTAAGTGCTGAAGAGGCGGTATCCCTGGGCGGAACAGGACAGGCCCTCGGTTTCTTCCAGGCATTTCGAAACTCCATGATTGTGACTGTCAGCATCACTGTAGCGCAGGTGTTTTTCAGCGCCTGCGCCGCCTATGCCTTCGCACGGTTCAGCTTTCCCTTTCGGGATGCCCTCTTCAGTCTCTATGTATCAGCACTGATGGTCCCGATCATTGTTACAGTCATTCCGAACTTCGCATTCATAAATGAGCTGGGGTGGGTCAACACCTTTCAGGGAATCATTGCCCCCTTCTTCTTCATGACTCCCCTGGCGGTCTTCTTTATGAGACAGTTCTTCGTGAGCATTAACAAGGAACTGGAGGAGTCGGCCTATCTTGACGGGGCGGGAAGAGTGAAAACTGCCTTCAGGATCGTCTTTCCCATGAGTACGCCGGCTCTGCTCACCTGTGTGATCATCGTCAGCACCAATACCTGGAATGAGTATCTGTGGATGCTGATAACCGGACGGAACCAGTCGGTGCGGGTGCTTACTGTTGCGCTCGGCATATTCCGGCAGCAGACCCCTCAGGGTGCGCCTGACTGGGGCGGCCTGATGGCAGGCACGATGCTTGCGGCGATACCAATTACGGTGATGTTCCTGCTTCTGGGAAAACACGTGGTGAATTCTATCGGGCATACTGGGTTCCGCTGATGCGGAATGTAACATAACTAAGCATTCTTAATAGAAGGATGAGGAGGAACGTATGAGAAAAACAAGGAAAACCGCTGTCGTACTGGCTGCGGTGCTGCTGATGCCGATGCTGGCATTTGCAGGAGGAGCAGCTGAAGTTGAAGAGGATGTAACCATTGAATATATCCTCTGGGACGCCTCACAGCTTCCGGCGTATGAGGAGGCTGCCCGGGTCTTTATGGATCAGCACCCCGACATCAGAATTGACATTGTGCAGATGGGCTGGGGCGACTACTGGGATGATCTCACCCGGAGACTGGCAATCGGAGATGCCCCGGATGTGTGGACCAACCATGTAGCTTTCTTCAGGGACTTCGCAGAGCGGGGCCAGATGCTTGATCTGCAGCCGATGATCGGCGATTCTGATATCATCGATCTTGGTGCATTCATGCCCGGGCTTGCTGATCTTTTCGTCTTTGAAGGAGCAGCCTACGGTCTGCCGAAGGACTGGGACACGATTGCCGTAGTCTATAATAAAGACCATATCGAAGAAGCCGGCATCACCCGGGATGAGCTTTGGAACATGACATGGAATCCCGATGACGGAGGGACGTATCAGGAAGTGATCGCCCGACTGACCCGTGACGCCGCCGGGAATAACGCCCTGGACCGAAACTTCAACAGGGACAATATTGCCCGTCACGGATTCGGTGAGGCCTTTGACAATATGGGCGCCTGGGGACAGACCCAGTTTTCTCTGCTGTCGGCCAGCATGGGGTGGGAGTTTCATGATGAAGATGCCACTGAGTTCTACTATGACGATGAGAAGTTTGTCAGCACGATTCAATGGAAGCGTGATATGACCGACAAAGGGCTGTATCTTTCTTATCCGGACAGCGAAAACGTTAATGAACTGCTGGCTGCCGGAGAAGTCTCCATGGTTACCGACGGATCATGGATGATCGGATTCTATCTTGATAATATGGGAGATAAAGCAGGGTTTGCCCCGATTCCCCAGGGCCCGGAGGGTCGCAACAGCATGTTCAACGGACTGTCCGACGCTGTTTGGGCAGGAACGGATCATCCTGAAGAAGCCTGGAAGTGGGTTGAGTTTCTTGCCTCACCTGAGGCACAGGAAATTGTCGGAAGCTACGGCGTTGTGTTTCCTGCAGTTGAGTCTGCTACGGAAATGGCTTTAGCGGTTTATGCGGACCGGGGATATGATGTAAGCGCATTTACCGACCTGGCTTTTGACGAGGATAAGAACCATCTGCATCCGATTGCCGCAAATGCAACCGACATTGACAGCATCATGCAGGATGCCTTTGAGCGGATATGGCTGGCACCGGAGGATCCACGGACTGCTTTACGCCGTGCAAATCAGGAAATTAACGCACTGTTCCGCTGACAGCAGAACAGCTCAGGTATGGGCAGGTTATGACCTGCCCGTACTGCTTGTTCCGGACGGCTGCCGGCGGACATGGCTGGAAAATGCATGCAGACAGTTCAGCGGTCAGAGGCTGAACCGGCTAAGCTGTGATATGATGAGACAAACCGGTGAGAAGACCATGAGATGGAGGAGCACAGATGGTTAAGATTTGCTTTGTCGGAGCCGGAAGCACCATATTCGTAAAGAATCTGATGGGCGATATATTTTCTGAATCTTCACTTGATGCTATCGAGGTAGCCCTGTATGACATTGACGCCCAGCGTCTTGATGATTCTATGCGGCTCATACAGAAGCTGAATGAAAGCATCAATGAAGGCCGGGCGCGGGTGAAGGGATATGCGGGAGCGGAGCACCGCCGGGCGGCCCTGGCAAGCGCTGATTTCGTGGTGAATGCTGTTCAAATCGGCGGGTATGAACCGGCGACCGTTCGGGACTTTGAAGTGCCGAAGGAATTCGGCATTCGGCAGACCATCGGTGACACCATTGGCATCGGAGGAATTTTCAGGAGTCTTCGCACCATCCCGGTGCTCCTTGATATTGCTGAGGATATGGAAGCGGTATGTCCAGATGCGCTGCTGCTCAACTACACCAATCCCATGGTCACCTGCACCGGGGCAGTGCTGAAGCAGTCTTCAATCCGGACAGTGGGGTTGTGCCACTCGGTGCAGCGCTGCGGAGAGGAGCTGCTGGAAGCGGTGGGAATGGAGGCTGAGGACCCCCGCTGGTATGTTGCCGGAATCAATCACATGTCCTGGCTGCTGAGACTCAAGGACGGAGATCGGGATATCTACCCCCAGGTGCGGAAGAAAGCACGAAGCATCATTGATGCGGTAAAACGGGGGGAACCAGTACAGACCCATGACCTGGTGCGGCTGGCTGTGTTTGATTTTTTCGGGTTTTACACAACCGAATCCTCCGAGCACAACGCTGAGTATACTCCTTGGTGGATCAAGTCGAAGTATCCTCACCTGATTAATCAGTATAAAATCCCTTTGGATGAATATCCCCGTCGATGCGAGGAGCAGATCCAGCAGTGGGGTCAGATGCGCAGCGCTCTGCTTGCAGACCAGTACATTGCCCATGAGCGGACGATAGAATATGCTGCGGATATTATATCGGCGGTGGTCACCGGAAACCCTGCAAGAATTCATGGGAACATCCTCAATGACGGGCATATCGACAACCTTGTTGACGGCTGTGTCGTGGAAATCCCCTGCCTTGTTGATGACAACGGCATTCAAGGGGTGAAGGTCGGCTCGCTGCCGGAGCAGTGTGCGGCTTTGAACCGTACGAATATCAATGTGCAGCTGGTAACCCTGGAGGCGGCCAGGACCCAGGACCGGGCACACGTGTACCAGGCGGCAGCCCTTGATCCGATGACCGCATCGGAACTTTCCCTTGATGATATTGCTCAGCTGTGCGACCGGATGTTTGCAGTCCACCGGGATTTTCTTCCTGACGGGTACTACCCCTAGTACACTGAACAAATTAAATATTCGGGTATAACCGCTTGAGTTTTATCCGTGCGTCCTGAGATGTGAATCTCCAATCCACGGAGGTTTGGCGGTTATTTCGGTCTTCATTCCATCGAGCAGCAGCTGCACGCATCTGATCTATATCTGGTATCCTCCCCGAAAGGCACTGCCGTTTCAGTACACTGAGTTCAATTTCAGCTATATTGAGCCAGCTACCATGCTTTGGCGTGTAGTGAATTTCTAACCGTGCAGCAAGGGATCTGGCAAGTTCAGGAGGGAAGGTATGATACAACGATGCTGTTGAATGAGTGTTCAAGTTATCCATGACCAAAATCACCTATTTTGCCTTCGGATACCGCAGTATATCCCGAATAACTTTCGCCCAATCAATACGGGTGCGATGTTCTGTAACTGCTCCTTTCCGTTTCCCTCCAAGCGGTTTGACTTCCAGGAAAATACTGGCTACTCCGTTACGGATATTCATCATCTACCAGTTTCGGGTGACCTGGTGCTGCAGGGATAGGGGGGTGTACTTCTCCAATGAGCTGCACACTCGATTCATACATACCAAGGGGTATTATGGATTATATGGCCGTGCATACACATCAAGAATATCTTCCATAGCTGCTACGAATGCTGCATTTCCGTCCGGCGGGATGTTCCAGTACCGGCCCTGGCGAGATCGAAATTCGTTTTTTTTAACGTATTGCATACCGTCATAGGGGATACCGTAGGCACAATCTTGAGTTCAACAAGCTGTTCTGCTAATAACCGTATCGTCCATCTCTCCCGTCCCTTAGGAGGCTCACTGCAAGCTAATGCGATCAATTGAGCTTCAAACTCTCCACCAAAGATAATGTCTCGAGGCGGTGTCTCCCGCTGCTTTCTCTCTATTGCAGCAAGGGACCCGCTTTCAATACACCGCTTCTTCATAAACTCCAAGCTGCGTGTACTGATCCCGATCGCCTCTGATACCTTCAAAGTTGTCCATTTCGGCCCATACTCCCCTTCATCAAGCAGCAGCAAA
>PWKH01000096.1 GCA_003559765.1 Spirochaetaceae bacterium
AGGGCTGACTCAGGCTCTCCCCTGGATATCAGGGCGGGATCCTGCATCTCCTCATTGGTCAGATAGGGAGGATTGGTTACAATGACATCAAAGGTCTGGTCAATAGAGGAGAACAGGTCGCTTTGTATACAGCGGATATCGGCTCCCAGGTTTCGGGCGTTCTCCCGGCAGACGTCAAGAGCCGCTGAGCTGACGTCGCTGCAGGTGACGGCAAGCAGGCTCTGTTCGAGCTTCAGGGAAATGCCGATGCACCCGCTTCCGGTGCACAGATCAAGCACCCGGCGGTGCTGGAGATGTATCCGCTCCAGGACAAGATCCACCAGCAGCTCCGTCTCAGGACGGGGAATGAGCACCGCCGGGGTCACCCGGAAGGGATAGCCGTAGAACTCCTGCACTCCCAGGATGTAGGCTGCCGGTTCCCCGGCATATCTGCGGTCCGTCAGAGCCGCTACAGCCGCAGCAGCGGCTTCATCTGCCGGTTCGCTGAGTCCGGCCAGCAGCCGTTCCTTGGTTGTCCCCAAAGCGGCAGCGGCAAGGAGCAGGGCGTCAAGAAAGGGGGTGTCGCTGACTCTGCGGAGCCGGGAGGATTCTGCAGCTATGACTTCGCGGAGGGATCTCATTGCTCCTCTTTGAGCTGCTCTTCATGGCTGGCTATCCGGAGGCCTTCGATAATCTCATCCAGGGCTGCTCCGGTAAGCACGTAATCGAGCTTGTAGAGGGTCAGATTAATCCGGTGATCGGTCACCCGGTTCTGGGGAAAATTGTAGGTTCTCACCCGCTGTGAGCGGTCGCCCGAACCGACCTGGTTTTTTCTGATCTCGGAGCGCTCCTTCTGCTTTTTCCCTTCCTCCAGGTCGTAGAGACGGGCGCGGAGCACCCGCATGGCCTTTGCCCGGTTCTTAATCTGGGACTTCTCATCCTGGCAGATGACCACCAGTCCGGTGGGATGGTGGGTAACCCTGACGGCGCTGTCGGTGGTGTTCACGCTCTGACCTCCCGGACCGGAGGAGCGGAATACATCCACCTTGATGTCCTCAGGGCGGATATCGATTTCCGTCTCTTCTGCCTCCGGCAGCACCGCTACAGTTACCGCGGAGGTATGGATTCTTCCCCCTGATTCGGTGGTCGGAACCCGTTGGACGCGATGACCGCCGCTTTCATACCGGAGGTAGCCGTAGACCTCCTTCCCGGAGATGGAGAAAACGATCTCCTTGATCCCGCCGATCTCGGTCTCATGCATATCCAGCACTTCAGTCTTCCAGTTCTTGACTTCGGCGTAATGGGAGTACATGCTGTAGAGATCCGAGGCGAAGAGGGCCGCTTCGTCCCCGCCGGTGCCGGCGCGGATTTCCATGATGATGTTTTTGCCGTCCAACGGATCCTTAGGCACCAGCAGGACCTTCAGCTGATCCTCCAGGGAGGCGCACCGCTGCTGCAGCTGCTCAAGTTCCTCCCCGGCCATTTCCCGCATCTCCTGGTCCGGTTCAAGCTCCATCATGGTCTTGGTGCTCTCAATTTCGGTCAGTACGTCTTTATATGACTGATAGATCTGCACCACCTCCGAGAGATGGGAGTGCTCCTGCATCAGCTCCTTGTAGCGGTTGCGGTCCTTGAGGACATCAGGATCGCCCAGCAGGGATTCCACCTCGGTAAAGCGTGCTTCCATCGTATTGAGTTTTTCAAATTTCATAGCTACCTCGTGGATAAATCATAACGGAAAGACGGGTAATTGGGCAAGAGTGCTCAGCAGGCTGTCCCGTTCCGGAGGTAACAGGACAGCAGACAGCAAGCCTCTGCAGGGATTCCCGGCGGCTTCTCCGGAGTGCCGGGGATATCCGCGGCAGGTTTCCTGGAACCGGCAGCAACCGCGGCTGTGAATCAGAGATTCATCTCCTTCATCTGCCTCCGGTATTCCGCTACCTTTTGGGGGTTCAGGGTGTTCATCTTCATGAATACCGCAATTCCCACGATGAGAAACCCCATCGGAACCAGGGCCATGTGGACATGGATGCCGAAGATCGCCTCGGGGGAACGGGGATCTGCAGAGAAATTCGTCAGTTCATGCACCAGCCAGAAGGTGACTGCCTGGCTGGCATAGGAGAGCCGTCCGAAGAACGCCCGGAAGCCCATGTAGATTCCGTCATCCCGCTTTTTATCCCGTACCACGATTTCATCGATTACATCAGCCATCGCCGGAGCCATAAACATCCAGAATCCTCCGAAGGCAAAACCCCAGAAGAACATGGCGACGGTGAAGGCGATGTAGGTTTTGAGAAAGGTCAGGGGAAAGGAGAACAGGGTCATGCAGACGGCGCAGATGATCAGCATCCGCTGGTTGTTCTTCAGCCGTTTGGAAATGAATCCCCATACGGGAACCGAGGCAATAGCCCCAAGAAGCATCCCCGCAAAAATCATGATAACGTCGCTGCTTCCGCCGGGGAGAATGTAGTCCCCCACGTAATGGATGGAGCCGGTCATGCACATGGCGGCGGACTGATAGAAGAAATACAGCAGAATAAAGGCGAGGAAATTGCGCTGTCTGAAGGCCTGTCGCATCTGGGTGAAAAAGGAGGCGGCACTTCCTTCTTCCTGCTCGGTCTTCACCTTGCGCATGTACCGCCGGATCATGCCCTTGCTCTCCAGCACCCCGGGGATCAGCAGCATTGCGGCGAATATGGCAACCCCGGCGGTGACCCAGGCGCTGGTCAGAAAGGTGTCCTGCTGCCCGTATTCAAAGAACAGCGGCGGAATGATGAATCCGGCGGCGATTCCCAGCACCCCGATGACGGTGCTGATTTCCGCAGTCCGCAGCCGCTCCCGGTTGCCCCGGAATTTGTCAGGGAAGATCGACTGGTAGTTCAGCTCCCATACCGAATAGAACAGATCATAGAGGCAGGTGGTGACCACCATCCAGAGAAACACCGGAATCGGCTGCTCTGCGCCGTTCCATCCTCTGGGGACAGCAAAAATGAGGATAAAGGTGAATGCACAGGTGACCGTGCCGAAGAGGATCCAGGGAAACCGCCTGCCAAGTCGTTTCGACAGGAAGGTCGGCTTGGAGGTGAAGTATCCCAGCAGCGGGTCGTTCACTGCATTCCATATCGCATAGATAACGATTGCCGCGGCCGCATAGATTGAGGGGAGTCCCACCTCGGTTTCATAGAATTTGAAGACCACCGCGGCGAAGGCGCCGGTGAGAAATTCCGCCAGAAAACGTCCTACTCCGTAGGAACTCATGACCGTAAGGGTGTTTTCCGCCTGTAACGCAGACGGCTGCTGATCAAATTTCATGGACTGCCCCTGGTATGTGGATAGATAGAAATTATATCACATAGTTGTACGCATCCAAAGCGCTTCAGTCAAGTTTTCGGACTGCCGGAGGCAGTTTTTCCTTTCTGGCGTAGAAGAGAATGATGGACCCGGCAATGAGGACCATGCCGACTACCGATATCAGATCGGGGGTGTCCTCGGGCATGATGAGCCAGCTTAAGACTGCCCCTGAGACGGGAATGATGAACTTGAACAGATTCACCTCCGATACTTTCACCTCCGGCCGTTTAAGCAGACTGTACCAGATGGTGAATGCGCAGGCGGAGACGAAGCTCAGCCACAGCAGCGCGGCAAGGAAGGTCAGGGGAACTTCAGTCGGTACTGATTCGCCGGTAAGAACAGAGAGCAGGAGTATCATCAGACCGCCGATGAATATCTGCTGGGAATTGAGGTAGACGGGGTTGAGGGCTTTTTTCTTGACGATCACCTGGCCGAAGGAGCCGGTGAAGCAGGCTCCCAGCATCAAAGCGATGCCTGCCAGTTCCCGAAGGCCTGAGGGATCTCCGAAATCCCGCTGGGCGCTAAGCAGCACGACGCCGATGACTGCCCCGATGAGGCTGATCACCTTCCGGAGGGTGAACTTGTCGTTGTGCATCAGCATATGGGCGGTTGTGGCGGTGAACAGCGGTTCGGCACCCATGACGATGGCGGCAACAGCGGCGGGAACCCGGTTGATCCCTTGGAAATAGAGGGCATAGAAAATCCCGGTCTGGAAAGCCCCGACGGGGATCACCACGCGCCAGTTTTCCCGGAAGAAAGCGAAATACCCCTTCATCCGTCCGACAAAGGGGATGATCAGAATTCCTGAGAGCATAAATCGTGAACCGGCGAAGAAAAAGGGTTCTGCATACTCCAGCCCGATCTTCACTCCCACATAGGCTGTAGACCAAAGCATCGCTGCCGTCAGCGCCATAATATAGGTCTGTTTCATAATCTGTTAGCCTCACTTTAAACGGGAGTATATCCTACTGACAATATCATGGCAACACAGAGGGTTTTGTCAGTGTTTCACCGCACTGGCTGTCAGACCGCTGACGATCACCCGCTGAAAGATCAGCACTCCGGCAGTCAGGGGGATCAGCGTAATCACCGTCCCGGCGGCAACCCAGGTCCACTGCAGTTCAAACATGCGGCTGAGACTCAGGATGGTGACCGGCACGGTCTCCACTGACCGCTGTCCCAGGGATACGGTCATAGCCAGCATGAATTCTCCCCAGGTACCTAAAAAGGCAAGGATGCCTGCAGAAAAGATACCCGGTGCGGCGGCAGGAACCATGATGCTGATAATCCTCCTCACCGGGCCTGCGCCGTCCAGAACGGCCGCCTCCTCTATTTCAAAGGGGATGTTGGTAAAGTAGCTGGTAATCAGCCAGGTTGACAGGGGAATGTCGAAGGCCGCGTTGGGTAAGATCATAGCCCAGTGGGTGCTCAGCAGTCCTGCGGCACGCATCATGACAAATATTGGGGCGATGACGATGATCGGCGGCACCATGCCGCCCACCTGCGTGAACAGCAGAGCAGGATAGCGGTAGCGGAACCGCAGTCGGGAAATGGCGTAGGCTGCAGCTGTGGACATTGCCAGACCGAGAATCAAAGCCCCGGAGGCAACAATTATGCTGTTGACTAAAGAGCGGTGAATTGCAAATCGGGGCCCCAGAACCGTGCGGTAATTCTCCAAAGTCGGCTCCTGAGGCCAGTATTCAACAGGTATGCGGAACTCTGTTCCCTGAGGCTTGAAGGAGGTGATGCCCATCCACACAAACGGACTGAGGCACCACAGACTGACTGCAAGCAGAATGATCAGCGAAATAACGGTATGTTTGTTCTTTCGTGTGCTCATATCAGTCCCGATATTGAAAGCGGTGCTTCACCTGCCAGATATAATATACACTGACTGCGGCCACCAGCAGGAAGGTGACCACCGCGTAAGCCGATCCGCGCCCAAACTGAGTAAACTGAAAGTAGTATTTGTAGGCAAAGGAGCTCATGGTATCCGTGGCGTTTCCTGGACCTCCTCCGGTAAGCCCGTAGACGATGTCGAAGACCCGTATTGCCGAACGGGACCGGTACATGACAGCCACAAACACTGTCGGCATGACCATCGGCAGGGTGATGGAAAAGAAACGTCTCAGCGCCCCGGCGCCGTCAACCTTTGCCGATTCGATCACCGAGGACGGGATCAGGGCCAGTCCGCCCATGAGAAAAAAGGCGGTGATGCTTGCCCCTTTCCAGGAGTAGGCAAAGACGATGCTTCCCATGGCAAGGGCCTGGTCTACCAGAAACAGCGGAGGCTCCTGGACAAGACCGGTTCTTACAAGGATGTCCCCCACGGGGCCGACGTCGCTGTTGAGCATCCAGCGCCACATGGAAGCCTGAATCACCTCAGGGATTGCCCAGGGGATGATCAGCACCGAACGGAGGATGCCGCGCATCCGGGGGACTACGTAGAATGATGCCAGGGCGAACAGCATCCCCAGCGCCAAGTCGATGAGCACTGTTACTACGGTGAACCCCAGGGTGAAGGCGAAGGTGTACCAGAACTGATTGCTCTGCATTACATCCAGATAGTTGCGCAGGCCGATGAAATCAGCGGACAGCCAGTCAGTGGTCAGGTCCAGATCAAAGAATGAGTAGATCAGCGTCTGTGCAATGGGGTAGTAGGTAAAAAGAATCAGCGCGGCTGCCGCCGGAATCATCAGCAGCAATCCGGATCTTGTTTCATCCCTGCGGGCTGTCATAGCTGCTCCGGTTATCTTCCCTCAATGACCTCGGTTCTGCGGCCCATATTTTCAAGGACCTGCTCCACCGTCCGGACACCCGAGATTGCTCCGTGGATTTCTTCCTGAAGCATTGAGGAGAGTTCCGCATAGGTCCTGGAGGGCGGACGGTTAATAGCTATGTTCAGGACCGGGATCAGTTTGTCCGCATTCGGGTTATACTGCTTGACCTCCGGGTCATCATACAGCCCCTGGTAATGCTGCACCGGTCCCCAGGCAAGGGCGAATCCCTTCTGAACGGTCTCCCCTGCAATAACTTCAAGCACCCGCAGGGCGTTTTCCCTGGCGCTGCTGTACGGGTTCAGAGCAAATGCGAACCCTCCGCTGATTGATACCGGTCTTCCCTGTCTCTGGGCAGGAAAGGGGATAAAATCCCAGTTTCCTGCGATGCCGGAGCGATCGGGATCATCAAGCCAGGTAAGCATATCCGCATTGTCCCAGAGAAACACTGCTCTGCCTTCGGTGAACCTCGGCCGCATTTCCATGCGCTCCCAGCCGGTTACGGCTCTGGGAGTAATTCCTGTCTCAATGGTTTCAATCATGAATGCAATCGCCCGGCGGCTGGCAGGTGAGTTAAACTGGTAGTTCCCCTGATCGTCGAGGTAGCTGCCGCCGAAGGCATGAAGCAGGGTTGAATAGAACATCACCAGGGATTCATCCCGCGATCCCGGCCAGAGAAACCCGGTAATTCCTTCCTCCTGCTGCTGAATTGCGGCTGCAGTTTCTACCAGTTCATCCAGGGTGCTCGGCGGCTCATATCCGTGCTGCTCCAGCAGATCGCTTCGGTAGAACAGGCCGGTGACGCTGTTCCAGAAGGGAACTGCGATGATGCTTCCATCGTAGGAAAAGGTCTCCAGTCCTCCCGGGGCAAAGTGCTGTTCAAGCTGCGGCAGATGGTCCTCCAGGGGCACTGTCCATCCGGCTCGACCGAACTGTGAGACCCACGGAACATCGATTCCGTAGATATCGACGGTATCATCCCGGGAGGTCATCCACACCACCAAAGAGTCAAGCATGTGGGCCGGCATCGTATGGTATTCCAGGGTTATGTCGGGATATTGGTGCGCAAGCTCCTCCCTGATGACATCAATCGGCGGGGGCGCATCGGTAAATGAATCGGAAAGAAAGGGGTTATAGCCCAAGGTGACGGTTTGGTCATCCTCTGCGGAGGCTCCTCCCGCAAAAACCAGTCCTGCAGCTGCTGCCAGCAGTAGAATACCGGTCAAAAACTTCATCTTTGATTCTCCCTGCAATACATACGATAACAAGTTTATTGGATCAGTTTCTGATATCCCGGGGTGAATTCAGGGGCATGTCGGTATTACTCAGGAGCTGCAGCTGCCCAGGGCATCAGCTTAACCCATCACACACAACTTTCATGCATCATATACGCTACAGCCGGGTGAACCAAGGGGAAAAATCAGCGTTTTCTGCATTTTTTACCTGCTGCAGCAGTTTTTTTTCAGATGCGGTCGGAGCAGACACGGCGTGCCCAGGGCCCTGCCGGAAGGGCGGTGAGCATGAGTATTGCTGAAAGCATGAGCAGGGTGAGGGTAATGCTGCCGAACTGCAGTGCTGCGCCGCCGATAATATACCCCAGGGGAGCAGCTGCGGCGGAACGGGCTTCCAGCTTCCCGAAGACCTGGCCGCGCCGCTGCGGCGCAGTATAGATCTGAAGACCGGTGGTAACAGTGAGAAAAACGAATGAACCCGACATCCCGAAGGCAAAGAGACATCCTGAAGCAGCGGCAAGAGCCGCCGCTCCCTCAGGAAAGGGGGTCCATCCAAGCACAGCAAGGGAGATGGCGGCTATGCTGCATCCGAGGCGCAGTTTTGCAGCATCCGGGATCCCCTTCAGGAAATATAGCGCGATGAAGCCGGCCAGACTGCCGAGGAACCCCCAGGCGACCAGTATGCCCAGCCAGATTTCCGAAGCTTGTATCACGCCGATGACGTAGAAGGGCATAGCGGTGACAACTGCCGGGTATACGGCGGTAAACAGCACATACATCATGATATAGCACCGTTCTCCGGATTTGAGCGCGATTTTGTTTTTTGATGCAGTTTCGGCTGTGCGCTCCGGAGTTCCAGGTTGTGTTATCATGGATTCACTCCATGCTGAGACAAGAAAGGATATTCCGTTTATCACCAGGACCCAGGCGGTTCCCAGCACTGAAAAGAGGGTGCTTCCCAGGATATTCCCTGCGATGGCTGTACCCAGCAGGCTTCCGATCCGCAGGGCATTGGCAGACTGAAGGTGTGACCGGTCGGCCAGCAGCGGAATGAGCGACTGTACTGCCGGAGTGAAATATGCACTGCCGATGCCGATGATCACAGAGGCGCTTACCGCGATCTCAAGCCCATAATCTGGAAACAGTACAATTCCTGCTGCCAGCAGCAGCATAGCGGCTCCGCGAAGTGAATCACTGAGTACCAGTATAGTCCGTTTTGATATATGGTCTGCTGTTCTGCCGCCTCGAACTGCCAGCAGCATTACCGGTAGGAAGACCGAAGCCTGCACGATTCCCACCATCAGGGGAGAGCCGGTTGTCTGCTGCACATAGATGAGCATGACGATGAGATATATGCTGTTTCCGAGATTTGATGCCATGTGACCGGACATCAGGAGCGTAAAATCCCGGTTCCACAGGCCCTTATGAGCTTTCACCGGTGGCGCCCCCTCTGTTCTGGAGATAGCAGGTAAGCAGGAAGGAAGCAATGTTTGCTGCTGTCGCGGCAAGCAGCAGGGCTGCGGCTGCGGTGCGGGGAACTGAATCCAGGTACCAGATGCCGACGGCTGCGGTTCCGAATACGCCGTTTATCTGCATGGGCCGACGGATCCACCGGGGCAGAGGGGACGATCTGTCCGGGATAAAGCGGGTGAGCAGCACATAGATAAACCGGCAGAGCACCAGCAGGGGCGCCCACATAGGGGCCTGGAGCCGGGTCACTGCAGCAACGATCGCCACCACCATAAAATAGGTATCCCCTTCGATATCAAGGATGGATCCGAACTCGGTGGGGCCGTCTTTTCGCGCAAGCTTGCCGTCAATTCCGTCGAGGATGACTGAGATGATTCCCACTGCCAGTGCGGCACAGCCTGCAGCCGGCAGCTGGTGAGCAGGTGCGAGTGCGATCAGCAGGCCGATGATGCCGGTAAGACCGAAGCGCACCAAAGTCAGTTTGTCCGCCCGCTTCAGCGGCTGCCGCCGTTCATCATTTCGGGGCCGTACCCAGTACAGCAGCGTGAACGTACCGAGAGCTGCAGCGGCAAGCACAGCCCACAGCGTCAGCTGACTTCCCCCGGCTGCAGCGGTAATTACAAGCAGGATCAGCTGGAGTGCGCTGTTGGAGATACTCCATACTGCATAGCGTCGTTTATGGTAATTTGCAGGATCAGGCATCTTCTTACTCTCATTATCAGTTTTCTGCCTCTGAACCAGTTGCTCCCTGGCTGATCACATCCTATACTGTCAGGGACTATGTGAGGGAGGGATGCCAAGTGCAGTTTTTGCAGAATCTTGCATACCAGCCGATATTCGGCTTTCCGGTAATCGGCTATTTGGGGATATTCAGTTATCTTTTCCTCATAGCTGCCGCATTGGTGATGGTGCTGACCCGACGGCGGATCGTGAAGATTAAGCCGAAATACCATTTTATTCTGGCGAGGATTACCATAATCCTCGCCACTGTTCACGGTATTTTAGCTCTTTCAGTCTATGTATAAGCTAGAGTTCCACCTCAAGCGCGGTCCGCTGGCTGTGCCTGGCGGTAAAGTTGTTAGATCCGTCGGGACCGTAGGCCATCAGCAGCGTATAGGTCTCACCCGGGGTGAGCACGGTATCATACTCGTCTCCTGAATCCCTGGGAACTGCAAAGGACAGGGTCGTTATCCCGTCGGACTCCGTCCCGGATATCACCTGGACGTCATCGGTTCCCCCCAGACTGACATCAGATGCATGGGAGGTTCGTCCGGTGCCGTAATCTTCCCGGAGGTACACGTCACCGTCTTCCACATATCCGATGATGTATGAAGCATCAGCCATACGGGCTGAGGGATTAAATCCGATGGACACCCAGCCGGTGGTAGGCGCGGTCAGGGTGAACTCCACCATCTCGTCGTTGAAGTTCCAGGCTACCGTCCAATGCTCCGCAGCCTCTACCCGGTTGGCTGTCGTCACCGGTTCAGGCTCTTCCGGGCTCCCTCCTGCGAAAACTGCAGCTGAAGCGAACAGCAGCACGCAGACCAGCATCCATCCAGTTTGTTTCTGTTTCATAGATTCCCCCATCTGTCGTGATATCCCTCTGAAGGGTTACACCACGTAAAAAATATTGTATATAGTAGCATGGCATTGCCGGAGGCGCTATAGTATGAGGAGGAATCAAATCGGTTTTTCCATCCGGCAGACCGAATGTCAGGACCCCAGGGGAGTCAGCAGCTTTTTCCCCGCTGCCAGGTTGGCTGCCAGACGGCCGCTTAATGCCGCTGATATGACTCCGCCGGGCCACAGAGCATAATGTCCGCAGGTGTACAGACTCTCCACCGGCGTGCGCAGCATATTAAGCTTTTTGTTCCGGTAGACCGGGGAGACCTTGTCGTGGTAGCACCAGCCTCCTGAGGCTCCGGCAAAATTTCTGGAGAACCTGATCAGTGAAAGGGGAGAGCCGCAGTCGAAATACTCGATGCGCTGGTCCAGATCCGGAAGGATCGCCTTGGCGGTCTCCACGAGCTGATATCCGACTTCTTTTTTGAGCCGCTTATAGGCGGCTGTCCGGGGCAGGGACTCATGGGTGTTGTGCCAGTAGTTCTCCCAGGAATGGGAGGAATAGGTCTGCAGCACGATTCCTGACTTGCCTTCCGGCGCGGTGAGCTTGGCGTTATCGATGCCGAAGAAATTGATCACCGTCCACATATTTTTATGAATATCCCGGGGGGAATCCTGATCGGGAAAAATTGCCTCGTAGTTGGGAAAATAGAAGACGTGGTGGCCTCCCTTGAGCTGTGCTTCCAGTTCTTCAGGAGTGTAGTCAACCCCGAGGTAGACGCTCACCAGGGCTTCGGTCAGCCGGGAGGAGCGGACCGTCCGGACGAATTTCGGCTTAAAGCAGGACTCAGGAACAATACCCCCGACGAAACGTTTGTAGTCTCCGGCATAGACGACTGCACTTGAGGTGAACTGCTCACCAGTTCCGGTTTCAACTCCCCGGGCTTTCCCGTCTTTGATAAGCACCGATTCCACGGAGGTGCGGAACTTCACCGTGCCGCCTGCTGCTTTGAAGGTATCAACGAGCCGGTCGAGAAACGCCTGCATTCCCCCCACCGGATACCAGTAGTCATGCGCCCAGATGTGCCAGAAGCCGCTGAAAAAGAGGTAGGGCATCTTATAGTAGCCGATCCGGGTGAACCAGTTGCGCAGACCCGGATCCTGAATAACCGAACAGACCTTTTCCCGATATGAGTAGGTCAGCCAGTTTCTCAGTTTCGGCAGCCATTTCGCATTGCCCAGCAGTTTTCCCGGGGAGAAATCATGGACCAGGGGAAAGGAGCGGGGGTCGTAGTTCTGTGAGAGGAACCGTGAAACGGTACGCACCTCGGCAAAGATCTGCCGAATTCCCCGAGCTTCCTGGGGAAAGGATTCGATCAGACTGGATTCCACTTCATCAAAGGAATCAATAAAGAAATCAAAGTCCTTTGATACCATGCGGTAGCGGACCTTGAGCCACTCCTGCTTGTCGTAGACCCCGAGATCTTCCAGCAGGGGAAACACGAGCCCCAGGCTTTCAAAGGACTGATCCCCTCCGTCGAAGTAGAACCCCTTCCGCTTGAATCCGGACATGTTGCCGCCGGCGTGGTAGCTCTGCTCGAGCAGCAGGACCTTCCTGCCGTATTTTGCAAGATAATTCGCACAGATCAGTCCGGAAATCCCTGCTCCGATTACTATTGAATCATAATCAGCCATATACTCGCCCTCACACGTATGAATACTTGAGCATATCCCTGGAGCGTATAAATGGCAAGAAAATATTGATACGAGTTGTAAAATTTCTGCAAATTACTGTGATCCGCCGAAGGCCGGCATCCGATGGTTCATCCAGGGACTGACCGTGCTCAAACCGTGACAGGGAACCAGGTAACAGCTTCAGGTAATCTGAAATCTCTCTGAGTGCAGCGCGGAGATGCCCGGAAAAAAGCTGATAAATCAGGAAAACCGGTTGGCGAAAATACCGCGGCCGGTGGTATACTTAATCCTACTGCTTACCAAGCGAGGATATCAGATGAGTTTGCGATTCATGGTCTTTCTGCATGGATTTGTCGGAATCGGTGCGGCAGCGGGAGGAATGAGCGCCGTTATTGATCCCTCTGCCCCTCTGGGGATTACCACCGATGCCCTGCAGTTTTCTCCCTTTTCCTCTTTTCTCATTCCCGGACTGTTTCTCCTGCTTATCCTCGGATGCGGGAATATTGCCGCCGGGGTCATTTCGTACCGCAAGCCTCAGTATGCCCGGTATGCCGGTATAGGGTTCGGAGCTGTCCTGATGCTGTGGATAGTGATTCAATGCATCATGCTGCAGTCGGTGGTGTTTCTGCATGTGCTGTTCTTTCTCATCGGCGCGTTGCAGCTGCTATCGGGGGTGAAGTTTGACTCCCCCGGGAAAACCCGGTAGGATGAGCATCTATGAAATACCAGCTTGAGACGATTCCGGTCTGGGATGCGGTGGAGAATCATGCAGATTCCTGCATCATCTGCGGACTCATGGAGGATTCCCTTCAGCGTAAGGTATCCTATTATCTCGGGAACTCGGTGATGAATCCGGAGACCCGGCTGCAGGTGAATCACCGGGGGTTCTGTCCCGAACATTACGGAATGCTCTCGGAGGAGAAAAAGCCCCAGTCGCTTGCCCTGATGTCCCATACCAGACTGCAGGAGACGGTGAGACACCTTCAGCCGCTGATCAGGCAGCTGGGAAGCAGCAAGACGCCCCGGGGTGTCCGGAAACTTGCAAAGCAGCTGGAAGCGGCCGCGGCACAGCGGGAGGTCGGATGTCTGATTTGTGACGCGCTTCAGGATGATCTCAACCGGTATGAGTTCACCCTGGTACATCTGTGGGGAAGCGATTCAGAGTTCGTCGAGGCCTTCAGCAAGTCCGGCGGGGTATGTCTGCATCATCTGCCCTCGCTGGTGGAGATGGCCCCGGAGGGGCTTTCCGGAGAATCGCTTCGGGAGTTCTGCGGGTATCTCAGCAGCCAGATGGAGGCGTGGCTCGCAAAGGCGATCGATGAGGTGCAGTGGCAGACCCAGATGTATAAATCCGAATCTGCGGGGAAAGACTGGAGGGGATGTCAGGAAGCTCACAAGCGGGCTGTCCGCCGTGAAATCGGCAGAGCCAGAATTCATGATCAGGGATAATGCGCTGTAGAGATACCAAGCTGCTCATGCATCAGTGATTCTTTCATGATCCGCCGGATCATTGCCCGCTGTCGATTTCAGCCAGATATTCCCATCGCCGGGTGGCCTCCTCAATGCGGTCCAGCACTTCCTGATATCGCTTGGTCTGGGACTCCAGATTGCCGGTATGCTGCTGGAAGCTTTGGTCAAGCTCTGCTTTTTCCTGCTCAAGCGCTTCGATCTCATCCATGAGCCCTTCAAATTCCCTTTGCTCCTTAAATGACAGCTTCTGTTTCTTCTTCCGCTGCTGTTTGCCGTTCTGTTTGGGGGTGGAGCGGATCGGGCGAGGTGTCTGGGTATCCAGTTCGTTTTTCAGTTCGCTGTAGGTGCCGGCAAATCCCTTGACGGAGCCTGAACCGTCAAAAAGAAACAGAAAATCGGTGGTCCGGTCGAGGAAGGCTCGGTCATGAGATACTACCAGCAGGCAGCCGGTGAATGATGCCAGATAATCCTCCAGTCTGCGGAGGGTGTCCATATCCAGGTCGTTGGTCGGCTCATCCAGGACAAGAAAATTCGGATTGACCAGCAGAGTGCTGATCAGCATGAGCCTGCGCTTCTCTCCTCCGGATAACCGGGAGATGGTAATCCTGTGGTAGGAGACGTCAAAACCGAAGATCTCAAGGAATCGGGGTGCACTGACGGTTCCCGAGGAAAGGGTAACCTGCTCCTGTTTGTCGCTGATGAATTCCAGTACGGTCTTATCTTCGGGAAGCTGCCGGTTGAGCTGATCATAGTATCCGAAGACCGTATTTACCCCCATGTCGATATCCCCGGCATCGGGGGGGAGGGTGCCGGTGACTACGTCGAGGAAGGTGCTCTTTCCTGATCCGTTCGGACCGACTAATCCGATGCGCTCACCCTGTTTGAAACTGTAGGAAAAGGGACTGATGACCTGCATGCCGCTGTAGGATTTTTCGACATGTCTGAGTTCGAGAACCTTCTTGCCGAGGCGGCGGTGGGAGGATGAAAACTCCGACATTTCAGCTTCCCGGCTCACCTTCGTGTCCATAAGGTCCCGGATTCGCTGTTTCCGTCCTTTATCCTTTCCGGTCCGTGCCTTGGGGCCTTGTCTGAGCCATTCCAGTTCAGTCCTCAGAATCGAATTGATTTTCTGCTGCCCCGCAGCCTCCCGTTCGGTGCGCTCCTGCTTTTTCTCCAGATAGGCTGCATAGTTTCCGTCGTAGGTGAAGACAGTGGCCCGGTCTATTTCAAAGATCCGGGAGCAGACTGCATCAAGAAAATACCGGTCATGGGTCACCACCATGCAGCCCATCCGTGTGGAGGTGATATAGGATTCAAGCCATTCAATGGTCTTGATATCCAGATGGTTCGTCGGTTCATCAAGAATCAGCAGATTCGGATTCGTGCATACTGCCCGGGCAATGGCGACTTTCTTCTTCATTCCGCCGGACAGCGTTTCAGCCGGTGCGGAGAAGTCCGATATTCCCAGTTCAGTAAGTACCGACCGATAGGTCTGTTCAATTTCCCATCCGTGCAGCCGGTCCATCTGCTCAGACAGCGCTGCCAGCTCAGATTCATTGGCCTGGTGATGTTCGGATGCATCAAGGCATCTGCGGTATGCATTAAGCAGATTGATCCGCTGGGAGAATCCGCTGTACAGCGCCTGGGCTACGGTGCTTCCGGGAGGGAACACCGGCTCCTGCTCCAGAACACTGAGGTTGAGCTGCTGATTTTTGGCAATGGTGCCGGTATCAGGTTCCATGAGTCCGGAAATCAGTTTCAGAAAGGTGGTCTTCCCGCAGCCGTTCGCCCCAAGCAGACCGATGCGGTCATTGAGGTTGATCCCGAGGGTCACCCCCTCGAAGAGGGGAGCATCTTTCAGCTGTTTCGACAAGTTTTCAATTGATATGAGGTTCATTGGGCTTATCATACTCGAAAACCGGGGTGCATGACAAAGGGGTCCTGCGGCTGCCGGCCATTGGAGATGTGCTTTCTGAAGGAGCATCGATCATGCCGGGGGTGCTTTGATGCCAAAGCCAAAGTCCGCTGACCTGCCGTTTTGTCCGGGGAAAGTCTTGCAGAATGCTGGTAGGGTAATCACCATACCCCCTGAGGACGCAGCTGCGGCGTACATGCCAATCAGTCTATGCTCCGGCAGAGTAAGCTTATCTCCCCCGTAAGGAGAATGTTTCAAGATAAATGCAGACTAACCAGAGTGGATTGATCACCGGGTTGAGCCAGGGAAATGATCTTTCCTGGTGCCGACGGGCAGGATAGCGTGTGATCACCGTGTGATACTGCAGCCATAAGCAGATGCGCACTGCTCGGAAGTTCAGATTTTTGTTATTCAGAGCAGTCACACGTATGCGGAGAACTGACTGCGATGCCGAAACGTCATTGACTTTTCAGTCTGAGAAAGATCAAATTACTGAAAAGGAGGGTGATTGATATGGTCGGCGTAGAGATTGATATGGTGGTGGCTGACAGCCTGGAAGCGTTAGGGCTGTATGAAAAGATATTCGATATACAGCGTATAGAGGTCTCAAACTTCCCTAGAGGAGAAAACGAGGTCATCTTTTCCCTGTATGGTGTACGGTTTCATATGCTGGATGAAAACCCCGCTTTTTTACTGATAGCTCCGACTGCGGATTCGCAGAAATCGATATGGTACAATGTCATGGTTCCGGATATCCGCAAAACCTATGACCTAGCGATGGAAGCCGGATGCACTGAAGTGCAGCCGGTAACAGATATTCCGGATTACGGAGTTACCAATGCGGTCTTTGCAGACTCATTCGGGTATGTCTGGATGCTCCATCAGGTGCATCAGGAAGTCAGCCATGAGCAGCGTTTGAAGCTTTGGGAGGAGAGGCGGGAACACTAGATGATTCCGCTTTTCTTACTGAGACTCCCAAAGCTGATCGATCAGCGGCCCCTGATGCTGCAGATGATCCGGCTTCCAGTGGGTGTATCCGTCCTGGGTTTCCGCATCAGCCCAGCCGAGGGATGCCCTGATTTTTTCCGGGTTCTCCCCGGAAGCCCGCATCAGGGTTGCTAACGTGTGGCGCAGGCAGTGGGGATGCAGAACTCGCCCGGCGGTGTCTATGCCGCTTTTCTTCAAGGCGGAGTGAAAATTTTTCAGCCACCAGGTGCCGCCGAATCTGCTTCCGTCGGGGTAGCAGAATACCAGATCATCCGCTGCGGTGCGCGGTGAGTATTCCCGATGGGTCAGCAGACACTGGAGTAATTTCTGAGAGATAATGACAAAGCGTTCCTTCTCCCACTTCGGCAATCCCAGTTCATTCGTGTCTTTCCAAGCCTGATTTACCCTAATCACCATGGCATCAAATGCTATATGGCTCCAGGTCAGCGCAAGAATCTCTCCTTTTCTCATGCCGGTTGACGCTGCCAGGAAGAAGCAGGTGTAGGCTGCCCGGCTTCTCCAGACAGAAAAAATATCCTTCGGAAAGAGGAGCGAGAGCTCTTCGGGGGAAAAGATATCTATGGATTTTCCTCTTCCCTTGATTTTCCCGACTCCTGTGGCAGGGTTAAGCGGAATATCCTGCCTGAATTCAGCTTCATTGAATATCACCTTGAGGCCGCTCATGATTTTATTCACCGTCGCGGCGGCCAGTCCCTTGGACCTCAGACGGGATCTGAAGTCGATGATATGAGCTCTCCGAATATGCATCATAGGGATATCATGGAGTTCTGAGGTAAGCATATGATTGACCAAATTGAACCGCTGTTCCCTGACATATCGTTTCGTGATGGATTTCCCCTCATCCTGCAGACGGGCTACGTGGGGGCAGGTCTCCCAAAGGAAAAACCGACGGGCATAAGCGCCGAAGGTTATATTTCCCATTGGATTTGAGGGGTGATTTCCGGGTTCATGGCTCATACCGCTGTTGCGCTGAGGTTGGCTGCTGCAGCCAGATTTGTGGTCGTAATTGTTATGGGACATGGTGCACTCCGTTATGGGTATCAACGACGGGTGAGCCTCTTTTGATTCAAAACTGCAGCGGCAACCTTTTTCTCCTGGAACCGACCATAGGATTCAGCTGCTCCATATTCCAGAAGCAGCAATGCGGCTTTACGTCTGCTGACCCCCTGGATCTCGCCCTCAGGTATTGTTTAGTTTTCTCCATCCCAAACGATCCGTCAGGTACACAGAAGCTCGGGATAATCACATGCGTCCTTTCGCAGCCCCTGCAGCGGGCGGCCCCGGAGAATCCAAATGAGGTCGTGATAGTACTACTTCTGATACTGCCCATGTCGGGAAAATTCTTCCAGAGAATCACAGCAGGGACAGGCAAGGCTCCTGACAAGCTCATACCCTGAGTTTTCGCTGAAGGATAAGAAAAAACGGTCATATATTCAGGAAGAAGTGCAGCAGGAAGGACTTACGCGAAATATTGGTGCCTTTTCCCGCTTCCTGGAAATTGCAAGTTTTTCCCACGGTTCAGTAGTGAATTATACAGAAATTGGAAGGGAAATCGGCAAGAACAGAAAAGTTGTAGAGAATTATTTTTCCATCCTTGATGATCTG
>PWKH01000189.1 GCA_003559765.1 Spirochaetaceae bacterium
AGTTGCCTTCTGGGCGGTATTGGATTTGAACCAACGACTTCTACCATGTCAAGGTAGCACTCTCCCGCTGAGTTAACCGCCCGCGGATTGGCTACACTATAATAAAAACCTCTCTGCTTGTCCAGTGTGTGATCAGCAGATAGGCTTGAGTTCAAGGTTTTCCCCTGTAACTCCGAGATCTGCACCCCGGGCAGCAGCCGGACTGTCCGGATGAGCCATCATCCATTTGTTTCTCATCAGCAGCAGCCTCTGTTCCTGTTCTCCCAGGGAACCCTGGACCGTCGTCTCAAGGGGCTGATTCGTTCCCCGGGGAAGCACGATAACCGCCCGGAAGGGCTCATCATATACACTGACCGGGGCAAGATGCAGGGTGGTCGGATACAGTTCGATCAACGTGCCCGCCGGAACAAAAAACACCACTGATTTCTCGGTATCCCAGGTGTTCTCTTTAATATCCTGACGCCTTCCCATAAAGATCGCTACATCATCCAGGGGAAGGATAAGCTCACTGGTTTTATGGTATTCCATCCCGTTGAGCCGATGGTTTTTTCCCCAGCAGCACCCAATCTGGATATCCATGCAGCCGAAGGAAATCCGAGACATTAATGAGGAAAAGGGAATAACCTCTGCCTCAGAAATTGAAGGAACATACTGCACCTGGGTTGAATCCAGAGGGCAGCGCTCCCGGATCACTTCAAACAGCTCTTTGCTGAGCGCAGCGGTATCATGCAGCACTACGGTGCCGTAGTCGCGAAACTCACTGTCTGCTACACTGAAAATCTTCAGCTGAGGATTCAGCGTTCTTAACTGCTTAATTCGTTCCATATGAGCCGATCTCCTTAAACAATGATACCCAGCTGCTGGATTTTCTGAAGAACACCGGAGGCTGTCCGAGAGGTGCAGCAACGGAAATCACCTTCCCTCCGCTGTATTCCTTCCCAGTCCACAGATGCACCCAGCTGTCAGCAGGCAGACGTACTTCCCAGGACTGCCTCCCCTTCTCCGTCACGGGAGCTGCCAGCAGATCTCCCCCGTACATATACTGATAGGGATAATCATACAGCTCCGGCTCATCAGGATACTCCAAAGAAGGAATCCGCATGGTCGGCACCCCCGACTCCACATATTCCTGCTGGATATGCTGGTGGTAAGGCTTCAGTGCACAAAAGACTTCAGTCAGTCGCGCCAGTCCCTTGAGAGTCTCTTCATCGCTGTAAGTCTGCCAGTTATCCCCGGGGCGGTTTCCCTCATGAGAGCGCATCAGGGGAGAAAACACCGCAAACTCAGCCCACCGCAGCAGCAGTTCCTTGGAGCGCTTCTTCCATGCGGCAGTCGTATATCCGCCGATATCAGAATGAACGATTCCCGCTCCGCTCATCCCCAGGGACAGAGCGGCAGTAACTGCTGAGGGCAGTCCGTCCTCCCTGCTCCAGTCTACCAGCTGATCTCCGCTCCAGAAGCAGGTGCTGTAGCGTGTGCTTCCAGCATACCCTGCACGCATGAAGAATACAATTTCCTGTTCCTTCCCTGCTTCGCGGATCACCTCCCGGTTGATCCTCGCCCAGTCAACGGGATACTGGTTATGGTATGCTAACCCGCTTTTCCCGTCATGCATTCGGGCATGATGGGGAATGTATTCCCCGAAATCGGCCATCCATCCTGACATGCCGATATCGATCATATGCTCCTTCATTACCCGCTTCAGCCAGGCAACTGCTTCGGGATTGGTAAAGTCCACCAGTGACCCCGGATCAGCAGGAACGGAGACCTGACACTCTTCTCCATGATCATCAGTTACCAAATATCCCTTGGACCTCGCATATTCGTACATCTCTCCTTTGGGCGTAAGAAAGGTGTTGATGTATCCAAGGTAGCGGATTCCCCGTCTTCGAAGCGCCTGTATGTACTGAGGGAGATCCGGATAGAGACTGTCATCCCATTTCCATGCCCAGAACAGCTGTTTCCCGAAGGAGGTCATTCTGATTCCCTCCCAGTCCTGGCACCACAGAGCCCCGACCTTCACCCCAGCTTCAAGGGCTTTGTTCAGGCACGCTTCTGCCTGATGCATTCCTCCCTGGACACCGAGCCACATACCGTCATACACCCAGTCCGGTAATGCGGGCTGCCGGCCCAGCAGTCCGCTGAGCGCTCCTGCCGCCTGTTTCATGGAGTCAGCCGCGCCGGCATACACGCGTTCGGGTATCTCCCACAAGGTTACCGTGGTTCTCTCCGGTGATGTGAAATCAAGCTCGCCGCAGGCGTAGCTGTCGGCATAGAAGAAGCAGCCGGTCGTGGAAATCCAGGATGGAGAGAGAAAGTAGGAGTGATACCATTTCTGGACATGCCGGTCCTTCCACATCGTCATTAATGAGAAGAGCGACCGGCTCCTGCCCACCCCGGGTTCAGAAATCCACAGAGGGAAACTTCTGCCCTTGAGGTCCAAATGAGTAAACTGCTCTCCTCCGCCGAATATCCGCTCGTTCGGGTCAGCTTCAAAGCGCAGCTGCATGGAGTTCCATTCTCCGGCAAGAATCTGAAAGCTCAGTTCGGCACAGCAGAACTCCGTTGGAACGACGGTAATACGAAGCGTGTTATCCAGTTCAATGACCGCACTTCCATCCTCATGCTGCTGTGCACGGGTAAGATGCACCAAATCTCTCCCCCGCGAATTCGGAGCGCTGACGCTGAATTTCCCTGAGTCTGATCGTACCGTTCCCCGGCTGCCAGAAAGTGATACGCACGGTCGCGCGGGGGAATGGTTCAGTATGTTTTTGCCGTTTACCACCAGAGAGCATGCATTGCCCTCTGCAGCGAGCTGAATCATTCAATCACCTCCCATCCCTTGATCTTCGCAAAAATTCGGAAGGGCTCAAGGAATGTTCCGTAGGTCACTGACGCGTGATGGGCTACGCCGTTATCGATCACCTTCTGCAGCAGGTCTCGAACCGGAATGGAAAACCTCACCTTCATATAGGTTCCCCGCAGTTCCTTCTCCATGGGAATCACATCTCCCTCTGCCAGCAGCACCCGGTAGTCAGTGCCGGCGGAATCAAATCTAAGCACCGACACATGACCGTCCTTCAGGACAAAATCAGCAGTCACCCCCTTGCCTCCGGCATGGTAAGATGACAGGGACCGCACACAGCGTCCGTCGGCAAGATTGCACGGAGCAACCCCGCAGTGCCACAGGAGCGCATGATTCTGCTCAAAATCAATTTGAGAGAAATCGAAGAGATAGGGGAATTCACCCCCCACCGCCCGGTGGGCGATCATTGAGACCGCCCCTTCCAGGTCCCCTTCGCATGCCAGGATTTTCCCTTCGCTCTGCAGCAGGGACATAGCCGCACAAGGGGCTATGCCGAATCCTTCAGCAAATTCAGGCCAGCAGCGAATTGCCAGGGCGGTAATTCCCTGATCATCGGTAAACCGGTCGAACTTTACCGCCAGTTCAGCCATTTTCCTGATTTGCCCGTCATTCACATCTGACGTCTCAAAGAGCTCATAGATCTGGGCAATCCTCGCATCTACCTGGTCTTCCGGAGCCTCGTAACTCCACACATCATTGAGCTCAAAATGATCAATCAGCAGTCCCATCTCATGGTATATATTGAGATCATAGACCCCCAAATTGAAAAACCCCTTGGCCCGGAATCCGAGGATGCCGATCCGGCTTTCCTTAAGCGCAGCGGCAATCCGCAGCGCATCAACCCAGTCCTCGTGGATTGACTCACCCACCGATGCGGTATAGTTTCTCACACCGCTTTTGTAGAGGTTGGATGCGTTAAGATTTACCCCGCAAACCGAGTTGAGCCTGATTTTCCCTCCGTTGTACGGAAGCTCCGGCAGTCCCCACAAGAGAATCGGCTTATGAAGCACCTTATCCATTTCAAGCGCCAGATGCCCAAGATGAAAGGTCCCGCTGATCACCACGAGTCCGTCGATGTCCCTTCCGGCAAGATAGCCGGCTGCTTTCCGGGCCTCATCCGGTTCTATCGTGAGTCCGGGGACGGCTTCGACTTCAACCTGCTCTAACTCCTGCAGATGTTCAAGGAGGCGGTTGTATATCTTCTCAGCCTCCTGATAATCAAAGGTCTTCCTTGCTAAACACACTACCCCTAAACGTACCAGCTGTTTCATATTTACTATCCCTTATCATTAAATTGCTGCATTATCCCTGTCTCCCCTGCTGCGGCCAGCAGCCACACAGCAAGGGGACGCATATTCATGGGAGCACGGAACCGGTTTGCGGCATCATAAGCGGCGGGAGTTCTGAACTGCAGTTTGCCTTTCCCGTAGATCACTGAGGCTACCGCCTCGGCAGTCTCAGCCGCCTCATCTTCCAAGCCGTAATACCGCATCATCGCCGCACTCATCCAAGCTGACCCGACAAGCACCTCATTCACCTGCAGCTCATCTCCTCCGTCCCCGGAAAAACTGATTTGTTTCGGTGAAGCCACCAGCAGAGGTCCAAGGGACCCTTCCTGGAACTTCCGAAAATTATTGGCATACACTGCCCGCAGGTGGGATACTACCTGGGTTCTGTCTATCGCCTGCAGCAGATCACCGACCCCTGCAAGATCGGCATAGAAAATACCAATCAGGCTGTCGGCCATGATGCAGTCCCGGTATTTCCCCCGGTCGCACAGTCGGAAATATTCACCGGTATACAGCCGGCTTGTAAACACCTGCTGCCCCTGGCGGAGCCGTTCAGCACAGGTATGCGCCAGCTGCACATCACCGAACTGTTCCGCCCATCTGACTGCCGCGGCAAGCGCGGCAAGGTTCAATGCACCGCTGTATGAGCTTATCCCCTCAATTCCGAGATTGTCCCAAGTGCTGTCCCCGAAGGTGTCATGGAGCGGAAGTCCGTCACCGTCACCATCCTGGTCGAGCATGAATCGG
>PWKH01000046.1 GCA_003559765.1 Spirochaetaceae bacterium
ACGGTGAAGGAGCAACCAAGTTTCTGGAGGCCCGGGCTGCCGGTGCGGCGACCAAGGGTGATGCGAGAAAACTGGTGAAGTCGGTGATCACCTCCAGTCTGGTGAAGACTGCCCTCTTCGGGGAGGACGCCAACTGGGGAAGAATCCTCTGCGCCATGGGCTATTCCGGAGGGTACTTCAGCCAGGATACCGCAGATCTGCACATCACCAGCAGCAGCGGATCAATCCTTCTGCTGCAGCAGGGAACTCCGGTGGCCTTCGACGAGGATGAAGCAAAGAACGTGCTCAGCCCGAGGGATATCACCATTGAAATCACCCTGCGCGACGGCGACAGCTGCGCCGCCGCATGGGGATGCGATCTCAGCTATGAATACGTACGAATCAACGGTGCATACCGGACCTGAGTGAGGAAAAAGCATGGAAAAGACAATTGAGAAAGCACAGATTCTGATCGAAGCGCTTCCCTATATTAAGCGGTTCTCCGGCAAGGTCGTGGTAGTAAAGTACGGCGGAAGCGCCATGACCGAAGAGCACATCAGGGAATGGGTGATCCAGGACATCGTGCTGATGAAGCTGGTGGGGATGAAGCCGGTGGTAGTCCACGGCGGCGGCAACGCCATCACTGCCATGCTCAAACGCCTGGGGAAGGAGACCCAGTTCAAAAAGGGCATGCGGGTTACCGACCGGGAGACCGCCGAGATTGCGGAGATGGTCCTTTCCGGCTCCATCAACAAGCACCTGGTGCAGTCCCTCCAGAACCACGGCATCAATGCTGTCGGAATCAACGGCAAGGACGGAAGCACCCTGGTGGCTTCCAAAAAACTGATAGACGGCGAGGATGTGGGATTTGTCGGATCGGTAACCAAGGTGAACCTGAACCTCCTCTCCTCCCTGATCGACAACGAGTTCATCCCGGTGATTGCTCCGGTAGGAAGCGACGCCGACGGAAACACCTACAACATCAACGCGGACTATGCCGCCGCATCCATCGCCGGAGCCCTGCAGGCGGAGAAGCTCTTCTTCCTCACCGATGTGGAAGGGATCCTCCGGAATGCCGATGACCCGTCAAGCATTATCCGACGCATAACCGTCCCGGAAGCGCAGCACTACATGAAGGAGGGGATCATCCGCGGAGGCATGATCCCGAAGGCCCAGTGCTGCATTCAAGGCATCAAGGAGGGAGTGCGGACGGTCCATATTCTTGACGGCCGGATTGAACACAGCATGCTCCTGGAAGTGTATACCGACAAGGGCATCGGCACCATGATCACCCCGTAAAGAAAGGAGGAACAAGATGAACATACCTTATGAATTCACCAGCTCACAGGAAGTTATTGCAGCAGGAACGCAGTACCTGCTGCCGACCTACGCCCAGCAGCCGATCGTCATCACCGGCGGAAGCGGCTCTTTCGTATACGATATGGAAGGCACATCATACCTTGATTTTGTCGCAGGGATAGCAGTAAACGCCCTGGGCTACGGGGACAAGGAGCTTGCCGACACCCTGAAGCAGGTTATCGACGGGGGAATCACCCACTGTTCGAACCTCTACTGGAATCCCTATGCAGTGGAAGCGGCCAGACTGCTCTCCCGGCTCAGCGGCCTGTCCCAGACCTTCTTCTGCAACAGCGGCGCAGAGGCGAACGAGGCGGCATTGAAGCTCGCCCGGAAATTCGGCACTCTGAAAAAGGGAAGCAATGCGGTGAAGATCATTACCATGGAGCAGTCCTTCCACGGCAGAACCTACGGAGCCATTACTGCCACAGGACAGCCGAAATACCATCAGGGATTTGCCCCCATGGTCCCGGGTATTTCCTACGGGAAGTTTAATGACCTGGAGGATGTTGCTTCACGGATTGATGCGGAGACCTGTGCGGTCATGGTGGAGCCGATCCAGGGAGAAGGAGGCATCATCCCCGCAGATCCGGCTTTTCTCCAGGGGCTCAGATCAATCTGCGACGAACACAATCTCCTGCTGATATTCGATGAGGTGCAGTGCGGCATGGGCCGGACGGGAAGTCCCTTCGCCTTCCAGCAGTATGACGTAATCCCCGATGTCATCACCCTGGCCAAGGGCCTGGGCGGAGGAATTCCTGTGGGAGCTATGACCGTCGGTCCCAGAGCTGCGGGCATCCTCGCGCCGGGGGATCATGCCGCCACCTTCGGGGGCAATCATCTGGCCGCGGCTGCCGCTTCCGTGGTGCTCAGGCGCCTGGAGGATCCCTCCTTCCTCCAGTCGGTGCAGCACTCCGGCGCGGTGCTGACCCGGCGGCTGGAGCAGCTGAAGGAGACCCGTACATCGGTCTCCGGCGTTCGGGGAACAGGACTGATGCAGGGAATCCAGCTCACCGTTGAAGCCGCTCCGGTGATCTCGGCATGCAAGGAGCGGGGGCTGCTGCTCGCCGGTGCAGGCAGGCAGGTGATCCGGTTCGTTCCTCCCCTGGTGGTAAGCACCCAGGAAGTCCATCAGGCCATGGATATCCTAGGGGAGTGCATTCCATCCTGATATCTCATGGAGGGCCTTGCGTTTTTTCTCCGGTTTCTGATCACCTTCGGGCCTCCCGAGGGTGATCAGCAGCACCGGCTTAAGCAGCGCCGGTGCATTGAGCGCCCGCTTCACCCGCTTCTTGTCGAACCAGCCGATCATGCAGCTTCCGATGCCCCGTTCAGCTGCGGCAAGGCAGAAGTGCTCTGCGGCAATCCCGATATCGATATAGTGATAGGGGATATCCTTCACCGCCGCCCCTGCCCGGGAGGTCAGATTTCCTCCGGCGGAGAATACCGCCGCAATCACCGGCGCCCGGGCAGCGAAGCGGTTCATTCCCCGGTGTATCGCCGCCTCCCTGAGGGCATTGAGCAATTCGGGCTCATCCGCCAGGACGAACCTCCAGGGCTGGCTGTTGCATGCAGAGGGAGCCAGCCGTGCTGCCTCAAGGCAGGAATCGAGATCATCCCGCGGCAGGGGATCCTCCCGGTAGGCCCTTACGCTGTATCGGCCGGAAATTAATGACAGAACATCCATTACTACTGCTCCTCAATATGCAGTTCCCGCAGCAGGGAGGGTTCAGGCTTCCCCTGCCGGTCGTATCCCCGCAGCTGATAATACTCCCGAACCATTTGGTCAATGGGAACGGTGCTTTTGCGCTTATGCATGGTTTCCCCCTCCAGAACAAATCGGTCCGGCAGGGTATCGTCAGCCTCGGTTACTCCGAGTCTCACGTTCATATATCGCTCAAGCACCTGTATCCGCCGCCCGGCTTCATGGATCATCCGATCCGTCACGGGGTATCCCGTGATTCCTGTGTAGCAGTCGCTCAGCACGCCGGTGCGCAGCAGCCCCTGAGCCGCCGACGGGGCACGATGCATAAGCCCCCCCAGCAGCTTCCGAGGCATCAGCCGCAGGGGCAGCCGCTCCAGCAGCAGCGGCACCAGCAGCAGCGGGCAGGTCTGAAGCGAGCCCGCCGCGGCAGAGAGGTCCTCGAAATAGATCACCCACCTAGCCTTCGACTTGGCTGAACAGGGCGGAAGCAGTCCCGTCGCAGACTCCAGAAAAGCCAGGGGTGCGCTGAGATGGCATCCCCCCCGGTTAGCCACGGCAAAGCTGAGCCCCTGCCCCCAGGCCGCTCTGGGATCATAGGCCGGCAGTTCCATCCCCTTCACCTGGCAGGCAAATTCCCTTCCGCCGTAGGTTTCACTGAGCCACCTGGTTCCCCGGGCAAGCTCCTCCCCCTCGTCGCGCAGGTAGGCGATATCTTCAAGCACCTTGGAGATATTGCCGGTTTGTCCGAAGGCCAGCTCGGAATTCCTGATTCCCCGCTGGTTTGCTTCCATCGCCCAGGCGATGCTCCCTCCTGCCGATACCGGATCCAGACCGTAGCGGTTCATCTGCTCATTCCACTGACCGACGGCATCAGGATCAAAATTTCCGATATTGCTTCCGAAAAGCAGATTCGTCTCGTATTCCGGTATCCGCCGGCGCTTCCCGTCGGGGTACTCCCCGCTGATTCCGCACAGCACGGTGCAGTACCGGCAGCTGGTGCAGTACGGGGCATAGCGTCGGGCAAGCGCTTTTCCGGTCAGCCCGGCAAGGTCGGGATGCACCCGGTCGCGAAAGTTGTATACCGGAGCCAGTCCGCCGATTCCGGCCGCCTCGGTCTGGGCATTCGTTCCGTACCTGCGGAAGGCTTCTGTCTCCCGGCTGGAGGCACAGCGGGCTGATGTTTTCGCAAGGGCCCTGGAAAAAAGCTTGGGCTTCACCGGGCGGATGACCGAGGATTTCCCCCTGGCAACCACCGCCTTGAGCCGTTTCGCCCCCATCACCGCTCCGAGCCCTCCGCGGCTGAGATACCGATCTCCCGAGCGGATGCCTGCATAGCGCACCATGTGCTCCCCCGCAGGACCGATCACCATCTCCGCCTCCCGAGGGGTAAGGGCCAGCTGCTCGGCGGTTTCCCGAGTGTCCAGTCCCCAGAGACTGCGGCCGTCCTCAAAGCTCACCCCGAGCTCATCAATCCGCAGGACCGTCGGAGCGGCGGCGGTGCCGGAGACCACCATGCCGTCCCAGCCGGCGGTTTTGAAAGCCTCCCCGAAGGGTCCTCCGCAGGAGGAAACGGTAATCAGTCCGGTCAGGGGGGACTTCGCCGCGCCGCTGAACCGGGCGCTGCAGGGAGCCTTTGTTCCGAGAAACGCCCCCATGGCAAAGCACAATATATTATCCCGTCCCAAGGGGTCGGCATGCTCCAGCTTGTCAAACCGCTCATAGAGCAGTTTCACCGCAATTCCCCTGCCGCCGAGATACTCCATGCAGTCTCTCCGGGTGATGGTGAACACCCGCCACTGCCGGGCGGTAAGATCGATTTCAATATATCGGTTAGTCAGTCCGCAGGTCTCAATCACTCCAGCATCTCCCGCCGTACTGCATCGGTTCCGCGGGGCTTCATCTCGATGGCCGAAAACATGCAGTTGTCCAGACACCACTCGCAGCTGACGCAGGAACCAGGATGCACCGCCTGGGCGATGCGTCTTCCCTCTGCCTCCTCCATTTCCAGCACCCCCGCCGGGCATGTCTCCGCACAGACCCCGCAGCCGGTGCACTGCTTCGGATCAATATGGGGAATATCCCATTGGGATCGGGGCTGCTGCTCAATCACTTCCCCGAGTATCGTAACTACCGATCCGCTGGGGCAAACCCGCCCGCAGGCCGAGCATTCAATGCACCGCTGGGAATCTATCTCATGCCGTTTTTTAGGCTTTCCGGCTACCGCTTCAACTGGGCAGATGCGCAGACACGCGCCGCACCCGATGCACTGTTCAGTTATGTACAACGACATCTCAACCTCCAGACCAGGGCAATGCGGACACATCCACGTTGCCCCCTGACAGAATAATACCGATCCGCTTGTTCCTGCAGGGAATGCTGCCGGACAGCACCGCCGCGACAGGAACTGCCGCAGACGGTTCGATAACAACTTTCATCCGCTCCCAAATCAGCCGCATGGCCTCGGCTATCTGCTCATCGGTTACCAGAACGATATCTGCAGCATACCGGCGGATGACGGAGAAGGTCAGTTCACTCAGCTGGGTTCTCAGGCCGTCGGCAATCGTATCAGGCCTGATATTCCCGGCAAGTGCGCCGGAGACAAAGGAGCGGCGGGCATCGTCCGCCCCGGCGGGCTCCGCTCCGAATACCGCGGTCTCTCCGCCCTGGTAATACGCCCAGAGGCTGGTTCCCGAGAGCAGCCCTCCCCCGCCGACGGGAGCTATCACCATATCCAGATGCTCCGTCTGTTCAAGGAACTCTGCGGCGCAGCTTCCCTGGGCGGCAATGATCCGTCCGTCATCATAGGGGTGGATGAAGGCTGCCCCGGTCCGGGATATCACCCGGGACAGTTCCGCCTCCCGATCCGCCAGGGTAGGTCCGCAGAAGCTTATCACTCCGCCGTATCCTTTTACTGCATCGATCTTCACCCGGGAAGCGTTTTCAGGCATGACAATATGGGCCGGAATTCCCCGCACCGCGGAGGCGTAGGCGAGCGCCTGGGCATGATTCCCTGATGAGTGGGTAGCGCTTCCCCGGGCTGCCTCGGCTTCAGAAAGGCTTCCCACCGCATAGGCTGCTCCCCGTGCCTTGAAAGATCCGGTCTTCTGGAAGTTCTCCAGTTTGAAGCAGCATGTTCCTCCGGTGATGCGGTCAACATAGCCGCAGGTCATCACGGGAGTTCGGTGCACCTTTCCTGCAATCAGTTCACGGGCATGGATCATTCGGCTGTATGTCGGAACGAAGCGGTTATCAGACATATGCTGTAGTATAACAGAGCTGAGGGATTTGTCACTATGATCTTGACATCATCCCAGGGCTCCTTACAATGGTACTACATCATAATATGAGGAGCCGCAGATGGCATTCCCCCGCAGCAGACGGGTCCGACAGTTTTATCTCTCCATGCTTTTTCTCATCACCGGGCGGGCTGTACAGGCGGCATCGGGGATTGATCCTGATATCCGCCGGGAGGTCAGCCGGCTTCCTGAGGACTGCACCCTGAAACTCACCGTGTGGCCGAAGGGCCCGGGATTTACCCTGAGGAAAACGGAAGCAGGCACCCTGAGGCTTCTGCCTCCGCAGGAAACCTCTGATGCGGATATGCACATGGAGATTCAGGCTCCGGCTCTGGGGTTCACCCTGTTTACCTTCAGGGAATCCTCCGCTGCGGCCGCTTCCAAGGGAAGAATCACCGCTTCAGGCGAACTGGCCCTGGCGTGCTCCCTGGTGAGAATCCTGAACCGGACGGAGATTTATCTGCTGCCGAGGCGCATAGCCCTGCGGGCGGTAAAGCGCTATGAATCACCCCCGAAGAAGCATCGGCGGCGTCTGCATGTCCTGTTCCGCACCCTGATATTCAAACCCCCCGGAGGCAGTCCATGAGTTCTGTGCAGCAGCTGTCTTCCTTCAGCTTTCACGCCGGCTCCCAGATGTTCATCGGTGCTCAGGCCCTGGACCACCTTCCCTACGTCCTGCACCAGCGGGGAATTTCCCGGCCGGCGGTGCTCCATGCTCCTGACCGGGAGGGGACCTCGCTGATGAAAAGCGTTACTGATGTGCTTGCCGACTGCGGCATGCTTTTCTTTCCGGTAGTATTCCGGCAGGATGCCGTCAGCCTTGAGGAACATACTGATGCCGTCATCGCCCTGGGAAACGTTCCGGCCCGAGCAGCGCATCAGCTGGCTTTTCAATCAGGCCTGCCGCTGGCAATGGTGCTGACCGACCTGCAGAACTGCACAGAGGCGGGGAATATGCATACCGGAGTCTTTCCGGACTATCTGTTCCTTGACCCTTCAGCCTACCCGCGTGCAGTTCCGGAACTTACCGCCCGCACGGCGGTGGCCGCTTTGACGATGCTGACTGAATCCCTGCAGCAGGACCGGGCCCATGACATAAGCTGCTGCTTTTCCGAAGCCGGGATCGGCCAGCTGCAGGAGGCCGCCCGGCAGCCGCTCCGCAGTCTGCAGGCGCGACATGCGGCGGCTGAAGCTGCGCTGGAGGCTGCGCTGGTGCGCAGCAATACCGGTGCGGGAACGGTATCTTCGGTCTGTCAGGCCCTGTCATCCTCCGGGTTCACCTTCCCCTCGGAAGCATCAGCTGTCCTCCTTCCGCTGCTGCTCGCGCAGATGGATCAGCACGGCGGCCGGTTCTTATTCTCCGTCGGGGGAAGCAGGGAAATCCTCAGGCTTCTCGATGAATTCGTGCCCTCCGCCGGGTTCCCCCGCAGAACGGACCAGATTCTTGCTCTGGCCCGGAGCACCGCCGAACTTTCCCATCAGCACCACGGCCGGGATATCCTCCGGCTGTTCGACACCGCAGGAGCAGAAGCATGAAATCCCGGCAGTTCTTCCGATTCACCCCTCCGGGCCGTACCGTCGTCGGTCCCCGGGCCCTCGAAACCCTTCCGGAACTGGCAGCCGGCTTGGGCATATCTGCCCCGATGGTGCTTACCGATCAGCAGGTTGCCGCATCCGGGACAAGTTCTCTGGTGATCTCCTTTCTCAGCGAAGCTGCTCCCCCTGCGGCAGTTTTCGACCGCATAGCGCCGGATCCGGATTTCACTGCCGCGGAAGCCGCAGCCGAACTGTACCGCTCCAGCGGGTGCGACTCTCTGGTAGCAGTCGGGGGCGGCTCAGTCATCGACACGGCAAAGGGGGTAAACCTGCTCGTTTCACAGGATCGTGAATCCCTGAGACCGATGCAGGGTGCATGGAACCGCACCGGAGTGCTTCGTCCGCTGATTGCGCTGCCCACTACCGCCGGCAGCGGAAGCGAGGCAACCCAGACCGCAGTGCTGAAGGACCCCGATACAGGGAGAACATGCTCCTTTCTTTCCCCGGCTCTGGTGCCGGATCTTGCAGTGCTTGATCCGCGGCTCACCGAAACCCTGCCGACAGACATGCAGGCTGCCGGAGGGCTCGATGCCCTGACCCACGCCGTCGAGGCATACATCAGCCTCGGGAAGAACCCCCTCAGCGACCGCCTCGCCCTCAGGGCGACTGAACTGATCGTGCACCATCTTCCCCGCATCCTGGCTTCACCCCGGAATCAGCACGCCCGGCTCCAGCTGTCTGTTGCCGCTCATCTGGCAGGAACGGCATTCTCCAATTCGATGGTGGGCCTGGTACACACCCTCGGCCACAGCGCCGGGGCAGTATGCGGTATTCCCCACGGAGTCTGCATGAGCATACTGCTGCCCTACGGACTTGAATACAGCAGTCATCGGTGCATGCCGCTGCTGGCGGATCTGCTGCTCCCCGTTGCCGGAAGGGGTGTCTATGACTCCCTTGCTGAGGAGACCCGGGGCATACATCTGATCAGCCAGATCAGAGATTTCATCAGGGAGGTTCACCGCCTCACCAAAGGCGCTCACCCTCTCCGGTTCAGGGACATCCTTTCGGACGGGAACATTCCGGTGATGCGACCGGAACATATAGCAGTCATTGCCCGGCAGGCCGCAGGGGACCCCTCGCTGTTCTACAGCCCCGAGGAGTTTTCCCAAAAAGAGGCTGCCGAGGTGCTCTTCGCCGCATATTGGGGATATCCCCTTGATACAGACCTTGTCAAAAAGGGTCATCAAAAGTAGATTATGAACAGCAAGGTGAAATATATGGGTGAATTACCGGATTTCAGCAAAGAGCGGATTGAACTGCTTTTCGGCAGCGACATCGATCTGATTAAGCAGGTCCTCGATATTCTCAATGAGGATATCCCCGGTCATCTCGGCGAACTCTCCCAGGAAATCCAGCGGGAGGACGGCAGACGCGTCTATGAAATAGCCCATACCCTGAAGGGAAGTCTCGCCAATGTAGGCGGGGAGCAGGGCAGTTTTCTTGCCCAGCAAATGCTTCAGGCGGCAGGGGAGGAGAATTTTTCCCGATGTCTGGAACTGTACCGGCAGCTTGATGCCTCGGCAAATCAGCTGCTGCTTCAGTTGTCCCAGTTTGCAGAAGCACAGTGAGGAGCAGATGAAGATATTAATAGCCGATGATGATCAGTCAATGCGCTTTATTCTGAAGGTGCAGCTTGAATCCTGGGGGTTTGAGGTGATCAGCTGCAGGGACGGAACCGAAGCAATGGACCACCTGCGGTCCAGCAATCCGCCCCGGATTGCCATACTTGACTGGATGATGCACGGATACACCGGCATCGAGATTGCCCAGGAGCTGAAGCACAAGACCCCCCTGATTTATGTGATCTTGTTCACTTCCAGGACCGCTGAAGAGGATTTGGTCGAAGCGATTGAGATGGGAGCTCACTGCTTCCAGACAAAACCGGTTTCTCCGGGGGTGCTGAAAAGCCATATTGAAGTTGCCAAGCGTCTGATCGATGCCGAGGACCGTCTTCAGCTCCAGGAACGGCAGATCCGCATCCAGTGCTACGAAGCCATTGCAAATCTTGCCGAGAAGCGGCACAACTTCACCGGCTCCCATATGAAGCGCATCAGCATTTATACCCGGCTGCTGGCTGAACAGCTGGGGATGAGCAGGCAGAAATGTGAAGACATTGCACTGTTCAGCAGTTTCCATGACATCGGCAAGGTCGGAATGTCCGACACGATTCTGCTGAGCCCTGATACCTACACCAAGTATGAAAAGGAAATCATGAAAACCCATACGCTGATCGGGTATGATATCCTCTCCAGCGTATCAACCCTGCGGGCTGCAGGGCTGATTGCCCGGCATCACCACGAACGCTGGGACGGCACGGGATACCCCGACGGACTCAAGGGGGAGGAAATTCCCATGGAGGCAAGAATCGTCACCCTCGCAGATGTGTATGATGCCCTCCGTTCTCAGCGGGAGTACAAGGACGCATGGAGCCATGAGCAGGCGGTGGAGCATATCAGCGAGGAGTCGGGCAGAACCTTCGATCCGAAGCTGGTGGAGATATTTGCGAAGCACCATGAAACGTTCAGGGCAGTTTTTGAGGGAACTGCCGTGGAAAAAGTCTAGCCATCCGCTGGGCAAGGACCATCGACCGGGCAGCATCAGGTTGAATGGTCTCTCCGAGGGAGTACAGCGATTCCGATGCTTCGGCAATATCTGAAAAGAGCCCGGACCCGGTAAAGCAGGCTGCCGCGCACCCGGCAAGCTCAGCATCCCGGATTGCCGGTATCTCCAGGGGAAGCCTCAGGAAGTCCGCTTTCAGCCGGTTCCAGCCGGAATTCATCTGACCGCCGCTGACCCGGACTGCGTGGACGGGATAGCCCAGCTGTTTTATCCGCTCAAGCCCCGCACAAAGCAGACACCCCAGAGCCTCCGACAGCACCCGGCCGGCCAGCACCCAGTTCTGTCCCGGCTCCGATCCGGTCAGCTGCAGGATTCGGGATGCATCAAAGGATTCTCCTGACTGCAGCAGCTTCACCGCTGAGAGAACCGCCTCATCAAAGGATTCATCAAGGATCTGGTGGGAAAACAGCCGCCGGGTGAATTCCTCCGGCTGCCGCAGCGCCCCCGCCGAAGCAAGGATCTGCTGGAACAGCGCTCCGGAATCGGGAAGCAGCACCGCAGCGGTGCGGCATCCTTCGACTGCATGGGGAAGCACCCTGAGGCCGGATGTATTCGATTGGGGCAGATCCTCATGTGCGATGCAGATATTCAGCGCTTCTGAAGTTCCGGTGCGGTCGCATACCCGGCCGGGCACGGTCACGGCAGTTCCGAGCAGCGCCATGATATAATCCGGACCGCCTGCATACACAGGGATGCCCTTCGGCAGGGGGGAGATCCGGGACACCCAGGACTGCACCGCTCCGATCCTGCTTCCCAGGACAGCCATCGGAGGGAACCGTTCAGGAGAAAACCCGCAGCTGAGGATTTCGCCTTCGCTCCAGATGTAGGATGCAAATTCCGCGGAAGGGAGAAAGGTGCGCCAGGATCCGGTAATCCGGCCTGCAAGATACTCAGGGCAGCCGGAGAACCATCGGGCGGATCTGACCGCAGCGGAATCATACTCCCGGAGTCTTCGGACCACCGGCAGGAAGAGGGACTGAAGTTCGGGATCCTTGACGATCCCGGGATCATTCCACAGCACCGCAGGACCGCAGGGCTCCCCGCCGGAGTCCACCGGAACGATAGAGGGACCGTTGCCGCTGAAGGTCACCGCTGTCACCTCCGAGGCCTGACTGCCGAGCTCCTGCACGCCCTTCAGGAAGGCCGCTTCCCACTGGCGGGCCCGATGGGCTCCCAGATGAGTCCCCAGGGGAATGCGCACCTGCCCCCTGGATGTTCCGGAGGAATCAATTACGGCACATTTAAGAGCGGATGTGCCGATATCAGCTGTCAGAACTGCTGTCGTCATGAATTAATTTCTGGATGAACTTTCTGTTATCCAGCAGTGGGCTGAGGGCCCGGCCGTGGTGAAGCCTCGCTATGATCCGGGCAAAGAGGTCGGTGACATCGGTATTGATGAACCACTCCTTCCGCAGGAGCCGTTCATTGTGGTACACCGCATTGGTTCCGATAATCCGGTAAAAAATTCCCGCCCGGTATGCCTCGTCAAACTGTTCAATTGAATCTTTATTAAAGAAGGGCAGACTGATAGCGCAGATGATCTTCTCTGCCCCCAGGGAATGGATTTCCTTCATCGCATTGAGCAGCGTTCCGCCGGTGCCGATCATATCATCGGACATGAACACGGTCTTGCCCTTCACGTCGCCGAGCAGCTTGATCACCTTGATGTTGGAATTTTTCGCGTCCCTGCTGACCTTCGAATAATCCCGCTCCTTGTAGAGAAGGGCCAGGGGCTTATGGAGCGCTTCAGCGTAGAACTTGTTCCGCAGTATGGCTCCGGTATCAGGGCTGACGACGACCAGGTTGGGATCCTGAAAACTGACCAGCCGCTTGAGCTGTATCAGCATCTGGTAGCTGGCATGAAGATTCTCCAGCTTCAGGGTGTTGAAACTGTTCTCAATTTCCCGGGAATGGATATCCAGGGTGATGATCCGCTCAACCCCCATGAATTCACAGATCCGCCCGAACCAGCTTGCCATCAGAGCTTCCCGGCTGGATTTCTTATGCTGCCGGGAATAGGGATAGGTGGGCAGCACCAGCTGCACACTCTCAGCCCCCGCCACCATCACGGCATTCACCGTGGCGAACAGGATGATCAGATGGTCGTTGATCGAGAGCACCCGGCCTTCCTCTTCTCCGGCAACCGTCACGGGGTATTCATTGGCTACATCATGGATGATGAACACCCGCAGTCCCCGGACGGACTGCTGAATTTCCGCCTTTACCTCGCCGTTGGCGAACCGGGTATATCTGACGGGAATCTCAAAATTCGGCACATGATACGTCTGCGCAGGTTTCATGGGGGGGATCTTACGGGAATTCAGATCCTCTATCAGCATGACGAAATGAAGAATATCGTCTTCGGTCATGCCGTGCCGCTTTGACAGGGCGGAGGAAAGCTTCCGGTACCGTTTTGTGTACAGCTTTCGCAGCTGCCGAAGCACCCTGTGGGAGAAACGCTCCGACCCAGGCCCTGATATCACACCGAGTTTGTTTGGCTTAATGATGCTCATAGCTGGAGAATACCATATTGCTCACAGTCAGGTCAACGCAGATGCGGACACTTGACAGAAACCTCGGCTCTGATTACTCTTGAGATGAGTTTCTTCAAGGGAGGGAGTTATCCCGACCGGCGGTGACAGTCCGCAAACCTCTTCGGAGGGGGAACCGGTGGAATTCCGGTACCGACAGTGCAAGTCTGGATGGGAGAAGAAGGTCAATGATCATACCCTGCCGCGGGTCCGTTCCGGCCTGCAAGCATGAAATCATGACAGAGAATCTCCCGGGGAACCGCAAATACTGAACAGGTGCGCAGGACGCACCCGAGGAGGAAGTATGAAGTTTTCCGGAACATCAAAGCGATGGTCTGCAGCAGCGCTCACGCTGCTGCTGGTACTGACCGTACCTGCGGGCATTGCAGCCGCAGGCCGGGCAGAAGCGCCTGATGACAGCTACCGTATTGCCGTGTTTGTCCCCGGCGTCACCGCAGGAAGCCCGATTTATGAGATGCTCGCTGAAGGAGCCCGGCGGGCAGCCGATGAGTTCGACCATGCCCGGGCAAACATTATCGAAGGAGGGACCAACCAGGGCGAATGGCCCGGAAAGATCGCCTCCATCGCCGCTCAGGGAGACCATGATCTGATCGTGACGTCGAATCCGGCCATGCCTGAAATCGTCAACGAAGTGTCCCAGCGCTTTCCGGATCAGAAGTTCGTGTTCATGGACGGGTATCTTGAGGGAAATCCCAGCATCTATACTCTGCGCTACGATCAGTACCAGCAGGCATACCTTGCCGGATATTTTGCCGGTCTGGTTACCTCCAGCACTATGGAGTTTGCCGGAGAGCAGCTGAAGATCGGTCTGGTGGCCGGCCAGGAATACCCCGATATGAACCAGTCCATCCTGCCGGGATACCGGGAAGGCGCACAGGATGCGGCTCCGGGAACTGAAGTCGACTTCAGGGTTGTGGGAAACTGGTATGACGCATCAAGAGGCAAGGAGCTTGCCCGGGAGATCATTTCAGGGGGCGCTGATGTGCTGCTGCCGATATCCGGCGGAGCCAACTACGGCGTGCTGGAAGCCGCAATTGAAGGGGACGCATATGTCATATGGTATGATACCAGCGGGTACCACGAAGCTCCGGGCACGGTGATCGGCTCTACGGCAATCATGCAGGATACCGCCACCTATGAAACGGTGAAAGCGGCCATTGAAGGGTCCCTTCCCTTCGGAAGCGCCGACAAGGCAGGGCTGCAGGAGGGCATGGTGACCTTCATCACCGATGATCCTCTCTTCGAGGAGCATGTTCCCGAAGATATCCGCCGGGCTTTGATTTCCCGCATGGAAGAGCTGGCAAAGTAGCCGAAGAAGGAGTCAGCAGTGGACAGCTCAACGCCGGTTTTGTCATGCCGCAGCATCGCAAAGGTCTATGAAAGCAATCATGTGCAGGCATGCGATGACATCAGCCTTGATCTGCATGCCGGCGAAATCCACTGCATCCTCGGGGAGAACGGAGCAGGGAAATCCACCCTGATGCGCATCCTTACCGGGGATCAGACCCCTGATTCAGGACAGCTGTATATGCACGGAGCCCCCTGCTCGTTTTCCTCTCCCCATGATTCTCTGATGCAGGGAGTGGGAATGATTCACCAGCAGTCAAACTGCATCCGGGAGCTGACAGTCTGGGAAAACATCATTCTTGGGGCTGAGCAGTGCGGGCTGCTGGGCAGAGTAGGCAGGAACCGCTCGCTCCGCGCCGCTGTTGACCGCCTGAGCAGCAGATACGGGATCTCAGTTCCCTATCATGAGCAGGCAGCCAAGCTGGACAGCAACGCCGTTCAGACCACAGCTCTGCTGTCCATTCTGCTCCGCAATGCCCAGGTGCTGATATTCGATGAACCCCATTCGCTTTTCAGCGGAGATCCCCCGGTTTCCTTCCAGGAAATTGCCGAGACCCTGGCTCAGGAGGGGAAAGCCCTGGCCGTGGTGACCCACAACATTGCCGCCGCCTTCGCCGTTGCCTCAAGAATCACCATCCTCAGAAGGGGACGCTCCATGGGCACCTTTCTCCCGGAATCCATCGATATTCAGGGGGCTACCCGGCTGATGATGGGCCTCCCGCCGGAGTTCACCCCCGGCGCCCCCAAACCGTCCCGAAGGGTCCATGGTGCAGTCCGAAGAAACCCCGTACTCTCCCTGGATCAAGTCAGCACGAAGGGGGATGTCGACAATCCCTCTACCCTGAAGTCCGTATCCCTTTCGGTGCATCCCGGGGAAATCCTTGCCTGCGTCGGGATCAAGGAGCACGGGCTGCTCACCCTGGAAGCTCTTTTAACTTCCTTCGTGCCTGACCCGGGATCAACTCCACCGGAACTTTCAGGCGGAGCAATTACCTGTGACGGCGGACGGACCTATCCGCGCAGTCTGGCTGAAATACGCCGCCGGCAGTTTGCCTATGTTCCCTCAAACCGTCTGCTTTCGGCAGCAGCCGTCTACAGTACAGTGGAGGAAAATGCAGTGCTCCATGCACACTCGAAACTTACCGAAGGGAAAATTCCCGGTCTCATGAGCAGCAGGCAGGTACGCAGATTTACTGAATCTTTGATTCATTCCTTTGCAATCCAGGGAAATCACAAGGACAGTCTGCTCTCCCTGTCCGGAGGGAACATCCAGAAGCTGATTGCCGCACGAGAACTTGCGGATCGTCCGAGGCTGCTGATTGCCTGTGAAATCACCTGGGGGCTGGATGTCCGCACCCAGGAATTCCTCTTCGAACAGCTCCAGGAAATAAAGAAGCGGGAGGGTTCAGTGCTGCTGATCACATCAGAGACCGATGTAGCGCTGGAACACAGCGACCGGATTGCCATGTTCTACCACGGGAGACTGGTCCGCACTGCCCCGTCAGCTGACGTCACTGCATCTGACGTCGGCGAGGTGATTCTCGGTGAAAGGAGCCGCCTATGAAGGCAAAAGCCGCCGTGTCCGCATCCATTCTGCTGGTTACCACCCTGCTGCTGATTCTGCTCAGTCCGGAACCAGCCGCCTCAGTACGGGGATTCTTCAGCGGTCCCTTCCGCAATCTCTATTCCTTCGGGAGTTTTCTCGCTTCGGCCTCCCTGCTGACCATTGCCGGCACAGGTGCCGCCCTTGCATTCCGGGGAGGCGCCTTCAACCTCGGCGGCGAGGGACAGGTATACTGCGGAGCGGTAAGCGCCCTTTCAGCAGGACTGCTGCTTCCGGCGCTTCCCGGCAATCTCGGCACTCCCCTGCTGCTGCTGGCTGCCGCCGCTGCCGGGTTCTTCATCGCACTGTTTTCCGGATGGCTCAAGTACCGCTTTTCGATCCATGAGCTGATCTCCACCTATCTTATTTCCAGTACTCTGGTGTATATCTGCGATTATCTCATCAGCGGCCCCCTGCGGGATGAGGAGAGCTTTCTCATAGCCACTCCCCGGCTTCCGGAAGTTTATACGCTGCAGCAGATACTCCCCCCCTCTCCGCTTCATACCGGAGTGTTCATTGCCCTGACGACGGCCCTTGCCGCTCATCTGTGGCTGAACCGATCGGTCAGAGGGTACCGGCTGAGAATCTACGGGGAAAACCCTGCCTGCATCCGCTTTGCCGGGATCAGGGAAAAGACCTACGCCCTGCTTCCCATCGCCCTCAGCGGCGGTCTTTACGGCCTTGCCGGAGGAGTAGCGCTGCTGGGAATCCATTTCCGGGGCATCCAGGGATTCACCGCGGGATTGGGGTGGAACGGAATCGCCGTAGCGCTCATCGCCGGGCTCAGTCCCGCCGCCGCTGCTGCGGCTGCTGTGCTGATCGCCTTTATCGAAATCGGCATCTCCGCAGCCATGGCCGGAGCATCGGTCACCTATGATCTCGGACTGATGATCCGAGGAATCATCCTGATTATGGTCACCATGAAGGTGTTCACGTCAAACCGAAAGGAGGAACTGCTGTGATCTGGGCTATGGTGCAGTATACCCTGCCGGTACTGCTTGCCGCCTTCGGCGGACTGATGACCGACCTTGCCGGCACCCTGAACATCGCACTGGAATCCCTGATTCTCGCCGGTGCGTTCACTGCCTTCCTGGTAAGCGTCTACAGCCAAAGTGTTCTCCTGGGATTTTTTGCTGCAGCCCTGGTCGGCGCGCTTCTGGCTGCGGGGGTGTTCGCCGCAGCTTTGAAGACCCGGGCAAATATCTTCGTCACCGGACTGGGACTCAACCTCATGGTGCCGGGGCTCATTGCTACCATCTCTTCAGTTATATTCGGCACCCGGGGCGTGCTCCGTTCTGCTCAGTTTCCCCCTCAGCCGAATCTCCTCGGCATTCCCCTGCCTATGGCGGTCTCATTCCTGCTCGTGCTTGTTCTCTGGTATATCCTCGCACTCACCCCCCTTGGACTGAGGGTGCGGGCGCTGGGCTACCACCCCCATGTTGCGCAAATCCGCGGGATATCCCCCTTCAGGACCCGGATCACCGCCTTTGCAGTCTCAGGATTCGCCTGCGGAGCTGCAGGGGCGCTGCTTACCTTCGGCCTGCGGTCCTATGTTCCCAACGTCTCCGCAGGAAGGGGATGGATTGCCCTGGCTGCCATCTACCTGGGAAGACGCAGCCCCGGAGGCGTCCTGGCAGCAGCCCTGCTCTTCGGAGGCGCTGAACTCGCATCGAATGCAGCCCAGGGAAGATTTGATCTTCCCTCATCCCTTTTTATGGCGGGGCCCTACGCGGCCGCAGTCATAGCCCTGGTGCTGCAGGGCTATCTGTCGTGGAGAAGAGAAAAAAGGCGATAATTATCGTCGGTGACTCATCTGCCGTATTTACACACTGCAGTTTTAGCTGGTAGGATGCC
>PWKH01000130.1 GCA_003559765.1 Spirochaetaceae bacterium
AAGTCCGCTTCCCGCTTATCCCGCAGCAGCTGCTGCTGCGCCGTCTCATGTTCCATGATATCGGCCTTCAGGGTGATCTTGTGATTGTTAAGAAAACTGGAAAAGGCCCCGAATCCCTTGCGGGTGTTGCAGATAATCACCGTCGGCCTGCCGTCCCGGGGAGCTTCCTTGAACTCCCGAAGCGCATCAACCACCGGTTCATACTGCTGAGCGTCGACGGAGAGCACCTTCCACCCGAAGGCGGCAAACTGCTGCTCCAGCCGGTCCATGGGAAGTATCATCATGTCGGAGCGGTCAAGCTGGCCGCGGTTGCGGTCCACCATAAAACAGAGATTGTCAAGCTTCGCATGCCCGGCATGCATGATCGCCTCCCAGGCTACCCCTTCCTGCAGTTCTCCGTCCCCAAGCAGGCTGTACACATCAAAGGCGTCGTCCTGAGCTCCCGCCAGGGCAAACCCCTGGGCAGTACAGCATCCCTGCCCCAGCGGGCCGGTGGGAATATGCACCCCCGGCAGCACCGGTCCGGGGTGGCCGTTGAGAATGCTTTCCCGAGATCGAGAGTTTACCAGCACATCCTTGGAAAAATACCCGAGATCTGCATAGATGCTCGCCATCGCGGCTACGGCATGACCCTTGCTCAGGACAAACATGTCCTGATCGGCCGCCGTGGGCTCCTCTACCCGGTAGTTCATGGTTCCCCCGTAGTAGAGGGATACCAGCGGTATGACCGCGGAAAAGGCTCCTCCGGAATGGATGCCCTTATCTACTGCCTCAAATCCCTGCTTCAGGGAAATCAGCCTGATATCTGAATCCTTGATCTGCAGCAGTTTCAGCAGACCGTCCTTCTGTATTCGATTGGTACTCATGAGCTTGCTCCTCATTGTATTGGATTGTTTAGGTTCATCTGATACATATTCCTGCAGTAGTGTTTTTCCGGGCAGATCAGTCATGGAATATGCAGCATTTTGTTCTGAAATGGTAACACAAGGCAGATGAGATAGCAAGCATTTTCATATATAATCGACGAAATATTATATATAGCAAACTACCCCCCGATCACATGCGGCAGAAAAAGTGAGGCACTGGAAAAATAAATCAGCAGTGAGCTCATGTCCTTGACGGTGGTGATGAACGGATCCGCCCCTGCGGTCTGGTCAAAACCCAGTTTAATCAGGATGAAGGGAACCAGAAAGCCCAGGGCAATCCCCAAGATAATGGTCAGGAGCATAGAGACTCCCACCGCCAGACCGAGCTCCGGCAGTCCCTGCCAGAGAGCAGCAAAGCCTCCTCCGATGAGTTCGAAGATCAGCCCCATTCCGGCTCCGTTGAGAATCTCCTTTCCCCAGTGCCTGATAAAATACTTCAGATTGATATGCCCGAGGACCACCCCCCGGGTAAATATGGTGGATGACTGAGTCCCGACGTTGCCCCCCATATCCATGATGACCGGGATGAACAACGCTGTGGCGACCACTGCCTCCAGCACCTCCTCAAAGGCCTGGATCACCGCTCCTGCCAGCATGCCCCCAGCAGGGTGATCAGCAGAAAGGGAACCCCCACGGCAACGGCATGGAAAAAGCCGCCGTGAAGCAGATGGTAGCTTCGGTCTGATTCCAGCTTGGCAATATCGAGCAGACCGACTTTGTCGTACATGTCGTCGGTAACCTCTTCGCTGATCACGTCCATGGCATCTTCAGCATTGAGCACGCCGATGAGCCGATGTTCTCCGTCCACTACGGGCAGATCAACTACGTTGAGCCGCTGCATCAGCCTTGCCGCCTGTTCCTCATCCTCCGAAGCTGTGACCGACTCACATTCCCCGTCCTCCAGCAGTTCAGCAACCGAAACATCCGCAGGAGCAGTAATCAGCCTGCTGATATGAATCACCCCGATAAGCCGGCGGGTCTCATCGGTGACATAGATGGAGTGAAACAGCTCATCGCTTCCCTGGGTTTTCGCCCGGAGCTTCTTGATTGCTTCCCTGACGGTGATGTCCTTTTTCACGTCCACAAAGACCGGAGACATCACCCGTCCTACCATGCCGTCCTCATAGCCCATCAGCCTTGAAACGTAGTTCCGCTGTTCTGCAGGAAGCATCCCCAGCAGCCGTTTTGACACCGCAGCGGGCATCTCGTCAAACAGCCGCACCTGATCCACCGGATCCAGAACTCCCAGCAGGTCAGCAGCCTTTTTGCTGGTGAGCGATTCAATAATTTCCCCCTGCATGGCCGGATCCATGATGTCAAACACCCTGACAGCCATGTCTTTTGAAAGCAGCCGAAACACCACCGGCTGATCGGTATCCCGGCACTGAAACAGCCCCTCAATGATTTCATGGGCAGAGAAGTCATGCAGATACTGCTTCAGCCCGTCAAAATCCCGCAGACGCACATATTCACGAACCGTATCGGCAAAGAGTTCTGTCATATCGTGTTCCTCCATTCATGCAGGATATACATAAAAATTATGTATATCCCTGGATAAGGTCAAACGGGCGTTCGCGTCCAACAGGTGTATCAATGCCGCAGCGAACCATTGCTGCCACTTGTAAAATACCCCCGATTCTGGTATAGACAGATATGAAGCATACAGATCAGATTCTGAAAACATGCGCCCTCTGGTCCAGCTGTCTGGAGGAAATTGAACCGATGCTGCCTCAGCAGGCCGCAAAATCAAAGATGATTCATCAGACCATGCAGGCGCTGCTGAGACGGGAAGATGATCCCGGCAGCACCTATCCTGACAGTTGGTACCCCCTGCAGGCAGAAGCCCTGGCTGCTGGATATCTGCTGTCCAGCCCCGATCAGATAAGAAAATTCCTGAAGAACTATCGGGATGAACTCAGCGGTGAGTCAGCCCGGATGCTCCGGGGACTGCTCTCCTGTCCGATGCAGTGGACCGCCTACCGGGTCATTCGCAGAGAAGGCGGAGGATTTCTGTATATTGAGGATCTTCTAGAAGAAACCGAAGAGCCGATGCTGCTGTACTCACCGGGGACCTCCAATATCCTGCGCAGCAGCGTGGACCAGGATGTAACCTTTATCGCCCTGCTGTTTTTCAACGGGTCCTGCTGGCAGACCAGCGGTATTATCCATAACTATGCATCAGTAAAAACCGATGACATCCTGTATTACTGCAACGGTCTGGATGCCGATGAATTTGCCTCCGGTGGACTTACCGGAGTCATCAACCGGCACTTTATCGATTTTTTCAGCCTTGATGATGTGAGCACCATCCCCCCGATCAAGTTCCGGAAGCAGAGGGGGTATCTCCTTTGGAGGGAATTTCAGCTCATGGGCATCGGAGATACGCAGCTGCCTGGAGTGTGGGAGATCGACTCTTCAGACTCAGGCATACTCAGGATGACCTATGAAGGTCCTGATGAGGAGCTTGCTTCGGCTCCTCCCCTGGAATGCCAGGACCCTGAGGACCCCTGGGAACGGATGAGCATGTTCACGCCCTATATCTATATCGATCCCGATACTGATGAGCTGTGCATTACCGCCTCAACCATGCATGACTACCAGATACTTGTTTCAGCACTATCCTGCCGGTTTGACCTGGGAAATTCGGAGCAGACCTGGCCGACATACCGGATCTCTCCGACCGTCTACGCAACATCTTTGAAGCTGCCGCGGTTTCATATCCCCTGGCACAGATTCAGCGAAGATTTTGATGCGGCGGATACACAGGAAGCTGAAGACCCAAGCCTGGAGAAGTTCAATCGCCTGCTGCGGGAGGTGAATGAAGCGAGACACTACGGCACCACCGTTGATATTGCAAAACGCTGCAGCGATCTGGGAATTGATCAGGAGTCCTTTGAACAGGTGCTCTCCAAAGGAGACGAGATGGCAGAGAGGAACCATCCTTCACTGGAGTTTACTCCTGAAGACAGGGCATTTGAGCTCAATGATTTTCCCGTACCTCCTCCGGCCAGCCGAAGGGCCTTTTTTTTCCCGCTGTTTATGAGTGAAATATTTATCCTCGATGAATCGTTCAGGACCCTGGATCTGGTTGCGGAGTATTCCGGGGAAACAGTTGCTTCACAGGTTTTCTCCAGCGGCATAGGTGAATATTTCACTGATCTGTTCGAGACAGCCTTCAGCACCATGGGTCCGATGGTGATGAACTACACGTTCTACATCCTGGTCTACCATAGTGATCAGCAGATATTTGTACGCTCCCTGGCAATTGAAATTCTGAAGCTGCATCATCATCACTTAGTGCTTACCGGGATGTATGAATCCGCTGAAAAGTTTATCGAAGCATACAGCAAGTTCATCCTGCGGGGACTGTGCACCAAGGGCCTGCTGGAAGTCGAGCAGCGCCCGAAGGGACAGCCAAAGTCTCAAGGACTGTACCGTATTAAACCGAGCCCGTTGTTCAGAGCATTCATCAGTCTGCAGCCCGGCTGGTGAACCGGATCCCGGAAGAGCAGGAAATACCATGTACATGCTGACTTATGCATGAAACCTGTCTCTCCTCGGTTATGTTCCCGCGTCCAGTGAAACTGCATGTCCAGTCCCGACATTTCTCAGAACAAGCTGAATCACACTCAATGGGTTTTGGGAAAATTGAAATTTGAAGCGGCCTGAGCTTTAACGACCGAGGGCTGGTCTAAGCACAGGATATCTGCGGTCTTCTGCTGTTTCTGCATGTCCTCGTTCGTGTATGTCGCATGACGCTGACTTTGGATGCTGTTCCAGGCCGGAAAACATAACGAACGACAGCCGGTCTCATAACATCGCCTGAGAACAGTGCAGCAAACCTGCCGGCTAAACGGTGCACGCTTTTTGTTGTTGTTTCCTGAAG
>PWKH01000077.1 GCA_003559765.1 Spirochaetaceae bacterium
GGACAATCGACTGCGTTATTCTGGGGGCTGACCGGGTGGCTGCAAACGGCGATGTGTGCAACAAGATCGGCACCTTCATGCTTGCGGTGCTCTGCAGCCGCTATCATGTCCCCTTCTACAGCGCCTGCCCGGTTTCCACCATCGATTTCGACACTCCCACCGGAGCTGACATTCCCATCGAACAGCGGGAGGCCGATGAAATACTCAGGATTGAGGGAGCCTATGTTGCACCGTCTTCCATGGAGGTCTACAATCCCGCCTTCGACGTTACTCCCAATGACCTGGTCACAGGCATCATCACCGAGGCAGGAATCCTCCGCCCTCCCTTTGATCAGGCTATTGCCGGGCTGAAGGATGACCGGGAGACGGTGATCGTGCACAAGGATGAGAAGGGCAGGCTCTCCATCAAGGGAATTCCCGTCACCGAGGATGAACTCAAGTCTCTGGAAACCCAGGGGACTCGGGTAATCATGCTTCCCCGGGTGTTCAAAGGGCTGTAGCTATTGACATGCCTCAGGGATTCCCGGATATTCTAACAAAAGAAACGCAGTAAGGAGTGCATTCGTGATAGAAAGCGGAAGAAATAAACTTGACTGGGTTCGGCCTCATATGCCGATCCTTCAGGAAATAGAGAACCGGTTCATCCGGCAGCAGCCCTTTGCAGGAAAAACGATTGCTGTGTGCATCCATCTGGAGGCAAAGACCGGCCGGCTGTGCGAAGTACTGAAAAGCGGAGGAGCGGAGGTCTTTCTTGCCGGAAGCAATCCCCTCTCCACCCAGGACGACGTGGCTGAAGCGCTGAAGGAACGGGGCATCCATGTCTATGCCCGCTACAACTGCAGTGATGAGGAATACGATGCATACATCCGCTCCCTGATTACCGCCTCACCGGATATCATCCTTGATGACGGCGGCGATGTGGTGGAGATGGTCCATGCCTCCTATCCCCATCTGGCCGATTCCATTGTCGGAGGCTGCGAGGAGACTACCACGGGGGTGCTTCGGCTGCGCAGCAGGGCTGCACGGGGGGAGCTGCTCCTGCCCATGATCTCGGTAAACGATGCGCTGTGCAAATGCCTCTTTGACAACCGCTACGGCACCGGCCAGTCTGTGTGGACCGGGATCATGCAGACTACGAATCTGACCGTTGCAGGAAAGACCGCCGTAGTCGCCGGATACGGATGGTGCGGCAAGGGAGTTGCCATGCGCGCGAAGGGACTGGGGGCGCAGGTGATCGTCACCGAAGTTGACCCGGTGAAAGCCCTTGAGGCCTACATGGACGGATTTCAGGTCATGCCGATGAAGCAGGCCCTCCCCCTGGGGGACATCTTCATAACCGTGACCGGCTGTAATGAAATCATAACCGCTGAAGATGCTCATCTGCTGAAGGACGGAGCAATTTTATGCAATGCCGGTCATTTTGACGTGGAAGTTGATGTGAAGGGATTCAAAGCTCAGTGCGACAGCGTCAGGGAAGTGCGGAAGAACATTGCTGAATACCGCTTCGGCGGCAAAAAGGTATACCTTCTTGCCGAAGGCAGGCTGGTGAACCTTGCTTCCGGGGACGGACATCCTGCAGAAATCATGGATATGTCCTTCGCCCTGCAGGCGCTCTCTGCGGTATATATCCTGAACAACCGTCTCGCTCCGGAAGTTTACGATGTCCCAGATGAGATAAATGCGGAGGTGGCAGAGCTGAAGCTCTCCTCCCTCGGTGCATCAATTGACGTTCTCACCGATGCGCAGAAGGATTATCTTACCCAGTAGCGGCAGAAGCGCACTACTGAAACTCCACTGCTCCGCCGGGGCCGATTCGGATATGCACTGTGGCATGCTGGGGGGGGAGCTGACACTCACCGATGAGTTTATTCTGCTGCCAGAAATACAGCATCGATTTCGGGTGGAAAAACGACTCATACATCTGGTCATGATTTACAGAAACCGTTTCAGACATCCTTGAGCCGCCGTCCTCTGCACTGAGCGTCAGGCGTTTACCGCTTACATTGGTCACAATGACGTTCACCCCTGTCTGACCCCGTGCTTTCCGTACAAGAGAAGTAAAAATTGAGAGACCCTTCGGCATATTCAGCTCCTCGTTCACTTTTTTCTATAACCCAGTAAACATAAAACAACTGCACCGAGTTACTGAATATGCCGGATTTTTATAAAATCTGCATCTGTCCCCCGGGCTGAAGCTCTACTACAGCAGACTTCTTCGGAACCTGAAACTCTCCGATCATATCATTCCGATTCCAGAAGTACATCAGCACTTCCGGGGATACCTCCCAAATAAACACCTGGTTGTGCTGCACGTAGCAGGACTCACTGTACCGGGAATCACGATCCTCCCGGCTGACCAGAACCCGTTCTCCGCAGTAGTTGCGGATTTCCACTTGTACTGCATCCTTTGAAAGGTTCTTTCTTTTCACTAAACCGGCCAGCATTGATGTTATCTTTGCCACTCAGTCACTCCGTCATTATTGTTTTAGGATAGAACCTTTTACTATACTATGGATTTTTTTATTTTTATTCTCTGCATTATAATTAACTCTGCTCAGCTGTCAAGAGGACAAGCCGTCAATTCTATCCGGAAATGTGTAGGATATTTAGTAATTCTGTATGGATCTCATACAATTCATACCCTGCTGACCAGAGCTAAAATTTCACAAAATTACCGAATCTTGACCCTCCTGGAGGTTTCTACTACTATCAAGGAAATCTCACACGGAGTTTATCATCATGCAAATCAAAACCACGGTCTTTACCGCTCTGTTTGCCGCACTGATTGCCGCAGGTGCGTATATCATTATTCCCCTGGGAGTGGTGCCGGTCACCCTGCAGACGCTGTTTATTCTGCTCGCCGGGCTGCTGGGCGGACGGGTTATCGGAGTTTCAGCAGCGCTGTTCTATGTACTCCTGGGAGCAGTCGGGCTGCCGGTGTTCTCCGGCGGCACCGGGGGCATCGGACATCTGCTCGGGCCTACCGGAGGATATATCATCGGAGCAATTCCTGCCGCATTCATTGCCGGCTGCTTCACCGACTACCAGCGGGAGCACCGGGAGTTCACTTCGCTTCTTCCGGTTGTCCTCGGCGGACTCGTCGCTTCGGTGATATTCTATCTCTTCGGAGTACCGTGGCTGAAATTTCTCCTGGGCATCGGCTGGACTGAAGCCCTTGCCGCCGGAGTAATTCCCTTTCTCATCGGTGATGTGCTGAAGCTTATTGCCGCAGTGATTGTGACGAAGCAGTTCCGTCCCCGTATTGATGAATTTCTTTTTTCGGGAACAGAAGGATAAGCTATGGCTCTGCTGGATGTACAGGACCTTTCTTTTCAGTTTCCCGGCGGATACCGCGCCCTTGACCGGATCAGCTTCTCCGTCGGGGCGGGGGAGCTGCTGGTTATCTCAGGGAAAAACGGTTCCGGCAAGACGGTGCTGCTGCGGTGTCTCAAGGGGCTTTACCGTCCTTTTTCCGGAAGCATCACCATGCAGGGCAGACCCATGGAGTCCCGGGACAGACATGCCGTAGGCCTGGTGTTTCAGGATGCAGAAAGTCAGATCGTCGGGCAGACCGTGGAGAAGGATATCGCCTTCGGGCTGGAGAACCTCAGGCTGCCGGCAGAAGAAATCACCCGGCGGACCCGGGATGCCATGGAAACGCTGGATCTGACGTCCCATGCCCGGCAACGACCCAGAACGCTTTCGGGCGGGGAAAAACGCCGCCTCACTATTGCCGGCGTGCTGGTAATGGACCCGATGATCCTTGCGCTGGATGAGCCCTTCGCCAACCTGGATTATCCCGGGGTGATTCAGGTGCTTGAAAAGATCGTGATGCTCAAGGAGCAGGGACATACGATCATTCTGGTCACCCATGAGCTCGATAAAGTTCTTGCCCATGCCGACCGGCTCATGCTGATGGATGCAGGGAGAATCAGGGCAGTCGGCCCCTGTGATACCGTTGCCCCCCTGGCGGAGGAATGCGGGGTCCGCATCCCCCTTGGGCGTATCCCCCTTGAGGAGATGACATGGCTGAAGGATTAGTATTTCACTACCGGGATGCTGATACTCCAGTGCACCGCATTGATCCTCGGATCAAGCTGCTGTTTCTGCTGGTGCAGAGCTTTGCCATGGTGTTCTATTCATTTCAGGCTCTGATCATACCCGGGGTACTGTCTCTGCTGCTTATGATCATCATCCGTATTCCCCTTACCTCCTATGCCCGGGAGCTTCGGGTATTTCTCTTTCTGGGAGGGATTATTTTCCTCGGCAGATTTCTCAGTGCCGGAGCTGATGAGGCCGGCGTGCTCACTCTCCGGTTTTTCATCATTGTATCCCTGGGACTGGTGCTGATGGATACCACCGCCGCAGATGATGCCGCCGCAGCTGCCGCATGGTATGTCGGCCACCTGTCCCCGAAACTCGCCGGCATACTTGCCGCCAGACTGCTGCTGACCCTTGCATTTATTCCTATGATTTTTGACAGCATCCGGGAGGTGAAGGATGCCCGTTCAGCCAGAGGAGACAGTCCGCGCCGATATCCCCTGGGATATACTGTCTCCTTTCTCCTGCAGATTTTCGAAATCCTCCTGGTCAAGGCGGAGGAGATCAGCCTCGCCCTGGAAGCCAGGGGCTTCACCGGCAGCATGCCGCAGAGGGTATTCAAGGCAGGCTTCATCGACCTGCTGGCCCTGCTTATCGGATGCTGCGCGGTCATTGCGGGGATAATACTGTCATAAATCAATTAATGCTTTGTGATTTTTTCCACTCTGAA